>JAWLED010000064.1:0-11070 GCA_041686235.1 Spirochaetia bacterium | reverse complement strand
CTCATTTACGACGATTCCGCCGCGCAGCGTAACCAGCGGGGGAAGCTCGGGCTCCGGGTCCGGGTCCGGCTCGGGTTCGGGATCGGGTTCGGGTTCGGGTTCGGGTTCGGGATCGGGTTCGGGATCGGGTTCGGGATCCGGCCCTTCCGGTGGTGACGAATCCTCCGTCTCGTCCTCCGAGGTCGAGGTCGGGTTGTCACAAGCGGTGACCGCAAACAGCAACGCAATCGAAAGCACCAGTAGCGCGGTCTTCGTTACCGTGTTGTGCGTTCTCACAATGTTCCTCCTTCAGCGTGTATTCTTATACTGGTACTGGGGAAACGGTGCTGCTGCTTCAATACAGGCAAAAAAGGAGGCAAATTATGATTCGGATTGGGACCTGTGGTTACGGGGATTATCAGCCGGAGTCAGGGTGGAAGGAGCGCTATAAAAACAAGCTCCAGGCCTACAGCTACGCCTTCGATGCGTGTGAGCTCAACCGGACCTTCTACAAGTTACCCATGGAAAAGACCGCTGCCCGGTGGCGGGCGGAGGCACGGCCGGAGTTCGAGTTCACGGTCAAAGTGTGGCAGGCGGTTACCCATCCGGTGTCGAGCCCCACGTGGCGAAAACGCAAGAAGGACCTTACCGAGCAGCAAGCTCAAGAGGCGGGGCTGCTGAGGCCGAACGGTACCGTGCTCGAGGCCTGGGAGCAGTCGAGACGTATTGCCGAGGCGCTCGGGGCGCGTATCTGTGTTCTGCAGACGCCGGCGAGTTTCGAGTTAAACGACGAAAACGAAGAGCAGGTGCGGGAGTTTTTTCGCCGGATTCAGCGAAACGGTGTCCTCCCGGCATGGGAGCCGAGGGGAAGCTGGAACGAGGACCGCGAGCGTCTGGCGCGCCTCTGCGACGAGCTCGATGTGATCCACGTGGTCGATGTGCTGCGTCGCCTCCCGGTCTCCTCCAATCCGACCGCCTACATCCGACTACACGGACTCAACAGCCGGGAGTACGACTATAACTACGATTACAGCGACGCGGAGCTATCGACGCTCGCGGCCGAGCTCGAGAAGCTCGACCGGCGCTACGAGACCGTCTATTGCATGTTCAACAACTTTGCGATGCACGAAAACGCCCAACGCCTGCGCAAGCTTCTCGCCCAATAGCGGCGGGGGACGGCCCGGACCCTGGGACGGCCCAGCCGGAGGCGGCGAGGCCCAGCCCGGCCCGCCCGGCGGGCCGGCCGGGGACGGCCCGGAGACGTCCGTTATATATCGACGCCGAAGATTGCCCGGATGATGTAGCCGATACCAAAGCTGAGGGCGGCAATCGTGAAGCTCAAGATGGTCATCTCCCAGAACCGCGCGGCAAACTTGAGGTCCTGAGCGATAGAAATATAGAAGTTGAACCCGCCGATAATGGCTGCCGCGAGCGCGAGCGTCGCCGCCAAGGCTACGAACACGTTGGCCAGGACGAGATAGGGCAGGATGAGTACAATGACGGTGAACACATAGGCTATGCCGGTGTAGGTGGCGGAGGTCAGCGCCCGGCCTCCCTTTCCTTCGGACTTTTGCGAGAGGTACTCGGAGGCCGCCATGGACATGCTTGCCGCAATACCGGTAATGAGCCCGGCGACCGCAATGAGAGAAGTATCCTGGAGGGCGAGGGTAAGGCCGGCGAGCGCGCCGGTGAGCTCGACGAGGGCGTCGTTGAGACCGAGAACGACCGAGCCCATGTAGGAAAGCCGCTGCTCCTCGATCATCTTCACAAGCTCATCTTCGTGTTGCTCTTCCTCCTGGTGAACTTGTTCTGCCTCGGGCACGTACTCGATGATTCTCTGGTAATTGAACTGCGCGTTTTCCTCGCCGTTTTCCATCATCTTAATGGCAAAGGTGATGCCGAGAAGCCGCGCGAGCCAGTAGTAGACAAACATCTTCCAACGGATGGGCTTCGGAGCCTTGCCGGTGTAGTGAGACCAGAACTCCGCATGGTTTTTCTCTTCACGGCCGATGCGGGCAAGCACTTCGCTGTTGTTTCTGTCTTTCATGACGCGTGAAAGACGCGTGTAAATGTGGTACTCGGTAATCTCGACTCGCTGAGCTTCGAGAATTTCTTTGCGGATCTGGGGAGAGATCTCGGGGGTGCTCATCGTGGTGTCCTCCTCCGGTAGATAATAATCATTATGATTCACAACTACGATGATAGGATACTAACGCCCCGGGCCGCCCGACTACTCATCCTCGATCCCCTCCCACGCGCTCGGTGTAAGGTGGACCTCGTTTCGTTCCCACGTGAGGGTTCCTGCGCGTTCGAGCGCCGCGAGGACGCGGGAGAGCGTCTCGGGAGTTGTTGCGATCGCCTCGGCTACCTCTTTTTTTGAGAGGTCCATGCGGTAGTAGGAGCGCTTTCCGAATCTCCCGGCGAGAAACCGCAAGAGCCGCTCGCGCACATCGCAGCTCGAAAGCACGTAGACCTGCTGGGCGAGGAAACGGAGCTTCCGCATGATATTGGCGAAGAAGTCCTGGCGGAACCCGGGGTCCTCGAGCAACGCAAGAACGCGCGCCTTTGGGATCTCCACAAGCTGTGAGTCCTCTCGTGCCTGCGCGGAGACCGGGTAGGTCTCTTCATCAAAGAGCACCGCTTCGGCAAACACCTCTCCGGGCCGCACGAGATGAACCACCGCCTCGCGTCCCTCCTCGTCGGAGCGAAACAGCCGCATGCTCCCGGTGGCCAACACGTAGATCGCAGTGCCCTCATCGCCCTCGGTGAACAGGAGACCACCGCGCGGGAGCGATCGCACGCGCTGCGTGTCGGTAATCTTTTTCAGCGAGCGGGAGGACAGACCTCCGAGAAGATCCGTCTCTGCAACGACGGTATCAAAATTTACCATGAATTTCCTCAGCAATTGACATAGGTCAAGGACCCATGCGTTCGGCGGTGTTACGGTGCGCCAAGAATACCACGCAGGACTAATCAGGAGCAAATGATGAGCTACGATATCAACGCCGGAGATACGCTCTACGACATCACCGAGCGGTACCCGGAAACAATAGATACCCTTGTTGAGGCAGGATTTTCCCGCATGTCGGACCCCGGCGCGCGGAAGCGATTTGGATCCTCCATCACCCTCGAGACTGCCGCGCAGGTGAAGGGCATCGAGCCGGGCGTGCTCGCGGCACGGCTGTCGGAGGTCGTGGAGGCGCAGCGCCGCACCGAGGACGCAACTCTGGCGGCCACCGCGGGCGAAGCACCTCAGCCGGCAGCGGCCTCCCACAGCAAGCGCGGTGTGTGGACGGTTGGCCTCGTTCCCTGTCCGATACGTGTTCCGATCATGGAAGAGCTGTCGGAGGTTGCCGAGCAGTTTACCGCGGAGACCGGGCGAGAGCTCTCCTACGACTTGCAGGCCGCCTACACGGGTACGGAATGGATCGAGGAGCACATTACGCCCGGGGCCGGCATCGACTCGCTGCCCGACGTGTTTCTCTCCGCAGGGTATAAGCTGTTCTTCACCAATCCGACCATTTTGAGCCTGAAAGAATCAGGCGCGTTTGCCGACCGCCGCGGTTTGTCCCGGATGAACGCGTTCGGCGAGCACATCGGGCTGGAGGACCCGGACGGCCACTACAGCATTATCGGGATGGTCCCGGCCATCTTTTTGGTAAACGAGAACGAGATCGGCGATAGGCCGATGCCCCGCTCTTGGGAAGACCTGCTCCACCCGCGTTTCGAGAACAGCGTTTCGCTCCCGATTGGGGACTTCGACCTCTTCGACGGGGTGCTTTTGAGCATCTACCGACGCTACGGAGAAGCGGGGGTGCGTGCACTTGGGCGGAGCCTGTTTCGCTCGCTCCACCCCTCGCAGATGATCAAGGGGGCGCGGGGTGCTCGCTCGGGCAACGACGCGGTGGCCCAACCCGCCGTTACGGTTATGCCCTACTTTTTCTCCCGCACGATTCCCGCAGGTGGGCCGCTGCGCCCGGTATGGCCGGCCGATGGGGCGATAGGCTCTCCGATTCTCCTGCTGTCACGGGCGGACCGGCCTGAGATTCAGCCGGTGGTAGACCTCTTTGCCGGGGCGAAAATGGCGGAGATTCTAACCTACCAGGGCCTCTTTCCCGCCACGCATCCGGACATCGAGGACCCCGTGCCCGAGAGCGCGGCGGTGGAGTGGCCCGGGTGGGACTATCTCAACCGAAACGACCTCGAGGCGGTGTTGTCGCGGTGTGCTGAGCTCTTCGACGGCGCTCACCAAGGGGCGGCGGATCACGGGGCGCCGGTATGAGGCTTGTAACCGTATCGGGTCCGCCTTCGTGCGGGAAAACCGCCGTCGTGCTAAAGACGGCGATGGAGCTGCGCAGCCGCGATATCCAAGCAGGCGTCATTAAGTTCGATTGTCTTGCAACGGACGACGACGAGCGCTACCGCGCTGCAGGAATCCCCGTTCAAAAGGGGCTTTCGGGGTCACTGTGCCCCGACCACTACTTCGTAAGCAACATCGAGACCGCCTTCGACTGGGGCGTGGCAGACGGGTTCGACCTGCTCTTCTCCGAATCCGCCGGGCTCTGTAACCGGTGCTCGCCCCACATAGAGGGAGTTACCGCGGTCTGTGTAATCGATAACCTCAGCGGTCTGTCTACACCGCGAAAAATCGGTCCCATGCTAAAAGCGGCGGATATCGTTGTCGTCACCAAGGGCGACATCGTAAGCCAGGCCGAGCGCGAAGTGTTCGCCTCCCGCGTGCGGACCGCCAATCCCAAGGCCGCGGTTCTCCAGGTGAACGGCCTGTCGGGACAGGGTGGGTACGAGCTCGGTCGACTGTTGTGGGAACACGCCGGCGAGCTGGACAAGATAGCAGGTCGTCGACTCCGCTTTCCCATGCCGAGTGCGTTGTGTTCCTACTGCCTCGGCGAGACGCGCATCGGCAGTGAGTACCAGCTCGGAAACGTGCGGAGCATGTCCATCGAAAGGGGGCAAGCTAATGCACACGGCTGATTTGCAGACCGACACCGCGGCAGTAAAAACCGCCACCGTGGCCGAGCTCGTTCGCGAATATCCGTACCTCCAAGAGTTTCTCGCCGGCAAGGGCGTCGTGCCGGCCGACTGCGAAGAAAAGACCCTCTCTCAACTCGGGCTCGCCGAGGAGGCAATGGAGTTCATCGATGGGATGGCGGAGTTCCTCGGAGAAGATAAGAGCGAACGCATCACGAGTATCAGCATACAAGCCGGCACCGATAAGGATGGGGCAGGCGAACCCTTCGGAGAGCTTCAGGTGAGCGCCGGCGAGATCGTGTGCATCGTGGGCCCGACGGGAAGCGGCAAGAGCCGACTCCTCGCCGACATCGAGTGGATGGCCCAGGCGGACACGCCCACCTCGCGCCGGGTGCTGGTAAACGAATCCGAGCCCGACCTCAGCCGACGGTTTGGCGGAGGCCCGAGCATCGTTGCGCAGCTCTCACAAAACATGAACTTCGTGATGGATGTCTCGGTCTCGGAGTTCCTCGCCCTCCACGCCGAAAGCCGCTTCACGCCCAATGCCGAGGAGGTGTGCCGGCGCGTTATCGAGACGGCAAACGAGCTTGCGGGGGAGTCTTTCAGCGGCGAGACCCAACTGACCGCGCTCAGCGGCGGCCAAGCCCGCTCGCTTATGATCGCAGACACCGCCATCTTGAGCTCCTCGCCGGTGGTCCTCATCGACGAGATCGAAAACGCCGGCATAGATCGCCTTGCCGCGCTGGAGGTTCTCACCGGCGAGGAGAAAATCGTCCTCATGGCGACCCACGATCCCATGCTTGCACTCAAGGCCGACAAGCGGCTTGTTATCGAGAACGGCGGCATCCGGGAGGTCCTCGAGTCGAGCGCCGAAGAACGGGTCCTGCTCGAGGAGCTGGTTCGACTCGATCGACAGCAGACCACCCTTCGTAGCGCGCTTCGACGCGGCGAACGCGTGGGACCGCACACGATACACGCACATAATGCAACAAACAATTTCGAATACAATTCCACAGGAGGAATGCAATGAGTATGTTTTGCTATCAATGTCAGGAAGCTTCAAAGAACGTAGGCTGCACCACTCGGGGCGTCTGCGGTAAAGCGGACGAAACATCAAATCACATGGACGTTCTCGTCTACAACCTGAAGGGACTTGCCTATCTTGCCCAAAAGAAGGCGCAAGCCGGAGAGTCCATCGCAGATGAGGGAAACTTCATTATGCGCGCGCTGTTTGCGACCATTACCAACGCAAACTTCGACACCGGGCGCATTACCGAGCTTACCTTCGAGACGCTCGAGCGCAAGAAGGCCCTTGCGGCAACCTACGCCACGGGAGAAAAGCTTCCCGCAGCGGCGGCCTTCGATGCGAAAACAGTCGATGAGCTCGAATCGGCCTTTGCCGTGGCGTCGGTATTGGCCACCGAAGACGAAGACGTGCGCTCGCTGAGAGAGTTTATCGTGTACGGGATGAAAGGGCTCGCTGCCTACGGTGAGCATGCGGCAATTCTCGGCTACGAAGACGAAGAGATCTACCGCGAGATGATCGATGAGCTCGTGGCGACGATCGAGGACAAGTCGCTCGGCGAGCTTACAGAAACTCTTGTTGCCACCGGCAATACCGCGGTAAAAACAATGGCTCTGTTGGACAGCGCGAACACCGGGACCTACGGCCACCCGGAGATCACCAAAGTGAATATCGGCACGCAAAACCGCCCCGGCATTCTCATCTCAGGGCACGACCTCAAAGACATGGCCGAGCTGTTGGAACAGACGAAAGACAGCGGTGTCGACGTCTACACGCATTCGGAGATGCTGCCGGCCAACTATTATCCGGCGTTTAAGAAGTACGATCATTTCGTTGGAAACTACGGCGGCTCGTGGTACAAGCAGAACACCGAGTTTAAGAGCTTCAACGGCCCCATTTTGATGACGACCAACTGCATTACCCCGGTGCGCGACTCCTACAAGGATCGAATATTCACCACCGGCATGGCAGGCTACCCCGACGTTACGCACATCCCGGATCGCGAGGACGGCCGGCCGAAGGATTTCTCCCGGATCATAGAGCTTGCCAAGACCTGTGACCCGCCCGAGCAAATCGAAGAGGGCGAGATCGTCGGCGGTTTTGCGCATCACCAGGTCGAGCAACTTGCCGACAAAGTGGTGGACGCGGTTAATTCGGGTGCTATCAAGAAGTTTGTTGTCATGGCCGGTTGTGACGGCCGGATGAAATCGCGCGAATACTTTACCGACCTTGCAAAAGAGCTGCCCAACGATACGGTCATCATGACCGCGGGTTGCGCAAAATACCGCTACAACAAGCTCGACCTCGGCGACATCGGCGGGATCCCGCGGGTGCTCGACGCCGGTCAGTGCAACGATTCCTATTCAATTGCCGCCATCGCGCTCAAGCTCAAGGAGGTCTTCGGGCTCGATGATCTCAACGATCTCCCGGTCGACTTTGCGGTAGCTTGGTACGAGCAAAAGGCGGTGTGTGTACTGCTCGCGCTTCTCGCACTTGGATTCAAGGGCGTTCGCATTGGGCCCACGCTTCCGGCCTTCGTCTCGGAGAACGTTAAGCAGACCATTGTCGAGACGTTCAACCTCAAGGCCACGAGCGACGTCGAGAGTGACGTCGAGGCGATAACTGCATAAGAGTGCCCCTGTGATGCGACCCCGAGGGTGAGCCAAACCCGAGGGTGAGCCACCCCGAGGCAGCCGGCCATGCCGGCAGGCAGGCCGCGGCACCGGCCGCGGCTGCCGCCGGCGCCGGTTTGGCCCCGGTTAGGCCGCCGCTGCCGCGCTCTTTTTGCGCGTACGCAATCGCTTGTTGGGAAGCAAAATCAGCATCGCGCCGGTTCCGGCTACCGCTGCCACGAGGTATTGGTCGGCAATGAGAATCGGAAACGCGAACGGCAGGACCCCCGCGGCAATCTGCAAGGCGCCACCGATAATGAAAAGCCCCGGTGTCCACCACAGCGCATTCACGAAAAACGCTATACCCATGAGGAACAGCCAAAACACGCCGAGATAGCCGGCCAAGGGCAGCAGGGGATCGACCTCGAAGGTGAGAAAGGATACGGCGAGGCCCACTGCGACGGTAACGAGCCACAGCAACAGTATCTTCCGTAGCTTCTTCTGTTTCCACGGCATGTAGCGCACCATCGGCACGAATGCAATGAGAGAGAGCACCAACCACACCCAGTTCGCCCTGAAATCCAAAAAGAAGTAGTGAGTCGTGAGCCAGCCGACCAGCTCGGCGGCGGCCCAGGTTGCAAAGACTATTCGCGGTTTGTTCCAAAATTTCTTAGCCATACGTGTCGAACCTCCGGGGTTCCGTTTCGGCGCCGGGCTCCAACGAAGCTCGTAAGAAGCGTGAAACCCGACGCCTGCGGTTAGGATAATCCCCTGAGGTTCGTAAAAGCAAGCGCTGCGGCTATGTGCGGTCTCGCAAGAGCCGCATTGCATTGAGCACGACGACCATGACCGAAGCCTCGTGTATGAGCATGCCTCCGGCCATGCGGACTTCTCCAAGGAGCACGCCGGTCAATAGCGCCGCAACGGTAACCATTGCCACGATCACGTTTTCGCGAATGTTTCGCAGCGTCAGCCTGGCTCGGCGAACCGCCTGTGCAAGCAGCATGAGGTCGTCGCGCATGAGCGCGATGTCGGCGGTCTCGATCGCCACGTCGTTTCCGGCAGCACCCATTGCTATACCGACATTTGCCGCAGCGAGTGCGGGGGCGTCGTTTACCCCGTCACCTACCATCGCGGTTACGTAGCCCTCGCTTTGAAGCTCCTGTACTTTGGTGAGCTTTTCATCCGGGAGCAGTCCGGCATACACGTCGGAGATACCGAGCTCGTCGGCGACGTGTTGTGCGGTGAGGGGGTTATCCCCGGTAAGCATGACCACCTTCTTAACACCGTTTTTGTAGAGGGCGGCAATCGCCTCTCGAGCGTCGCTACGGATGGGATCGGTAATGAACAGAGCGCCTGCAAGGCGGCCGTCGAGCCCCACGAGTACCGGAGTTGCCCCGTCGGTTCGCGCGCTGGGGTTGGCGCCGTCAACGGCGGTGTCGCTGTCACCGTGACCGGACGTGTCGCCGGTGCTGGTGCCCGCGCCGCCGCCGATAAACGCGTTGTAGGGCTCAAGATCGAAGCCCTGTTCCTCCATGAGCCGCGGCGAGCCGACGAGAATCGTATGCCCGTCGTACCCGGCTTCGATCCCCCGTCCGGCCAGCACCTCCGCGCGCTCGGGGTTAGGCACCCTGTCCGCGCCGCTGACGGCCCGCAGCACCGCGTGGGACAGCGGATGCTCGGTTCCCTTTTCCGCTATCGCCGCCCAGTACAAGAGGTCCTGCTTGCTCACAGCGGGGGCCGGCTGCGTTCCCGAGCCGTTCGACCCGGCCGAGCCGGCCGAGCCCACCGCAGTGTGGGCCTCCGCAACAGACGTCGCCCCACCGGTTCCGTCCCACGCGGCAACCTCTGCTGGGCGCGGCGGGGCGCTCCCGGCCGCGGCCCCACCGGCGGCGGCGCCGCCACTTACGGTGTCCGAAACCGCGACGGCGTCCCCGGCCGCCCCACCGGCGGCGGCGCCCTCACCGACGCCCGCAGGCTCAGCCGTCCGCAGCGGCGCCTCCCCGCCGTCCGCCGGAAATACAACGGTCTCCGTAACCTCCGGTCGTCCGCGGGTGAGCGTTCCCGTTTTGTCGAGGGCCACCGCGGTTATTCTGCCGCTCTCCTCGAGGTGGGCGCCGCCTTTCATGAGAATGCCTCGTTTTGCCGCTCCACCGATTCCGGCGACCACCGAAACCGGCGTGGAGATAACCAAAGCGCCCGGGCACCCGATGACGAGGATGGTCAGGGCAAGCTCAATGTTTCGAGTAATCGCAAACATGACCGCCGCGCCGACGATGATCCCCGGCGTGTACCATTTGGAGAAGCGCTCCATAAAGCGTTGCGTAGGAGCTTTGGCTTCCTGCGCCTCTTCCACTCGCTGGATGATGCGCGCGAGGGTGGTGTCTCTCCCCGCAGCGGTTGCCTCGACCGTCAACATGCCTGCTTGGTTGAAGGTGCCGGCGTAGACCTCGTCTTCGGCTTCGACGCCTCTAGGGTAGGGCTCGCCCGTTATCGCGCTTTCGTCGACCGAAGAGGTCCCGGATTGCACGAGTCCGTCGACCGGTACCTGCGCGCCGGGCCTGACCACGACGGTATCGCCTGCCTGAACTTCGCCCGCGCCGATTTCTACCCACTCCTCGCCGCGAAGCACGACGGCCGTGTCGGGGGCGAGCTCGAGGAGGCTTCCAATGACGCCGCGGGTGCGGGCCATTGTTCGGGCCTCGAGGTAGTTGCCGAGGTTGAACAGAAAGGTTACGGCGGCAGCCTCCCAAAACTCGCCGATTGCCATCGCGCCCACGGCGGCAACGGTGACGAGAGCTTCAATGCTTACGTGCCGGTTAACCGCGGATCGGTAGGCGCTCAGTGCGACGGGGATCCCGGCGACCACAGCCGCCGCCCCCATTACGAAGGGGGCGACGGTGGGCAGCGTCGAGAACAGCTTGAGTAACAGCGAGGCTGCTATGAGTATGCCTGAGGCGATAAGTGTTTTCCTATTCATCATGTCCTCCTTAGAACTGCGCGACGCGGGATTCATACCCCGCCTCGCGAACAGCCTTCACGAGCTGCTCTTGCGTTGCGCGCTCCGGGTCGTGGCTCACTTCAATCTTTCCCGTGTTGAACTGAACCTCTGCGTCTTGCACGCCGTCCACGGCGTTGAGATGGTTCTTGATTTTCGCCACGCAGGATGGGCAAGAAAGTTCGGAGCTTCGAAGTAATGTCGTCATAATGATCCTCCTCTTCATTTGGTATGTGGGAGTTTACGAAACGCAGGAGGAGCGCACTATGATGTAGATCAAACAACCGCAAAAGATTTCAAAATAAGTCGGAAAATTGTGGATCGAGATTCGTGCGGACGGCAATTCGTTGCGGAAAGCGACAAGAGAGAGAGGTGATGCGGGACGCTACGCCGGGCGGCGCCGCGCTCACCGTCCCGAGGCGTGCCACGGTGGGTTTTCAGGTGGCGTCGTGCATTACTCGGGGAGG
>JAWLED010000063.1:0-16764 GCA_041686235.1 Spirochaetia bacterium | reverse complement strand
CGCGAGAGGACGCCCGACAACTGGTACATCCGGTCGCCGAGCTTATGGTATATGAGTTTTTGATTACCGGCTGTGAATCCGTTGGTCAGCAAGATACTGTCACCTTTTACGACGTCGGTGATCATGAGCATCGTCCACTCGAGGCTCTTTTCGTGGGCAACGCGCTCGAGTGCCTGCACGAGTCGATCGGCGTAGGAACCGGCATCGACGAGGGTTGTCACCTCCACCTGACCGATTCCGAACCGCAGCCCGGCTTCCTCATATACTTTGAAGTCTGAGGCGACGATTTCCTGGGGCTCGCGCTCCTGCAGCGCCTTGATGCGGGAGAACAGTCGTTTGGTCTGATCGTCAGGGGAGAGCCCGGTGATTTTCTCGAGTGACTCGACGGCGTGCCGGTCGACCGCCGTGGCCGTAGGCGATTGGAGGTTTACCGTGTCGGAGAGAATCCCGGAGAACATCACGACCCCGATATCCTTCGGTATCTCGACACCGTGCGAGAGAAACTCCTGCCACACGATGGTGCAGGTGCTGCCTACGGGCCGAGTGTATACGGTAATCGGTTCCGCCGTTTTGGGTGCGTCGAGGCGATGATGGTCGACAATCTCGTTGATCTGCGCGTATTCCGCTCCGGCTACCGCTTGGTCGAGCTCGTTGTGATCGACGAGAATGAGCTTCGGGCGCGGGCGCTCGATGAATGAGCGACGCGTAACCATGCCCACGAACTCCTCGCCGCGAAACACCGGAAAACCGCGGTATTCCGAGCCGAGAAGCTGAGCCTTTGCCTCGTCGAACGAGGCATTGTGTTGCAGCCGGGGCACATCGGTGTCGACGATCATGTCGATCTCCGAGCTCAAGCGAAGCAGTCGAATGGACTCGGCGGTATCGCTGTCGGAGAGAAATACCGTACCCCGGTAGCCGGAGAAGTCGACCTCGAGCTCGTCTTCGTCCTCGAGCCCGGTGATAACGATGGCGGGGAACTCGTGTTGTATTGCATAGGCGAGGATCTCGCTGCGGTTGCCGACGATGAGCAACGGGCGTCGCGAGAGGCGCTCGATACGCTCGAATGCGCGTTTGATGGGCATTGCCCCGGTTGCGATGGGAGCGAGGAACTCGTCCTCCGTTCCTTGTTTGAGGAACCGGCCGGGAAGGACGCGCTCGAAGTTGCCCGTGGCGAAATGGTATTCAGGTCGGTCGCCCGCGTGGAAGGCGGAGGCGTACTCGGCGATCTCGTTGACGCCGACGACGCCCTCAAAGGCTCCATTGCTGTGGCACACGGGAATGGCGCTGATGGTACGCTCGCGCACGAGCTCAAACGCCCGAAGCACCGGATCCGCCGGATGGAGGCAGAAATCGTACGGTTTTACCACGTGCGAGACGGTGGGCTCGATCGTCTCCACATGAGAGGGCACGGGAACACCGGCCTGCTCGTATACATCGCGAATCTGTCGGCTCAACGCTCCCGAGCGAATGGGGGTGTAGGTTGTCTCGGGGAACAGCTGCTGCTTGAGATAGGCATACGCGGTGGATGCGCAGGTGCAATCCATGTCCGGGTTCCTGTGCCCGGCGATGAGAACCTCACTCATTGATCAGCCCCTCCGCTGCGCTGTAGGTAGGCATGGCACTTTGCGCGCCGAATCCGGTACAGGACATGGCTCCTACCGCGTTTGCAAAGCCCACTGCATCGTCGAGACTCCGCCCGTGACCGAGTGCAAAAGCAAGCCCGGCGTTAAATGCGTCGCCGGCGGCGGTAGTATCTGCGATGTCCACGGAATAGCCGGAAACGTGGCGAGCCCCGTCGTCATCGATGATGTACGCGCCGTGTCCTCCGGCTTTGATCACGATGCCGGCCGCGGTGCGCGTGCGAAGCTCATTGCCCGCGGCGGCTGCGCTGTCGAGGTCAGCAACCGCGATGCCGGTAAGAGCTTCAGCCTCGCTCTCGTTCGGCGTGAGATAGTCGACCTGACTGAGCATGTCCTGCGAAAGGCCGTGCGGTGGAGCGGGGGCGGGATCGAGAATCGTGCGGCACCCGCGTGAGGAGGCCTGCCTCATAGCGTATGCGACTGTTTCGAAGGGGGTCTCGAGCTGGAAGAGGATATACCCGGCCTCTACTATTTGCTCTACGTTCGCATCGATATACGAACTGTCTACACGCCCGTTTGCGCCAGGAACGATGATGATATGGTTTTCGCCGCCGGAGTCGACCTCGATGACCGCGACTCCCGTGGAGGTCCCCCCTACCGTCTCCACGATGGAGGTGTCGATACCCTCGTCGCGAAAGGTCGCCATGTAGTCGGCGCCGAACACGTCGTCGCCGATCTTTCCGGCCATACGTGTGTTTCCGCCGAGTCGAGCGAGGGCGACCGCTTGGTTCGCGCCTTTACCGCCGGGATAGGTGCCGAATTTCGTCCCGGTACGTGTCTCGCCGGGGCGCGGAAAACGGTCGACCTGGGTCACGAGATCCATGTTTATGCTTCCAACGACGCAGAATGCCGGAGTCACGCGTTTGCTCCTTCAGTGATATTGACTACACCATATGCTAAGCCACCGCGGCGACGCAAGACGGGGCGGCCCGGTCTGTGCTCGCTGCGCGTGGGTGAACCCGTGTTTGACAGAACAGAGGAAGTGATTGTAGACTTGTTGTAAATCGATTGCGCAATCCGTTGCGCAATCGATTGGTCATGCAGCGGTCCTGAGAGGGCGAGCCGAACTATGGCGACCATCAAGGACGTCGCGAAGCGCGCGGGCGTTTCGCCGACGACCGTGAGTCACATCATTAACGAGACGCGACACGTCAGCGAAGCGTTGAGGGCTCGGGTAATGGAGGCAATAGATGAGCTCGACTACCGCCCGTACGGCCTCGCCCGTAGCCTGCGCACCAAGCAATCTCATACATTCGGGGTTCTCATTCCCGACAACACCAACCCCTACTTTGCCGAAATCGCCCGGCTGCTCGAGGACGAGTGCTTTCTCAAGGGCTACAACGTTATCATCTGCAATACCGAACAGAATCCCGGCAAAGAGCTAACCTACATGCGGCTGCTGGCGGAGAAAGCGGCGGACGGTATGGTGTTCGTCTCCACCGGCGACGACGCCGAGGCCATAGACGCGCTAAGCGACCAGAAAATCACCGCAGTGCTCGTCGACCGTGACATCCCGGGGCTCGACATTGATCGGGTTGTCTCGGACAACGAGCACGGGGCCTATCTTGCAACCCGCCACTTGATCGAGCTCGGCCACACACGCATCGACTGTATTGCCGGCCCACAGGGGATTGCCTCCACCGAAGACCGTCTCGCCGGCTATCACCGGGCCATGGAAGAGGAAGGGCTTGCGGGAACGGTGTTCTACGGCGACTTTCAGGTGGAAAGCGGATACGCGGCCTTCGATCAAATGCACCGCGAAGACAACTTGCCGACCGCGTTTTTTGCCTCCAACGATCTCATGGCGATGGGGGTCCTCCACGGTGCGGCCGAACAGCACATGCGCGTGCCCTATGATCTTTCGGTAGTCGGGTTCGACGACGTTCAGCTGGCCTCATACGCCGTGCCGTCCCTCACTACGGTGCGGCAGCCCAAGCAGGAGATCGTCCGGCAGGCGGTGTCCTTGCTCCTTCGCCGGCTTAGCGGAGATACGACCGAAGGTATGCAACATCGCGTGCTGACCCCCGAGCTCGTCATCCGCGCCTCGACCGGGCCACCCGGGATAAACGGCACGGACGGCACAAAAGGAAACACAGATAAAGGAGAGGCGACATGAAAAAGATCGGCGTGCTCAATCAACCTATCTCCGCGCTTCTTTCGAGTATGGGACACACCGATTCCGTCGTCGTCAGCGATGCCGGGCTCCCGATACCACAGGGCCCCGAGCGTATCGATCTTGCACTGAGATGCGGCGTGCCGTCCTTCTTGGAGACCCTCGAGACGGTGCTGAGCGAGCTCACCGTAGAGCGCGCGGAGGTCGCCGAGGACACGCGCGCAAAAAGCCCGGAGATTCACGCGGCCCTGCTCGAGGCGTTAGGCAACATACCGATAGCCTACATTAGCCATGAGGAGCTGAAGAGCCGGTCGGGGAGCGCGAAAGGTATCGTTCGCACGGGTGAATGCACCCCGTTTTCCAACATCATTCTCTACTCAGGAGTGATCTTCTAAGATGACCGGTACCTTGGATATACGCGCGATTTTTCGCCGGTTTGGGCTGTTAGTTGCCATTCTCCTGCTTGCCGCGCTGTTGGCAAGCATCTCGGAGCAGTTCCTCACGGTAGGGAACATCCTCAATCTCCTTCTACAAGCCACCGTCAACGCCACCATCGCCGCCGGCATGACGCTCGTCATCCTCACCGCGGGAATCGATCTCTCGGTCGGCTCGGTGCTGGCGCTGACGGCAGTGGTAACCGCCGACGTGTTGCAGATGGGCGTGCCGGTACCACTGGCCATGCTCACCGGCTTCGGATTGGGAGCGTTCGTTGGGCTGGTGAACGGACTTCTCGTCACCGAGGGCAAGATTCCGCCGTTCATTACGACCCTTGGAATGATGACGCTCGCCCGCGGGCTCGCGCTCAGCTACACCGGAGGGCGTCCGGTGACCGGCTTGCCGCAGCCGTTTCTCAACATCGGTACCACCGCCATACTCAAAATACCGACCCCGGTTTGGATTGCAGCGGGGATTTACGCGGTGGGAATCCTCATCCTCTCGCGCACGACGCTTGGCCGCTACATATATGCGATCGGTAATAACCCGGTGGCAGCGCGCGTTGCTGGACTTCCGGTAAAGGTGACGACCGTCTCCGTATACGTCATGTCGGGGGTGCTTGCCTCGCTCGCGGGGATGATCCTGGTGGCACGGCTGGACTCCGCCCAGCCGGTCATGGGGATTCGCTATGAGCTCGATGCAATCGCGGCGGTGGTGGTCGGCGGGGCCGCCTTGACCGGTGGTGAGGGGACGCTCTCGGGTACCGTTCTCGGTGCACTGATCATGGCCATGATTGCGAACGCAATAAACATTCTCAACATATCCCCGTTCTACGCACAGGTGTTGCAGGGAGCGGTGATCATCTCCGCGCTTCTCATCCACAGTTTGGCGCGGCAGAAAACACGGTGATTGGTCGGCTCCGTTGGGGCCGTATGAGAAGAGGTATAGAAAAGGAGGCACGATATGAGACGAATGACAGTGCTCATCGTTTCACTGATGCTGGTATTTGCCGGTCCGCTGTTTGCGGGCGGTCAAGCCGAGGAAGGCGAAGAAGCCGACGGTTTCGTATTGGGGCTATCGGTTTCGACGTTGAACAATCCGTTCTTCGTCACGTTGCGTGACGGAGCAGAGTCGGCAGCCGAAGAAATGGGTGTCGAGTTGGTAGTCGTCGATTCGCAGGACGACGCCTCCCGAGAGAGCAGTAACGTGCAGGATCTCATCCAACGCGGCGTCGATGCTCTGTTGATAAATCCGACCGACTCCGACGCCGTGGTGCCGAGCGTACAGCGGGCAAACGAGCAGGACATTCCGGTCTTTACGATCGACCGTGGTAGCGAAGGCGGCGAGGTGGTCTCCCACATTGCCAGCGACAATGTCGCCGGTGGCGAGATGGCCGCAGAGCACCTAATCGAGTTGATCGGCGGTAGTGGAAGCGTAGTCGAGCTCCAGGGTATTCCCGGCACCTCCGCGGCCCGCGACCGGGGCGAGGGTTTCAACAATATCGTCGGAGAAAACGACGAGGTGGAGATCGTTGCCGCACAGGCCGCCGATTTCAACAGGACCGAAGGCCTCAACGTGTTCCAGAACATTTTGCAGGCCGAATCGGAGATTGACGGCGTTTTTGCTCACAACGACGAGATGGTCCTCGGTGCCATTCAGGCTGCGGAGTCGGCTGAGCGCGCGGAAGACATTGCTTTCGTGGGATTCGATGCCGTCGACGACGCCGTGCAGGCGGTTGAGGATGGACGCCTCGACGCAACGGTTGCTCAGCAGCCCGCGCTGATGGGCGAGCTCGGTGTCGAAACGGCAATGGCGTATCTGCAGGACGAATCGGTGGATGAGTCCATCCCGGTTCCGCTGCAGCTGGTAACCCCGGACAACGTCGACGAGTTCTAAGGCAGTGTGACGAATATCGCGGGGGCTGGGGGCCGAAGGCTCCCACCCTCGCGCTCATACGGGCGCCGCGGGCCGGACCGGTTCGGGCGCGGCTACCGGTTGGCCCGGCCCGGCGAAGCGTTCCGACAAAAGGAGCAGTGAAGATGAGTTACGCCCTGCGTATGGAGGGCATACATAAGAGGTTCCCCGGCGTTCATGCGCTCAACGACGTCTCCTTCGAGGTCGAGTCGGGAGCGGTGCATGCGCTTGTCGGCGAGAACGGTGCGGGAAAGTCCACCCTCATGAAGCTGCTCTCGGGAAGTCTTGCAAAGGACGAGGGGCGAATCGAGATAGACGGTGAGGAGGTCGAGCTCAAGAGCCCGGCCGACTCCCAAGCTCGGGGCGTGAGTATGATCTATCAGGAGCTCACGGTTATCCCCTACCGCAGTGTGGCGGCCAATATCCTTCTCGGGCGAGAGCCGCGGAAGGCCGCGGGGCTCTTCATCGACTATCACGAGCTCAACAGACGTGCGGGAGAGCTCCTCGAGCGGATCGATGTACACGTCGATCCCACCGAGATTGTCGGGTACCTTTCGATTGCGCAGCAGCAAATGGTGGAGGTGGCCAAGGCGCTCTCGCTCAACGCAAAGACCATCATCATGGACGAGCCCACGAGCTCGTTAACGGACAGAGAAACGGATACGCTCTTCCGGCTCATCCGTGAGCTAAAGCGACAGGGAATTACGATTATCTACATTTCGCACCGGCTCGAAGAGGTGTTCGATATTGCGGATGCGGTCACGGTGTTGCGCGACGGGAAGGCGGTACACACTGCGGCCATTTCGGAGATCGACTCGGACACGATCGTACGGATGATGGTAGGTCGTGAGCTCGGTGAGTTCTTTCCAAAACACAACGCCGAGATCTCCCGGACCATCCTCGAGGTGAACGGGCTCAGCGGCGGGCGCTTCGAGGACGTTTCTTTCTCCCTGCGTGCGGGAGAGATTCTCGGGGTATCGGGCCTGGTGGGAGCCGGAAGATCGGAGATGGCGCGCGCGCTCATGGGGATCGATCGGGCGTCCGGCGGTAGCGTGACATTGCGCGAGAAGCCGATCGAGATCGGCTCGGTGCGTGCAATGATGCGCCGCGGTTTTGCCTACGTCCCCGAAGACCGCAAGGAGCAGGGACTCTTTCTCCGCATGAGCGTACGCGACAATCTCGTGATCAGTGTGATGGAACGGCTGTTCAAGGCCGGGCTCGTGCGTATACAGAAGCTTGTCGACATCGCCCGCACCTACGAGAAACGTCTCCGGATACAGACCCCGTCGTTGTCTCAACTGGTTCGAAACCTCTCCGGCGGGAATCAGCAAAAGGTTATCCTTGCTCGCTGCCTTGCGCTCAATCCCGAGGTGCTCATCCTCGACGAGCCGACCCGCGGAATTGACGTGGGAGCGAAGGCGGAGATTCACAACATCATGGGAGAGCTTGCCGAGCGCGGCGTGGGTATCATCATGATATCCTCGGAGCTTCCTGAAATTGTGGGGGTCGCAGACCGAGTGCTCGTGATGCGCGAGGGACGCGTAGCCGGTGAGCTCTCTCGCGCGGAAGCCACACAGGACGCAATTATGCAGAAAGCAGCAGCAGGAGGCGGTGAACGGTGAAGAACATTGGTTTGACGGCGGCACGTTACAGCACGGTTCTCATCCTTGCCGGGCTCGTGTTCCTGTTCTCGATAGCCTCACAGAGATTTCTCAGCGTCTCGAACTTACTCAACGTGGTCGAGCAGTCGGCTCTTCTCGGGATCGTCGCGATCGGGGTGACCTTTACGATTATCGCCGGCGGGATAGACCTCTCGGTCGGCTCACTCGTGGCGTTTTCCGGTGCGCTGGCTGCGGGGTTCATGGCGAGAAACGGCTTGCCGCTTGCCCCGGCACTCATTCTTGCGATTCTCGCCGGCGCAGGGCTCGGGCTGGTAAACGGCTTTTTTATCGTGAAGGGCGGGCTACAGCCGTTCGTCGCTACCTTGGCGATGATGGCTATTGCCCGCGGATTGACGCTCATATACACGCAGGGGCGCCCCATTTCCGGGATGGGCGAGAGTTTCACCTTTATCGGATCGACCGTCGGTCCCGTTCCGATTCCGGCCGTCATTTTTGTGGTCGTGTTCGTTCTGAGCCATATCATATTGCAGCGTACACCTTTCGGAGCCTACATTTACGCCGTCGGCGGTAACGAAGAGACGGCGCGTCTTGCCGGTATTAAGGTGCAGTGGATAAAGCTCTCCTCTTACGTGCTCAGCGGGACCACCGCGGCGATCGGCGGGATTGTTTTGGCCGCGCGCCTGTGGAGTGCGCAGCCGCAGGCGGCAAGCGGGCTCGAGCTCCAGGCGATCGCGGCGACGGTGCTCGGTGGCGCCTCCCTCATGGGTGGGGCCGGCACGACAGTCGGTACCTTCGCCGGCGCGCTGATCATGGGTGTGCTCGCAAATGGGCTGAACTTGGTCGGGGTCTCATCCTACATTCAGCAGGTCATAACCGGCACCATATTCATCCTTGCGGTCATGCTCGATATGTGGACCAAGCGGAAGCAGCGCCCCGGCTGAGGGGGCGCGCTCGCGCGCCGCGGAGAGCGCTCGAGATTCGGGGCGCGCTCGCGTGCCGCGGAGAGCGCTCGAGATTCGGGGCACCGCGTTCCCACTGCGGCACCGAGCGTTGACCCCGCCGGTGATGATTGTCATTTTTACTGGTATGAAGCTCTCGCGGAGGACCGTGCGTGTTCTCGTGATCGCGGCGGTGGCAATAGCCGTCTTGCTCTTCGTGCTCCCGGCCGTGCAGAGTATGGTAACGCCGATGCCCGACATGGTTGACGAGATGGTCCGCGAATCCAAAGAGAAGCCGCCGGTCGAGGGGACGGTGCATCAGGACCTGGTGTACAAGAGAGACGTTATCCGTAGGCATCGACTCGACATCTACGAGCCGGTTGGGGTCGAGCCCGACGGTACGCAGCCGCTCGTCGTGTTTTTCCACGGCGGCTCGTGGCTCCACGGGGATAAGGTTACGATACGGATCATAGACCGCTTCCTCAGGCGCATGCGCGAGGAAGGCTATTTCGTTGCATCGGTGAACTATACGACCTCTTTCTACCGTGGACTCGGCGGTCCGGTGGAAAATGCCCGTGAAGCAGTGCGGTGGCTCGGCGAAGAGGCCTCTCGCTTCGGCTATGACCCTCATAAACTCGGCCTCTACGGCGTCTCCTCCGGGGGACACCTCGCGCTCATGGCCGGCTCCACTATGGAGGAGCAGGGCTTCTCGTTTTCCTTTCTCTTTGCAGAGAGCTCGCCGACGGACTTGGTGGCGATGAAAGAAGGTGACGCGTTCGAGCATTCGGGGGTGTTCCGGGTCTTTCCCGAGCGCCGCCTCGAGCAATTGAGTCCGATCAACTACGTGGATGCGGACCTCCCGCCGGTGCTTTTGTTCCACGGCGAACAAGACCAAACAGTGCACGTCTCACAGTCTACCCGCTACGCGGAGGCGCTCGAGGACGCGGGGGGGAGTGTGGAGCTCGCTCTTTACCCTGACGGCGATCACGCCTTTCTCAACCTCAGCGACGAGGTGTGGTATGGACAGGAGACACGGGCTCTGCAATACTTCCGAGAACAGTTCAGCCGATAGCGCCCCCGGCGGCCCAGCCAATACCAAACGGAATGAGCTATGACCAACAAACACATTTCGATCATCGCAGAGGAGCTCGACCTCCCCAGGTCGGGGGTGGCCGGCGCCGCAGCGCTGTTCGCCGACGGCGCGGGCGTGCCGTTCATTGCTCGCTACCGCAAGGAGCGCACCGGAGAAATGGCCGAGGACGCCCTGCTAAAGGTGCGGGACCGGCTTGCCGAGCTCGAGCAGCTCGACACACGGCGGAGCTCGATCCTCGAGTCGCTCGAGGAACGCCGGCTTCTCTCTGAAGACCTTCGAAAAAAGATTGAAGGGGCGCAGACACGTGCAGCACTCGAAGACCTCTATCTCCCCTACCGAAAGAAGAAAAAAACGCGCGCCGGCGCCGCACACGAGCGGGGTCTCGAGCCGCTCGCCCGCCGAGTTCTCGAGGCCGCGGATGTACTCCCGGGACGGGAAGCAGCGCGCTATGTAGACGAAGAGGCGGGAGTGCCCGACACCGAGGCGGCTCTCGCGGGGGCGCGGGACATTATCGCTGAGTGGATCAACGAGGACGCGGAGTTGCGAGCGGAGCTTCGCGAGCTCTTTTCCGCCCGCGCCTATATTAGCGCGCGACGGGCTGCGAAACGGGGCACGCGCAGCGGTGCGGACCAGAAGAGCGCGGGGAATCCCCGGGCCGAGGGCCGCGATGAGAGTGAGACCTACAGGGACTACTTCGACTGGAAGGAGCCCGCCGCCAAGGCACCCTCGCATCGAGTGCTTGCAATGTTTCGCGGTGAGCGCGAGGGCGTGTTGACCGTCCGCGTGCTGCCGGAAGAAGCGCGCGCGCTCGCGCTCGTGGAGAGGCGCTATCTCGAAAATCGCGGCAGGTCGAAGGGCAAAGGCGGCGAGCGAGGCGAGCAGCTCGAGGCGGCGTGTGCGGACGCGTATCGGCGTCTTCTGGCCCCGTCCCACGAAACCGAGGCGAAAGCGCGCCTCAAGAGCGCCGCCGACGAGACTGCCGCGGCGGTATTTGCAGCAAACCTTCGAGAGCTGCTTCTCGCCCCGCCGCTCGGCGAGCGGGCCGTACTGGCGGTAGATCCCGGCCTTCGCACCGGATGCAAGCTCGTATGCCTCGACGCCCGAGGCGAGCTCCGCCATTACGAGACCATATATCCGCTCGAGCCACATAACAGGCGCGATGAGGCGGGCGCCCGGGTACAAGCGCTTCTCCGTGACTACGAGATCGAGGTAATTGCGGTGGGAAACGGTACCGGCGGCCGAGAGGCGGTTTCGTTTTTGCAGGACGTCACCGCCGAGGTGGGCGGCGCGGGTGATGCCGCACGCGTTGGGGTCGTCAGCGTAAACGAAGCCGGCGCCTCGGTGTATTCCGCCTCGGCTGCGGCACGAGAAGAGTTCCCCGACTATGACGTGACCGTCCGCGGTGCCGTCTCCATTGGCCGCAGGCTCATGGACCCGTTGTCCGAGCTCGTAAAAATCGATCCCAAGTCCATCGGTGTCGGGCAATATCAGCACGATGTGAACGAGAAGCTCCTCGATAATCGCTTGCGGGATACGGTCGTCTCGTGTGTTAACGCGGTGGGAGTCGAGCTCAACACGGCAAGTCCACATCTGCTTCAGTACGTGGCCGGCATTTCTTCGCGCGTAGCAGCAGCGATCGTTGCCCACCGCGGCAAGCGCGGCCCGTTTCCCTCGCGCGAGGAGCTTCGTGCGGTGAACGGCCTCGGTGAGAAAACCTTCGAGCAAGCGGCAGGGTTCCTGCGGGTGAGTACCGGCGAGCATCCGCTCGACGCCTCAGCTGTCCATCCGGAGCGCTACGGTCTGGTGGAGCGTATGGCGGCGGATATTGGGGCGCAGATCTCAGAGCTCGTGGGAAACGAGAAGTTGTGTAACGCCATCGAGCTCGAGCGCTATGTAAGCGACGACGTCGGCCTTCCGACGCTCAGAGACATCCGCGCCGAGCTCCTGCGTCCCGGTCGCGACCCCCGCCCGGCCTTTGAGCACTTTTCCTTTAGCGATGACGTCCACGATATCGCCGACCTGCAGCCCGGTATGAAGCTGCCGGGAAAAGTTACCAACGTCACGAATTTCGGCGCATTCGTGGATATCGGGGTACATCGGGACGGGCTGATTCACATTAGTAAACTTGCAGACCGCTTCGTCTCCGATCCGCACGAGGTTGTGCGGGTCGGTGGGACGCTTACGGTTACCGTGATGGACGTGGACCGAGAGCGAAAACGCATTGGACTGAGCCTCATAGATTAGAGCCCGATCCGATGCCCTGCGAAAGCGCTCCCGGTCGTTCGTTGGTCATGCGCTCAGGCCGGTGCTATACTTCGGCTTCCGGAGGCGCGCTCGGGTTCGGCTCGAGGTCTCGGTACGTTCTCACGAGGAAGATCGTGATGTAACCCGTATAGAGAGCCGAGATAATCATAGTTAGCACGGCGCCGAGAATCGGGATGAGTCCGAGTGCAAAGCTCAGCACCCCGGCGATCACGCCAAGAGCGATGAGGACGAGAAACAACACAAAGGTGGCTCTGAAGTTTTTCGTGACCACATCGAAGCTGTGTCTGATTGCCTGAAACGCTCCCTGCTCGTCAACCATGACGGCTACAAGGGTGAACATCAACAGAAATACGACGATCAACCCGGGGAGCAGGAGAAGCATCGAGGCGATTGCCACAATGATGCCGACAACGATCGAGGCGATGATCAATGGCGTGAGACGCGAAACGAGCCGCGACCATCCCGCCTTGAGTGAGGCGTTCTGCTC
Organism: Spirochaetia bacterium; assembly: GCA_041686235.1. Classification (GTDB taxonomy): domain Bacteria; phylum Spirochaetota; class Spirochaetia; order DSM-27196; family PWMO01; genus JAAAOH01. The sequence goes on along the minus strand of JAWLED010000063.1, from coordinate 4,257 downwards.
TTTGAGCTCGAGGTCGGCCATGGCGACGGTCATGCCATGGGCGAGAAGCCCCACGATACCGCTGATAACCGATACCAGAAATACGCCGCTTAACGCGGCCCCAAAGCCGACCATTGCTTGCTCGGGGTTGGAGGCCATTTGCTCACCGGCGTATCGGTCTGCCATAGGTATGGCCGAACCGAGGAAGATGAGCGAGAGCAGGCCCGAAAACGCCCCGGCCACCAGCATGGGGACGAAGATGAAAGGGTTTTTCTTTGATACGACAAAACTCTCTTTGAGAATCTGACTTATGTTCATATGTACCTCCTTAAAGCACGGGTCCACACCCGGCTTGTACACAGAATATACAGTATAGAAGCCGCCATTGGGGGATGCAAAACGACTTTTCCATGTTTTTCGATATTTCGAGGTGGGGCTCAACGGGTGTCATAAAAAGAAAGGGGCCCCGAAGGGCCCCTTACATTCCCTCGTTCGAGGGATACTCTGAAACTGTTACGCGCCGGTTCCCTCGGAACTTGGCGTTGTACTGTCGTGAATCATTCAAACCTCCTTTTCGTTTTCGGATCATCTCCGCATGCCGCCCCGCCGACGGTCGACCCGCGCGGGTACGCCGCCGATCAGTTGCTTGGCCTGTCCAACGGACCCGACCAGCAGCGACTACAACGGGAAAGGATGGAAGAAAGCATTCCGCACGGCCACGTGCTCTGAACGCGACAATGAAGGATGCCCTCTTCCTGTTCGGTGTATAGTGCACCCGAAGGGCCCGCCGGGTCAAGAGGAACTGAAGACTATAGACGAGGTTTCGCCAAAAGAAGAAAATTGTGAGACCAGCCGACGTGACAAAGCTTCGATGGGCCGAGTCGCGCAGGATCATAGTAATGAACCCGTGCCTGCTTTCGGGGCTCGGTGAAAGGAGCGGCGATGAATACGGTGGACTATACCCGCGACGAGGCACTCAACGCCATCATTCACGCAGCGCTCGGGCGTGCGGATTCCGCGGGCATAATCGCGCGGTGTGTGAGCGTCTGCGATAATACGCTCGAGGTCACCACCGAGTTCGAGCAGCTGCGTTTCGACCTCTCCGCCTTTGACCGAGTCCTCGTGCTCGGTATCGGCAAGGCCGCAGCCCGGATGGCGCGCGCGCTCGAGGAGGTGCTCGGGGAGCGCATTGGGGGTGGTGTGGTCGTCACAAAGTACGGACACGCCGAGCCGCTTTCGCGGGTCGAGCTCATCGAGGCCGGCCATCCGGTGCCGGACGAGGCCGGGGTGAGAGCAGCGCGCCGCATGGCGGCGGTGCTCGAGGGCGCCGACGAGCGGACACTGATAGTCTCGGTTATTTCCGGCGGCGGCTCCGCGCTCCTGGTAGATCCCTTTCATGACGAAACACACGAGCTCAGCCTCGAGGACGTGCAGGAGGTTACCCGGTTGCTGCTTTCCAGCGGGGCAACGATCCAGGAGATAAACTGCGTGCGAAAGCACCTCTCCAATGTCAAAGGTGGGCGTCTGGCGAGGTTGATGGCGCCCGCCACATCGGTCAACCTCATTTTATCCGACGTGGTAGGGGATGAGCCGGCAAGCATCGCCTCCGGGATTACTGCCGCCGACCCAACCACCTACGCCGAGGCCTACGAAATCACCGCCCGCTACGAGGTGCTTGATGTGTTACCGGCGGCCGCCCGTGCAATCATCAGCGACGGAGCTGAAGGCGCCATTCCCGAAACCCCGTCGGCCTCCGAAGCCATATTCGATTCGGTGCACAACGTTATCGTCGGTTCGAACACTCAAGCGCTGCAGGCTGCAGCCGCCGCCGCGCGGTCGGCGGGCTACACGACGTTCGTGCTTACCGCCCGTCTCGTGGGTGAGGCGCGAGAGGCCGGCAAGATTTTTCCCGGAATAGCCCGCGATATACGGGAAACCGCCATGCTTTCTCCGGCTCCCGTATGCGTTCTTGCCGGCGGCGAAACGACGGTGACCATTCGAGACGAATCGGGGCACGGCGGGCGAAACCAAGAGCTTGCTCTGTCGGTGCTCGAGGAGTGGAGTAAGGCGCCGGAGAGCTACCGAGGCTGCCGCTTTGCAAGCGTGGCCACCGACGGCAACGACGGGCCCACAGACGCAGCCGGCGGGCTTGTCGACGATGAGATCGCCGCTCGTGCCGCAGAAGACCGGAGTAGCCTCCGTCGTGCACTCGAGCACAACGACTCTTATGCCTATCTCGATAGTCACGGAGCGCTCTTACGCACCGGCCCCACGAATACGAATGTTTGTGACATCCAGATTCTCCTCGTGGACGACACGCTTTGAACCTATCGGGATGCGTAGTTACCTTGTAACAGGAAAAGCGCACAAGAGAATACGTAAACGCCTATGCCCAACACAACAACGAACGTTATCAGCGCAGCACTGGAAGTGAAAAGGCAGTACCAGACCCTCATGAATAACGTGATTCTGCGCAACAAAGCTCAGAACACCTCGTTATCGAGCTCTCAATGGCGTGACATGGATCGGCTGTTACTGTTGGACGAAGACGCCGAAGACGGCTCGATCGACGTATACGAAACCTATGTTTCGATTGAGGCTATGCAGGAGTTCGTCCGTTTGTTGATGACCGAAGTGCGTTCAGAGCTCCGCGCCGAGCTGTCCAATCCGCGGTCTCATGTATCGAGAGAGAACCGTATAGCGTTGCAGATGACGCTTGCGAATTTCGACGACAACGTGCGGCGTCTCGTGGATAAGCTTGCGGAACTGTACGTCGCGGTGGCGGAGTTGGACGAGGCGCGCAGCGGCTCACGGCAGCCGGTACGTGCGCAGTTTCCCGAGCTCACCGACCCGGCATCATGGTTGACGGACCCGTCGTGACGGCTGTTTGCGGGGGCGTTCTACCCCGCCGAGGCGGTCGGCCCACGCCTCGGGATAGCGGGCAAAGTAGCCGGCTCGGGATATGAGCCGCGCACGCGTCATGAAGGCAAACCCTACGGAGGGAACCCCGACGAGCGGTAGGTAGAGCGGGCCGAGTATGACCGATTGGCGTGAATGTCCATACTCGTGCCGTAACAACCGGCGGCCTCGGGCGGCACGGCTGAGAACGATTACCGGGCCGAAGCTTATCCCTCCGGGGATATGTGGGGTTTCGAAGACGGGTACCCCGCGGTATTTCGAGCGCAGACGCCCTCTTACCGCCAAGACGAAGAGATACCCCAAGGCCAGCTGTGGCAGTTGCCATGCAAGGAGGATGGCGCGTTGTTCAGGTCTGCGGCGTGCCTTCGTGTGGGCTCCCCTGTTTTACCAGCTCTACGATCTCGGAAGTGGTCTCGGACCACATGCCGGACTTGTACCACGCTCCCATTTCCTCGATAAACGTTCGGTACAAAGAGGCAAACTGCTTTGCGGCCTCTTTATCGGTCTTCTGTTTCTTATAGAGCTCTTCGAACTCGGGATGCTCTTGTTTCCAGGCGCTCTTTTTCTCACTGACCGCCTGTGGCGCTTCGATCCATCGCGCAAGCTCGTTCCCTGAGCCGTCCCAAATGGAAACGACAGGAATGTGATCGGCGCCCTGACTCTCGTACATATCTTTGAGCTCGGTTTCTTCGGAACCGCGGAATACCCGAAAGTCGATGCCCGCCCGGTTGAAGAGGTCACTGAGAATTGGGCCATTACAGGCGGAATCTCCACACCAGTCTTCGGTGGTCATTGTTGCGCGAACCGGTTGCGGGTGGTCGGCTATCGCCTGCTTCAACTGCGAAACGTGAGTACTATCGGCTTTCGCCTCGCCCATGAGTCGCTTGACGAAGCTTCGATAGTTTCGAAGGTTTTCCACGTATGTCTCGATGTCGTAGCCTCTATTGAATTGTTCTACATCCATATCCGTTAAAGGTAGAAAAACTCGCACGAGGAAGCAACCGTGGGCCGGCGCGGGGGCATTTTTGTGAAACTTGTTGACTGTTTATCGATAATTCCATATCTTAAAGGAGGAAGATCACAAAAGACCGGGCAGCGCGTGGGCTGTCTCGGGGCGCGACAATCCGAGGTCGCGAAACCCCGAGATTCGGTTCGATCCCGGACGGTCTCATAGGGGAACAGCAGCGTCTCACGGTAAGCTGTTGTTTGAAAACAGAAAAGGGAAAGTTTCTGGCCCACTACCCTGATAAGGAGGACAGCGATGATGCTTGCCGTTCTTACCATTGGTGGACTGGCTCTTGCTATGGCCGTTACCTGGTTGCGCATCAACGCCGACCGGCGTGTCGAAAACGCCTGAGG
>JAWLED010000062.1:9435-16818 GCA_041686235.1 Spirochaetia bacterium | reverse complement strand
GGTGCCGAACGGCCCGCGCCGCACCGGACGGGAGCGCCGCGGGCGCCGGGACTCGCCGGCCCCGGCGCCCAGCAAATCTTGGGCCGCGCCCAGCCGGCCTGGAGCGCCCGCGCCCTCGGCCCCCGGGGATCCCGACCGGCGCGCGGCCCGGCCCCCACACCACCCCGCCGCTCGTGCAGCAGGGCCCCGCTGTGCTATCTTATCTAAACAATGCTTCCACGCTTTTTCCGCTATGAGCCCCCCGGTCCCCCAAAGGCGGTCGTGCTCGTCGTCCACGGACTCAACCTCCACCCCGACCGCATGGGCTCCATCTGCACGCTCTTACAATCGCTCGGCGTCCTCGTTGTACGGATGGCGCTCTCGGGCCATCGCGGAGACTACACCGCGCTCGAAGAGATTACCCGCGAGTCGTGGCTCGAGGATTACAACGCCGCTTCCCAGCTCCTCGGCTCAGTGACGGCAGAGGGCGGTCCGGCGAGCGGCCTCCCGGTGGGTTTCCTCGGCCAATCGCTCGGCGCATTGACCTTCTGCGACTTTCTGTTGAGCGAGCCCACCGCGGGCCCAACGCCCGGCCGGGCCGACCCCGTCGGCGCTGATCCAACCGGGGCCGAACCCGCCCTCCCACAGTTCTCGGGGGCCTTATTGCTCTCCCCCGCTCTCTCGCTGCGCCCCAAAACCCAGATCCTCAGACCCCTCACCGCTCTCACCCGCAGGCTGCCCATCCCGAGTGCCTCCTCGCCCAACGATCGACTGTACCCACGCCTGCCGGCGGCGGCCTACCACGCACTGTATCGTTCTCACCACGAGCTGCGCAGAAGGCTGCGTGGGGGCGAGCTCCCAATTCCCGCCACCGTCGTCATGCACCCGCGTGACGAGCTCATCTCGCGTCCCGGAATCGAGCGTCTCATACGCGCGGGACATCTTCCCGGAGGCAGCCTCGTGCTCTTGGCGCCGAACAACGAGTCGCGGGGGACCCGGCATCTCGCAGTCTGTGAGCAAACAATGGGCCGTGCCAATTGGCGGCGTTTCGAGGGGGTGGTGGCGGAGTTCGTGGGCGTCCTCGCCGGCGAGAGTGGGTGAAGTATCAACGAGCCTGTTGATAAAATTCGCCTAACTCTCGCCACCACCGGAGCTTCCGGCGAGGCGCTTCCATTTTCCGGCCGACCGCGCGACCCATCTCCGTGCCGCACAACCGGTTAGCCGAAAATCATCAACACGCTTCTATACACTTCTCGAGGCATACATCGACCCCAACTCATACTGCGAAATCTCACTATCGAGCTCCGAGCTGAAGTGGAACCGAATCGCCGGATACTTGTCGATCATCGAGCGCAGCATCCACTCCGACTCCGCAAAGTAGACCGGATTGCGATGCAGATCATAGGCGATCAAGTGGTCGCGGTAGCGGATGAACTTCGCGAGCTCGTCCGGATCATCGGAGGTCAGCCAGCACGCCCGCACGAAGCCCAGCGGCTCGAATCGACACGCCGCTCCGTACTCGTTGACCAGCCGATACTGGATTACCTCGAACTGCAGCTCGCCGACCGTGCCGACGATCTTCCGCCGTCCGTTGTCCTGAATGAACAGCTGCGCGAGCCCCTCCTCCACGAGGTGGGTGAGCCCCTTGTCGAGCTGCTTCGAGCGCATCGGATCGGTGGCGACCACCTCCTTGAAAATCTCCGGCGAGAAATTCGGCACACCCTGAAACTGCATCTCCTCGCCTTCGGTCAGCGTGTCGCCGATCTTTAGATCGCCGCGATCGTAGAGCCCGACCACATCGCCCGGATACGCGTCGTCTATGACACTCTTTTGCCGGGCCATGAAACTGTAGGGCCGCGAGAACCGAAGCTTTTTTCCCAGCCGCACGTGGCGAAACTGCTTGTCCTTCTGAAAGCGCCCCGAGCACACCCGCAGAAAGGCAATGCGGTCACGGTGCTTCGGGTCGAGATTCGCGTGGATCTTGAACACGAACCCGCTGAAACTATCCTCCTGCGGCGAAACCTCCCGAGAGCTCGTGCTTCGCGCCCGCGGCGCGGGGGCAATCGAGACGAACGTATCGAGCAGCTCGCGCACCCCGAAGTTGTTGAGCGCGCTCCCGAAAAACACCGGCGCCACGCGAGCCTCGAGGTAATCGTCGACCGAAAACGGATCATAGACCCCATCGATCAACCCCACATCCTCTCGCAACTGCTCCGCGAGCCCGCCGAGCCGCTCATCGAGCCGGGGGTCGTCGAGCGAGTCGATGCGAATCCGCTCGTCCTCCTCCTCGACCGTAGATTTGGCCGAGTTAAAGAGCGTCACGTTTCCCTCGTGAAGATTGTACACTCCCTTGAAGGTCGTCCCCACGCCGATCGGCCACGTCAGCGGCCGCACCGCAATCTCGAGCTTGTTCTCGAGCTCGTCGGCAAGATCGAACGCAGGCTTCCCCTCACGGTCGAGCTTGTTGACGAAAATCATCACCGGCGTCTTCCGCATCCGGCACACCTGCATTAGGCGTTCGGTCTGCTCCTCGACACCCTTCACCGAGTCGACTACCAGGATCACACTATCCACCGCCGAGAGCGTGCGGTAGGTGTCCTCCGAGAAATCCTTGTGTCCCGGCGTGTCGAGAATGTTTATCAACTTCCCGCCGTACTCGAACGACATCACCGCCGTGGCCACCGAGATCCCCCGCTGCTTCTCGATCTCCATGAAGTCCGAAGTCGTCGTGCGAGTAATCTTGTTCGATTTCACCGCCCCCGCCGCGCGAATTCCGCCGCCGAAGAGCAAGAGCTTCTCCGTGAGCGTCGTCTTCCCCGCGTCCGGGTGGCTAATAATGGCAAATGTGCGCCGCTTCTCTATCTCTTCTGTCATTTAATTTCCTGTACTGAGTGGAGACTGCGCCGTCGGGGCCGTGCGCCTCGCGCCACGCCCCATGCGCGTCATCCCAAACATACTAAAAACAGCCCCCCAACTCAACACTCCCCGCCACAATCCTGGGCACGTCCCCGCCGCCTCCGTCCCCCGCCGCCCGGCGACCACGCGGCACCCCGGGTAGGGTATCAACAACCCTGTTGACGGCCGCGCCGATCGGGTGAGGCCCGGAAACGCGCCACCCGCTTGAGTGCCCTGCGTTCGGTCCGTACAATAGGAGGCAGCCTATGAATCGCCCCCCCGTCCGCACGACTACCACGACACGCCGCCGCCTTCCACAGACCGCCGCAATCTTACTTGCCGCCGCGGCAATACTTCTTTTCTCCGGATGCCGGAATATGATCGTGTATCACCCCGCAAACGATGATGAAGAGGTATTGCTCGAGACGGCTGCTCGAAAGGGTCTCGAGCCGTGGCCCGAGGCCGGCGAGGACCGCATCGGCTGGTACGCGCCGCCTCCGGCGCCACGCTCAGAGCAGGAAACCCAGCACCGCGTTCTTATCTTCCACGGAAACGGCGGGCAGAGCGTAAAGCGGGATCATTTCGCCTCCGGATTCCAGGGACCGCAGAGTATGGACTCGTGGGAGGTGTATATCCTCGAGTATCCCGGCTACGGATCGAGGCCGGGCAAACCCAGCGAGCGGGCGCTCGTTTCGGCCGCGCAAGATGCGGTGGACCGGCTGCTCGAGGCCGACCCTTCGCGTCCGGTGTACCTCGTGGGCGAGTCGCTTGGAACCGCCGTTGCCTCCATCGTAGCCTCAGAGTATCCGGACGCAGTGCCGGCGGTGCTTCTTATCACCCCCTTTACCAACATCGTCGATGTCGGCGCCACCATGTTTCCCCGCTTTTTCGTACGCGCGGTGCTCCGTGACCGCTACGACAGCGAGGCCGCCCTCGCCGAGTATTCCGGGCGGGTCGGCGTGCTCCTCGCCGGAGAGGATGATTTGGTAACCACCGAGCTCGGCCAGGAACTCTACGACGGCTACCACGGCGAGAAAAGACTCTGGATCCAGGAGGAGGCCGGCCACAACACGCTCGATTACTCGCCCGATTCACCGTGGTGGCGCGAGGTCACCGCATTCCTCCTCGGGGGCGAGGCCTCGCGCTGAACCCGGCAGTTCTCGGGCTTTCACACGTACCCACTTGACATTTAATCGTGCTTTTGTTATATATAATACAGAATATATAAACGGAGTACGAAATGGAACGGATATTGATTATAGGTGGAGTAGCAGCCGGTGCCACCGCGGCAGCAAGAGCACGAAGAATGTCGAGCGAGGCCGAGATAACCGTTCTCGAGGCGGGCCCGGATATCTCTTTTGCCAACTGCGGCCTTCCCTACTACATCAGCAGAGACATAGACCGCCGGTCGAAGCTCATCCTGCAGAGCCCGGAGAGCTTCCACGAGCAATACAACGTACAGGTCGAAGTGGAAACCGAGGTCGTCTCCATCGATCGCGAGGCACAGACCGTGCGAGCGCTGCAAAAGCAAAGCGGAGAAGAGGTCGATTTCCCCTACGACTCGCTTATCCTTGCCCAGGGCGGCAAGCCCTTCGTTCCCCCGATCCCGGGCGTGGACAAAGAGCACGTGTTTTCCCTGTGGACCCTCAGAGACATGGATGCAATCGACCACTGGATCGAGCACCGCGAGCCGGAGTCGGCGGTCGTCGTGGGCGGCGGGTTCATCGGCCTCGAAATGGTCGAGGCGTTGAGAAAGCGCGGTATGGACGTGACGCTCGTCGAGCGCCTCCCCCACGTCATGCCGAACATGGAGCCCGAAGTCGCCGGGTATCTCACCGAAGAGCTCGAGGCACACGAGGTGGACGTATACACCTCCGCCTCGGTCACCCGAATTGACGAGGACGTCGTGCAACTCGAGGACGGGCGCACCGTTTCGGCCGAGATGGTGCTCATGTCGGTGGGCGTAAAGCCGACCCTCACGCTCGCCGAGAACGCGGGACTCACGCTCGGCGAGGCGGGCGGGTTGGTCGTAAACGAATACCTGCAAACAAGCGACCCCGCCATTTTTGCCGCAGGCGATATGGTCGAGATAGACCACACGGTGAGCGGGCGAAAGGTCCGCATCCCCCTCGCCGGTCCGGCAAACCGCCAGGGTCGCATCGCCGCGTCGAACGCGCTCGGCGAGAAGCGAAGCTACACCGGGGCTCAGGGCACCTCCATCGTAAAGGTGTTCGAGGCCACCGCCGGGTCAACCGGTCTGTCGCTCGCACAGGCACAGTCGGCAGGCATTGATGCACAGGCAGTCGTCGTGCACAAGGAAAACCACACCTCCTACTTTCCCGGGGCAACCCCGGTCACGGTGCTCGTCATCTACGACACCGAAACCGGTCGGATTCTCGGGGGCCAAACCGCCGCAGCGGAGGGTGCCGATAAGCGCCTCGACGTGCTCTCCACCGCCATTGCGTCCGGTATGACGGTGAGCCGGCTGGCGGAGCTCGATCTCGCCTACGCGCCGCCGTTCGGCACCGCAAACGACCCGCTCAACATGGCCGCCTTTGTCGCGGAGAACCGCATGAGCGGCGCAAGCCCGGCGGTGACCGCCGGCGAGCTCGATTCGTTTGCCGAAACCCTCGACCAGCCGCTTGTGCTCATCGACCTTCGCGATCCGTTCAGCTTCGAGCGCGCCCACATCCGCGGCTCTCACCCGGTCACCCTGAAGCAACTGGTAATGAGAACTGCCGGGGTGCCGAAGGACATGCCCATCCTTCTCGTAAGCGATGACGGAAAGAAAGGGCATCAGGCACTTCGCCGACTCGTGCAGGAGGGCTTTAGCTCGGTGTACAACGTTTCGGGCGGCTTTACCAGCATAGAGCGCCACGCGCGGGCGGTCGGCTACACCCACTTTGACGTCGTCCTTCCGGCGGTCGAGCACAGAGAAACCCTCGCGCCGGGCGAGGCGGCTTCACAGGCCGGCGCCGGCGCTTCTGAGAACGCGGGCGGCGCCGATGCACAAGCACAATCGGCGGGCGGCAGCGCCGACGCCGACGAGACCGACGGCACCGAGCCCATCATCGTGGACGTACGAACGCCGGAAGAGTTCAAGATGGGGGCGGTGCCCGAGGCGCTGAACATCCCCCTCGACGATATCGGCACGCAGGCGGAGAAGCTCGGCGCAAAAGATCGCCACATCACCGTCTACTGCGCTTCGGGAGCCCGTAGCGCTTATGCGGTTCGGATACTGCAACAGATGGGCTTTACCAACGCCGAAAACGGCGGCGGCGTCATGGACATGATGTCCCGGCAGCGCTAACGCCGCCGGGCGCCTCACTCCGGCGGGGCGCCCCCGTCCTCCATCGCCGAGATGATGTGCTCCGCATAGTCGGGATACAACGCTCGTATGCAGCTTTCGCACATACCGTGGGACACCTCGACATCGAGCGTTTCGAGGAGCTCTCGACTCACCTCATGCCAGTCGAGGCCGCCGGAGTCGTTCTTGACCCGACCGCACACCGCACAAAGCGTTACCGTGGCGGCCGGGACGGCAACTGTCGATATCACCGAGCGTACGCGAGGCAGGAAATCCTGCTCCTCTTCGAACGGCCCGGACCCGAACGCACCGCCGAGATCAATCACCACGCCCCGCATTCGCTTGCTCTGCGTCGAGGCCGACCCTGAAACAAAGGTCCCGCGGTCCATATACCAGCGGTAGTTCCCGTCGGCAGCGCGAATCCGGTAGTCTACCTGATAGATGGGAGAGCGTCCCTCGAGGAGCCTGCGCATCGCCTCCATCGTTCGCTCGTAGTCGTCGGGGTGTAAAAGATTGGTAAAGGACTGGTAGCCGCCGCCTGTAAAGGCGTCCGGGTCGTAGCCGAGCATGGTGGCCTTGCGGGGACCGATTTTGACGGTGTTCGTCTCGACCTGCCACTCCCACCAGGGAACATCCGAGTCCCGCAGCGCTTCGTCCAACCACCTGCGGACAAACGCGTAGTCACGCGAGCTTGTATTCATTCTTCCCTCACACGGGGGTGACGACGCCGGTCTACCGCGAGCCGCCTCCGGCGATCTCGACGAACCGGTAGAATACGCCCCCGTCGGTGCCCACTTCCATCTGAACGCGCCGGCCGTCGGTAATGGCTTCGAGCGAGGCCTCGGCGTCCTTCGGCTCGACGCCGAGCTCCACCACCACCTCGGACACGGTGAGCGTGCCCCCGTGCTTGTGCGCGAGCCGGTACAGCTCGCTCGCCCTCGGTCTACCGCCGCCGCGAGAGATACGATCGCCCCTCCCTCGGTCGCCGTCAGCGTCGTGGTCCAGGTGACGGCGATGCCGAAAAAAGAGATAAATCGCACCGCCAATGAGAATAATCGGAATGAGGCCGGAAAACGGCATGAATCCCATGCCGAACCCGCCTCCGAATGGGTGCATCATAGTTATACCTACCTACTCGAAGCTAACACTTTTGCACAGATTCGTCGAACTGGCGAGCGTGTGCCTCCCGGCGGTCGCGCCTC
>JAWLED010000062.1:7907-9335 GCA_041686235.1 Spirochaetia bacterium | reverse complement strand
GCCTCCCGGCGGTCGCGCCTCTCGGCTCCGCCCCTACCGCGCGGCCGCCGGAGGATCTCGGCTATTGCCCCCGTTCGATTTGCAGGGTCTGCACCCGCACGCGCTCCCCCTCGCGAGCCGCCCGGCGGTCTTCGGCTACAATCCGGTCTCCTTCCTGAAATCGAATGGTTTCCGCCAGTCGGGCGGGGACCTCAACGTAAACGCGGCTGCCGTCGGTCTGTTCGACTGTCAGCTCGGTGGCGCCGTCGGAGAGCATGCGCACAGCAACTACCTCCCCGCTGAGGGGTCCCTCGGGCGCAGTCTTCTCCTCTTTCGACCCGCCGGCGGAGACACATGCACCGCCGAGGAAAAGCATCAACAACACCGCCGCGATACCGTGTACACGGCGGGAGCGCACCGGCGGACATCTGCCACTTCTCATGCACACAGTATAGTGCGGGCACCGCCCAATTTCCCGAATTGAGTGAGAAACTGCCGCTCGAGCCGAACCGCGAGGCGTGGGCTATGATCGGCCGATATTCCTCGGCCGACTCTACTGTGCCCCACCGTTGCTCTCGAACACGAGAATCCCGGTTTCGGGACCGAAGGCAATCGTGAGCACATCTTCCTCGAGCCCGTAGGATTCGGCCGTCGAGAGCGCCTCCATATACAGCTCGAAGAGCGAGTCATCGGGGCATGTATCGCGAGAGGTTCCAAGATCTCCCATGCGAAGCTTGCCGTCGACTTCTCTGTAGGCGCCCGAGAAGCGGTTACAATCGGCCCGGCCGTACACCTCACCGTCCCCGTCGAAGTTGAGCGCGTATTCCTGCGATTCCTCGGGGACCATGCGATCGCCGTCCATCATGAGCACTTCCACGAGCTCCCAGCCACTGTCGGCAAGCAACGGCGTCGGCTCGCCTTTCAAGCGCTCGAGCCGGAAGTCCTCGCCGTGGTAGACCTCTTCGTCGTAGTCGGTGGCCTCGAGCTCCTCGTCTTGGAGGCGAAACTCGATATCCTGATGCGGATCGTACTCCCGAGCGTTCGCTCCGAGCTCCCCGTGCAGTTGCACAACGGCCGCCCCGGAGTCGGAAACACGCCACCGCCCGTATTGAACCAGTCGATCCTTCCCGTTCAGATAGTCATTCCCGAGCCTCGCCTCACCATTCGCGTACAGGGCCAGCGACACGTCTTTCCCGGGGGCGGAGGCCGCTGCCGGACGAGCCCCGTAGACCCCCACCATAGCGCTATCCTCGGTACCGGCGTTCTCCTCTGCCGGCACGCTTTCACAGCCGGCGAGAGTCAACGCAACAATGAGCAGTCCAAAGATGCAATTCCACGCACATTTCATCGGCGCCATTCTAACGCATCATCTCTCACGGGACCATGAGCTCACCGTCGCCGCTCGGCGGTCGGCGGATCGCGGCGCCCTTCGCCCGGATCGCGGCGCCC
>JAWLED010000062.1:0-7807 GCA_041686235.1 Spirochaetia bacterium | reverse complement strand
TCGCCGCTCGACGGCCGGCGCCCGGATCGTCTGCGCGGCCGTCTGCGCGAAACGCCGGTTCTCCCGCCGAAAGACCGGCTCCCACGCCGGCCAACCCTATACGCCGAGTAAGGCCGGCAACTCGGCGATACTTTCGAGAACGATGTCGGCGTACGGGGCAAGATCTTCCCGTTCTGCCGCTCCGCTGAGAACCGCCACCGCCAAGCAACCGCATGAGCCGGCCATCGTCATATCGTGTAACGTGTCGCCTACCACCATCACTCGTGAGGGCGGTAGGCCCAACGGCTCGTAGAACGCCGTTGCAACTTCGCCGGCGGGCTTTTTGCCGGCGGGAGCGTCGTAGCCGGCGACGTAGGAAAAGAAGTCGATGACCCGGTGGCGCTCGAGCGCCTCACGGGCGGCTTCGGTCGTGTCGCTCGTTGCAAGTCCAAGCGTAATGTCCGCTCGGCGAAGCCGGGAGAACAACGCGGGGAGATCGGTAACCGGCGCACCCGAGTCCGGCCCCACATCCCGGCTTCGGCGGTTCAGCTCTGCAACGAGCGCGTCTTTTGTCGGTTTGCCCGATTGCCGTGCTTCCTCCGCGCCGCGCGCGGTTATGACGCCCAGCCACGCTTCGGCGAGGTCCCCGGCGTTTCCGGCGGCAATAGGGCCGTTTGCGGCAAAGCGGCCGGTGTCGGGGTCGTAGCCTCCCGCTCGTATCAATTCGTCCGCAAGCGCCTCGTCACCTTCGGCGACGGCCTTCGCGCTGTCGAACAAAAACGGCAGCCACGTCCGTCGAAAATCAAACAAGGTGCCGTCCTTATCGAATAGAATGGCCGCGATCGAGCCCGGCAGCTCCTGTTGGGATCTTTCCTCCACATCGCCCTCCTTCGTTTCGCTCCCCCACTCTTCACTCCACTCACTTTTCACCGCACCTCGGGCCGCAGCGGCCACACGAGGTAGCGCCTCGCCGTCGGTCGAACCGGCGCCCAAACTATTTAGACCCCAATTTAAATCGGAACCCCAAAAGACCTCAATGGCAAACATTCATTATAATACGCTTTTTCAACCCGCGGTGGACGCTTAAAGCATAAGTCTCGCTATTATCTGTTTTTAGGCGTCCCCCTCGAATACAAACATATTTTGTTAGTATTTTGTTGCGCTACTTGCGCTTCCAGACTCGCTTCTTATACAATGCGTTTCACTCGTAGCCTATAGATTTGAGTACAAATCAAATATGGAGGTTTGTACGCGGGCAAGGCTATATCAGAACCCTATGAGGAGGAGAAGATATGAAAAAGGCAGTAGTATTACTTGCTGTTCTTTCGATCGTTACGCTTGCGGCGTTCGGCGGCGGGCAGGGCGAAGAGGCGGGGGAGGAAACAAAAACGCTCCGTGTAGCCGTTCCTACGTTTCCCAACTCGATCGATGCATCGATCGCTGCTGAGCGAAACGCTCAAAACGTTGCCTGGCAGATGTTCGACAGCCTGGTGTTTCAAAACGACGATGCCGAAATCGAGCCGGCGCTTGCCAAGGATTGGGATGTCTCCGACGACGGAAGGGAATATACCTTCTACCTTCGCGAAGACGTCGAGTTCCACAACGGTGAGCCGTTTAACGCCGAGGCCGTAGCCTATTCGTGGGAACGGGGGACGCGTCCCGAGCTCGAGTGGAGCGACCGGTGGGAGCGAGCGGACAATGTCGAGGCAATCGACGAATACACCGTGCGCGTAACGACCGAGGAGCCCGACGCGCTGCTACTTGGAATCATGGCACAGCACTGGAACATGGTGCCGCCTGAGTATACCGAGGAAGTCGGTGACGAGGCGTTCGGCGAAGAGCCCGTAGGGACCGGCCCGTTCAAGTTTGTCGAGTGGGTCACCGAGGACCGCATCGTCATGGAAGCCAACGAGAACTATTGGCGTGAGGGGCTTCCCCGCGTCGACGAGGTGGTGTTCGTACCCATCCCCGAGGCGTCCACGCGGATGGCCGCCATTCAGACCGGAGAGGTGGATATCGTCAATCGCCTTTCCTTTGAGCAGGCGGAAAACCTTCAAGGCACCGAGGGAGTAGAGGTCGTTACCTACCCCATCGATCGCGCGTTCTACATTGCCTTCAACAACCTGACAACAGGTGTTGATGAGCCAACCGAGGACGTGCGGGTGCGACGGGCAATGAACTACGCTGTCGACCGGCAAGCCATTATCGACAGCCTGTTCGGCGGTTTTGGCGAGCTCTCAACCGGCCTCATCACCAGCGGTAACCTCGGCTACGACGACTCGCTCGAGCCCTATCCCCACGATCCCGAGCGCGCAGAAGAGTTGCTCGAGGAGGCCGGGTATCCCGACGGGTTCGAGATGGCCTTCGCCGCACCATCCGGTGCATACACCAACTTCGAACAGGTCGCTCAAGCGGTTCAAGGGTATCTCTCGGAGGTCGGTATCGAGACGGAGCTCGACATCATGGAATCGGGTCGCTACTGGGACCTCGAGGCCGAAAAGGAGCTTCCGCCGCTGTTCGGCGACAGTTGGTCGGAGCGCTCGGGAGAGGCCCTGCCCCGTCTGCGCGGTGCGTTGGACGGTTGGGATGCAAGCTTCTCCGCGTGGCAGGAAGAGACCATTACCGAGTACATGGACGAGATCGGAGAAACCATCGATCAGGAGAAGCGTGCCGAGCTCTACACCGAGCTCCATAACTATATGTTCGAGAATCCGCCGTTCATCTATCTCTATGTCCCCGAAACCTTTGAGGCTACCAGCGACAAGGTTGTCGACTATAGTCCCCGGGCCGCTGAGGATTACTTCCTCATGTTCACCTCAATTGAGTAGGTGCGCTCGATTCGCAGTCATGTAAGTGCTTCACGATAGAAGCACTCCGCGCCCCCGCTGTTTAACGGCGGGGGCGGCTTATCGAGCGTCTAAGACGGAGGAGACTATGCAGCGATATCTATTTTCCCGCATCATTCAATCGGGGCTCCTCATGGTCGGCGTGCTCATCATCACGTTTTTCATGGTACGCCTTACCGGAGATCCGGCTCGAACCATGGTTCCTCGCGACGCTTCCCCGGAACGCGTGGAAGAGATGCGCGAGGCAATGGGCTTCAACGAGCCGCTTGTTCTCCAGTTCACGCGCTACATGGGAGGTGCCGCGAGGGGTAACTTCGGCCAATCACTTCATTACCGTAAACCCGCAATGAAGCTCGTTCTCGAACGGGTGCCCGCCACCATAGAGCTTACCCTTGCGGCGCTCAGCTTTGCGCTGTTGTTTTCGATTCCCCTTGGCATTTTAGGGGGCTCTCGGCCCGGGACCATCTGGGACACCCTCGCGCGCGGGTTTGGCCTGCTTGGGCAGACTATCCCGAATTTTTGGCTCGCCCTGATGCTCATCGTGGTGTTCTCGGTAAACCTCGGGTGGTTTCCCACCTTCGGCCGAGGCGGGATTATCTCCATCATACTGCCGGCCGTTGCACTCGGATTCTTCCCCCTCGGACAGTTCACCCGCCTGGTTCGCTCGTCCGTTCTCGAAGTTCGCGGAGAAGACTACGTGCGAACCGCCTACAGCAAAGGCATAGATGAGCGCCAGGTGCTCATGCGCCACGTGTTTCGAAACGTCTCCATAACGCTCGTCAGCGTTGTGGGCGTGCAATTCGGCTACATGCTCGGAGGATCGATATACATCGAAAGCATATTCTCGTGGCCCGGCATCGGCCGCATGATCAACGAGGCGGTGCAGGCGCGGGACTTTCCCCTCGTCCAAGCCATTGCGGTGTTCAGTGCCGGGTTTGTTGTCGTTTTGAATCTGCTGACGGACATCGCCTACGCCCTAATCGACCCGAGGATTCGCTATGAGGATTGATGCGTTAGATCAAGAGAATGTACGCTCGCCGTTCCAGCGGATTCTGCGAGTCATTTTCAAAGATAAGGCCGGCCTCTTTGGTGCGGTGCTCTTTGCCACCGTTCTGTTCTCGGCTGTCTTCGCCCCCTATATTGTCCCCCACAACCCGGTGGCGCAGAGTCTGGACGCCAGCAGACAGCCACCGGCGTGGCAAGAAGGAGGCAGCTGGGAACATCCGTTCGGCACCGATAACCTCGGCAGGGACATGATCAGTCGCATCATCTACGGCTCGCGTGTGTCTCTGACCGTCGGCTTTTTCGGCGTCGCCATTGCCATGAGCCTCGGCATGCTGCTCGGGCTCATCGCCGGATACGTCGGCGGGAGGGTGGACAATATCATTATGGGGGTGGCCAACCTCTTTTTGGCCATTCCCTATCTGCTGTTGGTTGTGGTCGTGGCCGCCGTCATAGGGCGAAGCCTCATCAACGTCATTTTGATTTTCGGCTTTACCAACGCCCCGCTATTCGTCCGCATCACGCGCGGCGAAGTCCTTCGCATCCGCAAGTCCGGGTATGTGGAGTCGGCGGTAAGCATCGGAGCGCGCCCCGGTCGCGTGGTCTTTCACCATATTCTGCCCAACCTCATCGGACCATTGCTGACCGTGGCCACCTTCGAGATGTCGGGAATGATCTTCTACGAGGCCGGTCTCGGCTTTCTCGGATTGAGCGTACCACCGAGCATACCGAGCTGGGGCAATATGCTTGCCGCCGGGCGGCAGTACATCCAGTTCTCACCGTGGATTGCAGCATTCCCCGGACTCGCCATCGTGGTCACCTCCCTCGGAATGAACCTCCTCGGCGACTGGCTACGTGACATTCTCGATCCAAAAATGAGGAGAAGCGCGTCATGAGTGGCGATACGGTACTGCAGGTACGTGATCTGTGCGTACAATTCGACAGCGTCGACGGAACGGTCCACGCGGTGAACAACGTCTCGTTTGACCTCGAGCGAGGCCGCACACTCGGGGTAGTAGGCGAGAGCGGGAGCGGAAAGAGTGTATCGATGATGTCGCTTTTGCACCTCATCGCCGAGCCGCCGGGAAAAATTACCTCCGGGTCCGCTCGGTTTCTCCCCTCCAAGGGGGAGCCGGTCGACCTCCTCCAACTCAGCCGACGCCGCATGGGGCAGTTGCGCGGGGATCGAATCGGGTTCATATTTCAGGATCCGATGAGCTCGCTGAACCCTCTCATGACCGTCGGCGCTCAGATAACGGAGTCCATCAACAAGCACACCGACTTGAGCGGCACGGCGGCACGGGAGCGCACGATAGAGCTCCTCGAGCATGTCGGCATTCCCGGGGCACGGGACCGCTACGGCAACTACCCTCACCAATTCTCCGGAGGAATGCGACAGCGGGTGATGATCGCAATCGCCATTTCCTGTAATCCCGATATTCTCATCGCCGACGAGCCGACCACGGCACTCGACGTTACGGTCCAGGCGCAAATTGCCGATCTCATGCAACGACTCAGCAAAGAGCTCTCCATTTCCGTCATCTGGATCTCCCACGACCTCGGTGTGGTCGCCGGGCTCGCAGACCAGCTCTTGGTGATGTACGGAGGCACCGTCGTGGAGTACGGCGAAGTGAGCCGGCTCTTCTCACACCCGCGCCATCCCTACACCGTCGGCCTTCTCGGCGCCCTGCCGAAGCTCGGCGTCAGTCAAGAGCGGTTGGTAAACATCGGCGGGTCGCCTCCGAGCCTGTTTTCGCCTCCCACGCAATGTCCGTTCGCCGCGCGGTGCCCGTGGGTACTCGATCGTTGCACCGCTGAGCGACCGCCCCTCTTTGCCGGCGAGCAATTCGACCAAGACGACGTGCGCAACAATAAACTGGACGCCCTCGCCGACGCGCATCTGACCGCCTGCTTCTATGACCTCGAGCACGACCGCCCGCGCGGCGTAAACGAAAAGCCGCTGGTCATACCGTCCGAAAACGCGAAGGAGCACGCACACAATGAGTGATCAACCATACGTACGCGTTGAAAACCTCAAACAGCATTTTCCCATAACGAAAGGCGTCGTCATAAGCAAGCGTGTGGGATCGGTCAAAGCGGTCGACGACGTGAGTTTCTCGATACCGGCCGGCGAAACACTGGGGCTCGTCGGAGAAAGCGGGTGCGGCAAGTCCACCACGGGCAGAAGCGTGCTCCGCCTCTATGAGCCGACCGCCGGCACCGTACATCTCGGCGACATCGACGTTACCGCGTTGAGCGGCGAAGAGGTTCGACGCCTTCGCCCCAAGATGCAAATGATCTTTCAGGATTCCTACTCCTCTCTCAATCCGCGCCACTCGGTGGGAAGCATCATCGCCGAGCCGTTGATCATTCAGGGCGAAAAGAACGACGCACAGATGCGCTCGCGCGTTCAGGAGCTACTGGAGCTTGTCGGCCTCGATGCCGATCACGCAAAGCGGTTCCCCCATGAGTTCTCCGGCGGCCAGCGCCAACGGATCGGCATCGCCCGGGCCCTTGCGCTCAATCCGAGCTTCGTCGTCTGCGACGAGCCGATCTCCGCGCTCGACGTGTCCATCCAGGCACAAGTGGTCAACCTCCTCGCCGAGCTACAGCGGGAGCTCGGCCTGACCTACCTGTTCATTGCACATGATCTGAGCATGGTCAGGCACATTTCTCACCGGATTGCCGTTATGTATCTCGGCCGTATCATGGAGCAAGCGGACTACAACGAGCTATTCGATATGCCGTTGCACCCCTACACCCAATCGCTGATGTCGGCGGTACCGATCCCCGAGCCGCACGTGGAGAAATCGCGGAACCGGGTAATCCTCGAGGGCGACGTGCCGAGCCCTTCTAATCCGCCCTCCGGGTGCGTGTTCCACACTCGGTGTCCCTTTGCCACCGACCGGTGCGTGCAGGAAGTACCGCAAACCCGCCAATTGCGTGACGGACACGTCGTTGCGTGCCATAATGTGGATGATCCCCATATGGGACCAAAAATCGAGGCCCAACGCAAAGAAATCGTCGAGAGCACCCACAGCGCCGCCAACTGGGGTCCAGACCGGACATTTGCAGGCCCCCCACGGTAAGACAGTCCCCTTAAAGAGAGGCCTGATGGACCATACTCACATAGAGAAACCGAATGAGCTCGCCCGCTACCGCGAACAGCTCTCACAGCGCCGGGTAGCGACCATCGCCATGGATTTCGAAGGCGAGTTCAATTTGCACCAGTACGGTGAGAAACTCTGTCTCATACAGATCTTTGACGGTGCGGAATTTGCAACGATCGATCCCTTTGGCCTCAGCCCCACCGCGCTCAAGGATTTCTTGGAAAGCCGAAACATCCTGAAGATCATGTACGATTCGTTGAGCGACCAAGCGCTCGTGGGTAAACAGTACGATGCGGAGATCGCCTCGATCCTCGACATCCGCCCGGCGGTGGAGCTTCTCGAATATCCGAAAAAGGACCTATCCTCGGTAATTCACCAGGCCCTCGGCGTCGAGCTTTCAACCAAAAAGAAGTTCCAGCGCTACAACTGGACCCGGCGCCCGCTCTCCGAGGAGGCAGTGAGCTATGCGCTTTCGGATGTCGCGTATCTTTTTCAACTAAAGGACCGGCTTCTCGCCGAGCTCATACATGCGGGGCTCATCGACGCATACTTCCTCGCGAACCTGCGGCTGCAGGGCAAGAGCGAGGCGGGAAATCAGCCGCCACGGCTGTTGCGGTCCAACCGCGTCAAGAAGATGTCCGCCGACAAGCGAAAACGCTTCGAGCAGCTCTTTGCGCTGCGCGACGAGGTCGCCCGCGAGCTCAACCTCCCGCCGAACTCCGTTATTCAAAACGAGGATCTCTTTGCTCTCGCCGCCGGAGACCGTGCGCCGCAGGATCTGACATTCAACCCGCGAGTCCCCACGCAGCACCGCCACGAGCTCGTAAAAAAGATGAGTGAGCTTTGAGCCTCTGAGCCGCGTCGGCCGCG
>JAWLED010000157.1:0-3857 GCA_041686235.1 Spirochaetia bacterium | reverse complement strand
CTCACCAGCGATCATCCGATCGACATGACCCGCTATCAGGTGCTGAACAACTACATGGGCCGAGCCGGGTTGATCAACTCCGGCGGCGCATCCAAGGGTGCCGGAGACGTGGAGGCGGCGGTGCGTACCGCGGTCATAAACAAGCGTGCCGGCGGCATGGGCCTCATTTCCGGCCGAAAAGCATTCCAGCGCCCCATGAAGGAAGGCGCGGCCCTCCTCAACGCCATCCAAGACGTGTATCTCGACGACGAAATTAGCATCGCGTAGTGGTATCACTGCCCGTGCGGCGCCGGCCGAAGCGGCCGGCGCCCGTTCGGGGCTTTCGGCGCTCAGACGCCGATATCGGTAAACACCCACAAATCCTCGTTATCTCTAACGAGGCGAGCAGGACATTGGGAAACCGCACCGTCCTTCGCGACGAAGTTCTTCAACGCCGTGCGTTTTCCATCACCAAAAAACAACAGTATCGTCGTTGAAGCCTCTCTCAGGAGGGAAGGCGAGGCGCTCATGCGCTGTGCCGGCGGCTTCGGCGCATTCTCTATCGCGAGAAACGGTTCTGCGAGTGAGGAGCCGGCCGACTCGAGCTCGGGCGCTCCGGGAAACAGGGAGGCTACGTGGCCGTCTTCTCCGACACCGAGCACCGCGACATCGAGGCGTTCGGTGACACGGTGAAACTCTCGCTCATACGCGTCGACCCCGAGGTTTTTTGCCGTGCCGTTGCAATGAAAGGGGTGTATGCGGTCTTCGGGCACGGGATTCTTTGCTGCTGCAAGGGGCTCGAGAAAAGAGCGTTGCACGACCGTAAAGTTACTCTCTTCGTCCTCGAGGGGAACGCAACGCTCGTCCACGAAGAAGACGTCCACCTCGGAAAACGGTGCTTCGGTCTCGGCAAGCTGCTCGAGCACCCCCGCTACCGATCGCCCGCCGGGTAGCGCAAGCACCGCGTTTCCTCGTTCTTGCACCTGATTCGAGAGACGCTCTCTCACGACGGCTGCTGCTTGAACCTCCGCACGAGCGCGCTCCTTTGCAATTACCTGCACCAAAACCCTCCTCTTGATACCGATTGTGGGTACCGATTGCTCTGTTATGGGTAACCGGCCGCCACCGGTGTGATCATAGGCACATCCTAATCGCTGCGCCCGTTACCCGTCGATGCGGCCGGGTCGAATACTGTGCCGCCGGCTTAACTATTCGCCGGACGTGCTCTGCGAGCTGCGGAAGCTTAATTGGATTTCACCCTCCGCGTGTTGCAGTTCTCCGTCGACATGCGCGAGGAGCGTTTCGATCACCGCTTGCGCCCCCGACATGGAGGCGCTTCCGGCAAACGGATCGTCTCCCGAGTGGCGAATGTGGAGGGCGTGTTTTTCGCGTTCTTCGAGATCTACCGTAAAGGTTGCGGTATGGGCGCCGGTTGGCGGCCACAGTACGCCGAGGCACTCTGTTGCGGCCAGTGCCAGTGGCAGGGCCACGTTGATCTCGAGCACGAGCTCGGAAAAGGTGGGCCGGATCCGCCCGCGGGTCGAGACGTTCGAGAATACCGCGTCTGCAAGTCCGTTTAAGTACTGCACGAGGTTCAGACGATCGAATACTCCGCTTTGCTGCATCAGCTCATGGGCGTATACTTGTGCGGTAACCCGCCTGTGTAGCTCCTCGCGAGTCGGCTCTCCAGTGAAAATGGTCTGCAAATTGGCGGCGACCCGGTGGTGGATGACCTTCAGGACCTCTTGATGGGATTCCGACGCCCGTGCAAGCTCGAGCTCTCGCTGTTTCCGTTCGCCGATGTCTTCTTGGAACAGGACGTACTGCGAAACCTGCTGTTCGAGGTCGAATACGGGATAGACGCGAATCCAGCACCACCGAGAGTTCCCCGAGCGCGTCCAAACAATTCGGTCTGCCTCCCACATATGCGTGCCGGTAAGCGCAGCCTCGAGCTCGCCGGGCTGTTCTTCCTGCAGGTATCCGCCGAGAATCTCAGCGACGCGGGAGTCGAACACGTGCTCGGGATGTACCTCGTTCATGCGGAAGAACGAAGGGTTCGCATAATCCACCCCACTGTTCCAATCGGCAATGCACACGGCGGTCTCGATCTGCTCGATGGCAAACGACAGTTGTCGTAGCCGTTTCTGCGATCGCTTTCGCTCACTGATATTGCGGATGATTCCAACCGTTCCCATGAAGTAGCGTTGAGCCACCGAGCTACGATACTGCCCGGTTGCGGTAATCTCTCCGTAGGAGGTGAGCGAGGCGATGACCGGTTCGTCTCCGTTCTGTTCTTGTTCGGCTCGCTTTTGGAGGCGGATCTCGAGATTCCGAGTGCGCCGGTCCCCCGTTCGTCGTTCATCGAATAAGCCGGGTGCGTTTTCGGTGCCGGTGATATGGTTGCGGTATTTGTTGAGCACGGTTCCGCGACTGATGCGATCAATGTCGGACTCATCGACTATCGTACTGAAATGCCGGCCTATCAGCTCTGTAGGCTCGTAGCCGAGCATACGCACCGAACGATTAACAAAGGTGAAGTACCCGTTCGGATCGATCTTGTAGACGATGTCCGGCAGCGCGTCGATAAGACTGCGATAGCGCTCCTCGCTCGAGCGGATGATGTCGCGAATCGTCTCCTCGCGGTCTTCGTCGCGCAGCAATTTACGCAACAGTGTCGGAACGAGGATCGTGTAGTTTCCCTGCTCGTCCTTGAGAAGAAACTCACTGCCGTTGAGCGCGTGAGCGCGGCTCAGTTGATCCTCGCTTCCCGAAGAGCCGATTACAACGCTACGCATGACGCGGAGGTGCTCGAGAAGCTCTTCGGTGCGCTCTGCAGTCAAGTCGACATCGATTACTGCAACATCGGATTGTGAGGGTGTTATGTGGTCGAGGGGGCCGTCGACGTCCGTATAGGACGATACGGTGAGTTGTACATCCCAATACTCGGCGGCGCTTCGAATTTCCATCGCGACCCGAGTCTCGTTTGTAATGCAGTGGACTGAGTACTCGTGCATATCGGGCGGAAGTATAACACGAAGGCGCTAAATTGGCAGTTCGCTCGGTGGCCGCAATTGCGGCCGGCCCGGCACCTAACGCATTGCCCCAACAGCCGTTCTGTAGTAACTTCGCCGTACGCAAAGCTACAGCACATGTCGGATTAACTCAGGAGGCCGTTATGAGGCGCGTGGGCATTGTCTTCGGTTCCTCCACCGGAAACACGCGGGACGTCAGCGAACAGATACAGCGAACATTCGGACCGGAACAGGCGGATCTGTTAGACATATCGGAAATCGATCCGCACACGCTCGAGCAATACGATAATCTTGTTTTTGCAGTTTCAACGTGGGGAATGGGAGACCTACAAGATGATTGGGAAGCGTTTTTTCCGAGCTTCGATGAGATCGACTTGACCCACACACACGTCGCGGTGGCGGCGCTCGGCGACCAGAGGAACTACCCGGAACACTTTGCCGACGCTATGCCGATTCTCGTCGACAAAGCCGCTGAACGCGGCGCGAGTGTCGTCGGCGCGACCTCCCCCGAGGGGTATACCTATAGCTCATCCGCGGCGGAACGAGACGGTCGGCTTCTCGGGCTCGCTCTCGACGAGGACACCCAATCCGATCTGACCAACTCGCGCATCCGCGACTGGGTGGAGCAACTCAAGCGGCAGTTCGCATGACCTCCCGGCGGCGGCGCCCGGCGGCACACGCCCGGCGGCCGGCGAGAACGCGGTTCGCTGCTTGACAAAGCAAGGCGGCTTTGGTAGCTTTCGACAACCATTTTCCGCGCCCCTGTAGCTCAGTCGGTAGAGCACATCCATGGTAAGGATGGGGTCATCGGTTCAAGTCCGATCGGGGGCTGTTTTCTCCACCGCC
>JAWLED010000061.1:0-17250 GCA_041686235.1 Spirochaetia bacterium | reverse complement strand
TCGGGGCCTGAGTCGTGCGTGGGGCCGCTGGGCGCCGCGGACTATGAGCGGCGGGCCCGCCGGCGCGGGCCGGCCGGCTGTGGAGCGAGAAGTCCGCGTCGCGGCGCCGGCCGGCCGGCTGTGGAGCGAGAAGTCCGCGGCGCGGGCCGCTTGCCGCGGGCCGCGGCAAGCGCCGGCCGGCTCAGACGATACACCAAGTTAAAAGGAGCAATGCCGTGTCCGATCTTGCGTTTCCCGAGGATTTTTTGTGGGGTGCCGCTACGGCGAGCTATCAGGTGGAAGGCGCCGTCGCCGAGGAAGGCCGGGGGGTGAGTATCTGGGATACCTTTTCCCACACGCCCGGCAAGGTGGCGCACGGGCATACCGGCGACGTCGCCTGCGATCAGTTTCACCGCTACCGTGAAGACGTCTCGCTCATGCGGCGGCTCGGCCTCGACGCCTATCGGTTCTCGATCGCATGGCCGCGGGTGTTTCCCGAGGGCTCGGGGCGCCGCAATAAAGCGGGGTTCGACTATTACAAGCGG
Source organism: Spirochaetia bacterium (assembly GCA_041686235.1). Lineage (GTDB taxonomy): Bacteria > Spirochaetota > Spirochaetia > DSM-27196 > PWMO01 > JAAAOH01. The sequence continues at coordinate 16,726 of JAWLED010000061.1, read as the reverse complement.
CTCCTCGACGCGCTCGAAGAGGCGGGAATCACGCCGGTTGCAACAGTCTACCACTGGGACCTGCCGCAGAAGCTCGAGGACGCAGGGGGGTGGGTCAATCGAGACACCGCCTATCGCTACGCCGAGTATGCGGCCGAGTGCTATCGGGAGCTCGGCGACCGCGTGGCGAAGTGGATTACCCTCAACGAGCCGTTCTGCAGCTCGGCACTCGGGTATTTGCTCGGGGTGCACGCTCCGGGACGCCGGGATCGCCCCGCCGCCTACCGGGCCGCGCATCATTTGAACCTTGCTCACGGATTGGGCCTTCAAGCATACAGAAACAGCGGCCTCACCGGAGAGGTGGGCATCGCCCTCAACATGATATCTCCCCGTCCGGCCACGAGGCGCGAGGAAGACGTTGCCGCGGCAGACCGCGCAGCCGACGGGCAAACGCGGATGTTTCTCGATCCCATCCTCGGCCGGGGCTATCCGCAGCGGCATCTCGATGCCTACCCGGAGGTTGAGCTGCCGGTGGAGTCGGGGGACCTCGAGCTGATCTCGGCGCCGATCGATTTCCTCGGGATAAACTTCTACTGGGAAGACGTGGTGCGCTCCGACGCCGAGCACCCCGAAGGCTTTGCCTTCGAGCCGCAGTACCAACAGACGACCGAGATGGGGTGGCCCGAGACCCCGAGAGGGTTGTATCGCCACCTCCTGTGGGTGCGGGAGTACACCGGAGACCTGCCGCTCTACATTACCGAAAACGGCGCGGCCATGCCCGACGAGCTCTCCGCCGACGGCGAGCGGTGTCACGACGAGCGGCGCATCACCTACCTGCGCGAGCACTTAGAGGCCTGCCGCGACGCGATCGAGGCGGGCGTGCCGTTAAAGGGCTACTTCCTGTGGTCTCTCATCGATAACTTCGAGTGGTCCTTCGGCTATACGAAGCGCTTCGGGGTTGTCTACTGTGATTATGTGAACCTCAGGCGGGTGCCCAAGGACAGCTTCTTTTTCTATCGCGACGTGATCGCGGGCCACGAAACATGAGCACGGCACGGGGCGCCGCGCGCGGGCCGGCGCGGGGCCGAGTCGCGGTGGTCGGGGCCGGGCTCGGCGGGCTGTCTGCGGCCATCTCGCTTGCCGCCGCCGGCCGCGAGGTCGACGTTTACGAGCGTGGTGCGGGGCCGGGCGGAAAGGCGGGGACACAGTCCCTTGCCGGCTACCGTTTCGACACCGGGCCGTCCCTTCTGACGATGCCGTGGGTCTTCGAGCGGCTTTTCGCGCAGGCGGGGGCAACGTTTTCCGAGCGGGTGGACCTCCGTCCCCTCTCCACGGTGTGCCGCTACTTCTGGAGCGACGGTCCGCGCTTCGACGCTCCGGGGAGTCCCGAGGGGTTTATCGCGCGGGCGGCGGAGACCTTTGGCGAGCCCGAGGCCAATCTGCAGCGCTTTTTCGACCGGGCGCGGCGCATCTACGAGATCACCGGGCACCTGTTTCTCGAGAAGAGCCTCCACGAGTGGAAGACGATGTTTTCAAAAGGTTTTTTTCGCTCGCTCGTGCAGGTTGGCCGCATCGACTCGAAGCGCAGCCTCCACGCGGCAAACGCGGCAACCTTCGATGACCCGCGCCTCGTGCAGCTGTTCGACCGCTACGCCACCTACAACGGGTCGAGCCCGTTTTTGACCCCGGCAACCATGGCGATCATCGCCGATGTCGAATACCGCGGCGGGGCCTACGCCCTCGGCGGCGGCATCTACTCGCTTCCGAGGGCGCTCGAGGAGCTCGCCCGCGAGATCGGCGTGCGCTTTTCCTATGAGACACCCGTCGAGCGCATTTTGACGAACCCCGCTACGCGACGCGTTGCGGGCATCGAGGCGGCGGGGGAGAAGCTCGACTACGAGGTGGTCGTCTCCAACGTCGATGTAAGCGTGACCTATCCTGAGCTGCTTGGCGATGAGAAGGCCCGTGCGTATCGTCGCTACCGTGCCTTAGAACCCTCGTCCTCCGGGTTCGTATTCTACTGGGGCATGAGCCGCACCTTTCGTGAAATCGACCTTCACAACATCTTCTTCTCCGACGACTACCGCGAAGAGTTCGCCGAGATCTTCTCCCGCCGCGAGATCCCGAGGGACCCGACGGTCTACGTGAACGTGACCTCGAAGGTGACCGAAGGCGACGCGCCGGAGGGTGGGGAGAACTGGTTCGTCCTTCTCAACGTCCCCCCGGACCGAGGGCAGGATTGGAACGCCCTCGGCGACAGGCTGCGCGAGGCGGTGTTGCGGCGGCTTTCGCGCCGGCTCGGCACCAACGTCGAAGAGGCCGTCGCGGTGGAGGATCGGATGAGCCCCCACGATATACAGCAGCGCACCGCGAGTCCGGGCGGGAGCCTCTACGGCATCGCCTCGAACTCATCGTTTGCCGCCTTCCGGCGTCACCCCAACCGAAGCCGGCGCTACCCGGGACTCTACTTCTGTGGCGGCAGTGCCCACCCGGGAGGCGGGATGCCCCTGGCAGTGCTATCGGGCCGAATTGTTGGTCACTTGCTCGATGAAGGCCCTCATATAGCCCGGTAGATCGGGTGGCCTGCGGCTGGAGACGAGGTTCCCGTCGACGACCACGGGCTCGTTTACCCAGGTGGCGCCGGCGTTCATCATGTCGTCCTTTATTCCCGGAGTGCTTGTTACCCGCTTTCCTTCGAGAACGCCTGCGGAGACCAGTACCCAGCCGGCGTGACAGATTATCCCGATGATCTTGCCCTGGGCGTTCATGGTTTTCACGATGGAGAGCACCTCGTCGAAGCGTCTGATCTTGTCGGGGGCCCAGCCGCCGGGAATCACCAGCGCATCGTAGGTCGCCGGATCGGCGCTTCCGAAGTCGATTTCGCTCATCGCCGGAATGCCTTTCTTGCCGGTATAGGTAGTGGTTGCCTTCTCGCCTGCTACCTCGACGTTTGCTCCCTCTTCTTCGAGGCGGAGCTTCGGGTACCAGAACTCGAGGTCATCGTAGTCGTAGTGAACGAGCGTGAGCACACTCTTGCCTTTCAAGTCCATGCGGTTTCCTCCTGTGGGTAAAGTATAGGACCGCGGGCGGCAGTGCGGAAAGCGGGCGCCGGCGGCGCCTCGGTGGGCGCCCCGCGGGCCCCGGCGGCGGGCGCCCCGCGGCCCCGGGCTGCGAGCGCCGCGCGGGTGCTGGGACGCCGCGGCGGGCGCCCCGCGGGCTTAGAGCCGGGACTGGTCGAGGGCGGTGAGCCAGTGGCCGCCGGCGAGAATGCGGAAGCCGATCGCCGCGATGACGACGTTCGATATCACCATAGAGATCCAGATCCCGAGCGGGCCGATCCCCACGAGCACCGCGAGAATGTAGGCGATGGGAACTCGCAGCGCCCACAGCCGGGCGGTGTTGAGGTACATTACCGGTTTGGTGTCTCCCCCGCCCTGGAAGGCGCCGTTGGCGACGGTAAACATGGCGAAGGGAATGACCGAGATCGATATCACGCGAAACATCACCTCGCCGACCTCCGCGACGGCCGGGTCGTCGACGAAAAAGCGAACGAAGGCGTTCCCAAAGAAGAAGGTGAGAAGCATCCCGACGGTGATGAAGACCAGGATGGTGAGCACCGACTGCTTGACTACGGTCTTGGCTTGCTCGGGCCTTCCGGCGCCGATGCTCTGGCCCACGAGGGAGGCGGTGGCGCGCGAGAAGCCGATGGTGGGCATATTGAACAGCCCGATAATACGGGCGCCCACGCCGAAGGCGGCAATGACGGCGGTGCCGAAGCTGTTGACGATTCCCTGCAGCGCGACGAAGCCCATGCCCGCGAGCCCCTGGCCCACCGAGATGGGCGCCCCGATGCGAAAAAAGAGGCGCACCGCATGGAGGCGGGGAATCATGTTGCCAAGCGTGAGGTGCAGCCCCCTGCGGCCGCGAACGAGAATGGCGAGTGCCACGGCGGAGGCAACGGCCCGGCTGCTCACGGTTGCAAGCGCCGCTCCGCTCACCTCCATCCGGGGAAAGGGCCCGAGGCCGAAGATCAAAAACGGGTCGAAGGCGATGTTCAATCCCACCGCGCCCGCTTGGATGATGAGCGGGGTGATGCTGTCGCCGATGCCCTGCATGGCCGCCTGCATGACGAAGAAGAAAAACATCAGCGGAAGTCCGGCAAAGATGATGCGGAGGTAACCCTCCGTTTGCGAAAACGCATCCGGCGGCACCTGGAGAATAGCGAGAAAGACCGGGATGAGAAGTGATCCGGCGAGCGACACGATGAGCGCGAAGCCGAGCAGGGACACCGCCATCTGACCGAGGTAGAAGTCCACCCGCTGTTGGTCTTCCCGGCCCTTGGACTGGGAGATGAGCGTTTGCCCCGCGGTGGCGAGCCCGGCGCCGACGACCACGATGAGCATGACGATGTTGAACGAGATGGCAACCGCCGATACGGCCTCCCGGCCCACTCGGCCGAGGAAGTAGGCGTCGGCGAGGTTGTAGAACATCTGAAACAGGTTGGCCAGCATGATGGGCGTGGCCAAGCGGATGAGGGTCGAGTAGAGCTCGCGTGGGCTTTGGATGCGGGATGCGGATGTTACCATGGGTGTGGAACCGCCAACCAGCCTACTCGCGACGGCAAAAAAGCTCAACACGCTGAGACTGTTGCACGACCGGGCCGAGCACCGGCTGCGGCTGAGTCACGGATGATCGCAGGAGCCGATTACCAGGGACTTTCCCAGGGATTTACTATCTCCACTCCGGTTCCCGCATAATCAGCGCTGTTGCGGGTGGCGAGCAGTGCGGAATAACGCAGGGCGGTGGCCGCCGGCATACCGTCTCTTACCGGCAACGGACGCCCCGACCGTTCGAGCTCCGTGAGCCGGCCCGATGATAGCCGTGTTGGTGACATTCCCTCGTGGTTGCCGTGCAGGACGTAATGTCCTATTCTTAAACTAGGCTATAGCAGGGTGGCGCGATTATTGTCGGAGGGAGTTGCAGCATGAAAGTGGGAGTTCTAAAGGAGCGCTACGCCGGCGAACGCCGGGTTGCGCTGGTGCCCGGTCACATCGCCTCGCTTACCAAGCTCGGCGGCGAGGTCATGGTCGAGCGGGGAGCAGGCGAGGCGGCCGGGTTCGCCGACGAGGACTATACCGAAAAGGGCGCTGCGGTAGTAGACCGCGGGGAGGTGCTCGCGAGCGCCGACGCGGTTCTCACGGTGCGCACCGCGGCGGCCGACCCACAGAGCTTTGCCGAGGACGCCAAGGCGATGAAGGCGGGGCAGATCATCATCGGTCATGCCGAGCCCTACGCCCCGAGCGAGGCCTTCGAGCAGGCGGTCGAGAAGAAGCTTACGGTCTTTTCCATGGAGCTCATGCCGCGCATCACGCGGGCGCAGAGCATGGACTCGCTCTCCTCGATGGCGAACCTCGCCGGCTACAAAGCGGTGCTGCTGGGCGCCAATCACCTGCCCAAAATGTTTCCGATGATGATGACCGCCGCCGGTACAATCGTTGCGGCAAAGGTCTTTGTCGTGGGAGTCGGCGTTGCGGGCCTACAGGCGATTGCCACGGCAAAACGGCTTGGGGCGCTGGTGAGCGCCTACGACATTCGCCCGGCGGTCAAGGAACAGGTGAAGAGCCTCGGCGCGAAATTCGTGGAGATGGAGCTCGAAACCGATGAGGCGGAGAGCTCGGGCGGCTACGCAAAGGAAATGGACGAGGATTTCTACCGCAAGCAGCGCGAGCTCATGACCGGTGTGGTCTCCGAGACCGATGTCGTCATTACCACCGCCGCAGTCCCGGGAAAGAAGGCGCCGGTTCTCATCACCGAGGATATGGTGAAGGCCATGCCCACCGGCTCGGTTATCGTCGATCTCGCCGCCGAGCGCGGCGGCAACTGTGAGCTCTCTCAGTCCGGTAAGACGGTCGAGCACCACGGGGTCACGATTCTCGGTCCGGAGAATGTGGCCTCGACGCTTGCCTCGAATGCGAGCATGTTGTATTCGAAAAACATCACCACGTTCTTTGCCACAATGGTAAAAGACGGCGAAATTGCCCTCGACACCGAAGACGAGATCATCTCCTCCACGATGGTCACCCGAGACGGCACGGTGGGCAACGACGATCTCAAAGAGCGACTCGGACTCTAGGAGGCCACCCATGGAAGCAGCTCTATCCTTTGTAAACATATTGACGGTGTTCGTGCTTGCAATATTTGTCGGATTCGAGGTGATCACGAAAGTTCCCCCGATCCTTCATACGCCGCTTATGTCGGGGGCAAACGCCATTTCCGGCATCACCGTGATCGGCGCGATGCTGGCGGTGGGAAGCGGGCAGGAGACGGTCACCGTTGTGCTGGGATTGGCCGCGCTCGTCTTTGCGACCACCAACGTTGTCGGCGGGTTTCTCGTCACCCATCGCATGCTCAGTAAGTTCAGGAAGAAGGATTAAATCATGAACTCTGCCGTATTCGTCAATCTTGCCTACCTTCTCGCCGCGGTGCTGTTCATAACGGGCCTGAAGGGCCTCACCCATCCGAAGAGCGCGGTGCGCGGCAACTTGATGGGCGCCACCGGCATGCTCATTGCCATCCTCGTGACGCTTCTCAACGAACAGATCCTGAGCTACGGGCTGATCGTGGCCGGCTTGCTCGTGGGAGCGATCCTCGGGATCATCCTCGCGCTGAGCATCAAGATGACGGCCATGCCGCAGCTCGTCGGGCTGTTCAACGGCTTCGGCGGTATCGCCTCCGCGCTTGTGGCCGGGGCGGTGTTGTTTCAGGTGATGGCCCTTGCCGGCTCGGGAGCCGAAGCAGCCGAGGCGGGTGCCGCCATGGAGGCGGACCTCCAGTTCCGGATTGCCACGGTGGCCTCCGGGCTCATCGGCGCGGTGACCTTTCTCGGCAGCCTCATTGCCTTTGGAAAGCTTCAGGGTCTCGTCACCGAAAAACCGGTACGCTATCCGGGCGAGCAGCTCGTGAAGGTGCTCATCCTCGGTGCGGGAATCGCGGTTGGGGTGTTTTTGGTGCTCAACCCCGAGCTTACCGAATACTACTGGCTGCTCGTGGGGCTCGGCGCGCTCCTCGGGGTGCTCTTGGTCATTGCCATCGGCGGGGCCGATATGCCGATCGTCATTGCGCTTCTGAACTCCTATTCCGGTATTGCGGCTGCAGCGACCGGTTTTGTGTTGTCGAACAACATCCTCATTATATCAGGCTCGCTTGTGGGAGCGTCCGGCATCATCCTAACGACCATTATGTGTAAGGCGATGAACCGCTCGCTTGCCAATGTGCTGTTCGGCGGCGTGGGGGCGGTGCAGGAGTCGGCCCAACAGGACGACATCTACGCCGGGAAGATCAAGCAGACCTCCGCCGACGAGGTGGCGATGATCCTGAAGACCGCTCAGCGGGTGGTGATCGTGCCGGGCTACGGCATGGCGGTGGCGCGCGCGCAGACGCCGGTGCGGATGCTCACCGAAGCGATGGAGGCCGACGGCATCGAGGTGGAGTTCGGCATTCACCCCGTTGCCGGGCGGATGCCGGGGCACATGAACGTGCTGCTCGCCGAGGAGGACATCTCCTACGACAAGCTGCGCGAGATGGACCAGATAAACCCCGGGTTTCCCCAGACCGACGTCACCATCGTGCTCGGGGCGAACGACGTCGTGAACCCGCAGGCGCGTGAGGCCTCCGACAGTCCCATCGCGGGGATGCCCATCCTCGACGTGGACAAGTCGCGCACGGTGGTGGTCATTAAGCGCAGCCTGAGCCCCGGCTTTGCCGGCATTCCCAACCCGCTCTTTGCCGCCGATAACACCCTAATGCTCTTCGGCGACGGCAAGAGCGTGATGGAAAGCCTCGTGGCCGAGTACAAGGAAGCCTAGGTAGTATATAGAAGCCTGTTGATGACGCAGCGCTGCCGCGGGGTGCCTCGGGAAGCGTCTGCGTCGCCGGGCCGCCGCGGGGTGCGGGGCCCGCACGACGGGGGCGGGCCACGGTGCTCAGGCGCCCCGGAAGGCGGAGAGCTCGCCGGGCGTGTCGACATCGCGGTAGATCCCCTCATCGTCGACCTCTACGGCCCGCGGGTGCAGCGGCTCAATGACCTCCATTGCCCGGCGCTCGGGCGGCGCCGACATGAGAAGCTCGACCGCGCGCGGCCCGACGAAGACCGGATGGCCTCGTCTGCCGGCGTGGGTCGGGTAGGCCGCCTCGGCGGCGGTGGTACCGCCGGCGGCCTCGGCGACGAGGTGGTAGGTCTCCGCTCGCACGAGTGGCAGGTCGGCGAGCATAATGAAGGCGCTTTCGGTTTGCCGGTGTTGCAGCCCGCGTTGGAGCGAGCCGAGCTGGCCCCGGCGGTAGTCCTCGTTTGTGACGAGTGTAATGCGCGGATCGTTCGGTATGAGGCGCCGGAGAGAAACGGCGCCCTCGACGAGGACGACAGCCCGGCACGCGGCAAGCGCGGTCTCGAGGGCGTAGGAAAAGAGCGGCGAGCCGGCTACGAGCTCCACTTGTTTGGATCGGCCCATGCGGGATGAGGTGCCTGCGGCGAGGAGGATGCAGTCGTGCGGCCGTGCGGAGTTTGCTCCCACCGGTCTCATTATAGGGCCGCCTCGAGGCGGCTACAAGCACGGGGGCGCGCTCCCGGGGGCCGCACCGGGTCCGCCGGCGGCCGGCGTGTTGCCGCGGACACCCGCGGTCGGCCGGCGGGTATTGATTGATTCACGGCCCCACGATTCCGTAGAATGAGCCGCGGTAATCGGAGTGCATGGAGGTTGATGATGGGCGGTATACAACGGGGCGCAGCGGTGCTGCTCCTTTCTTTCATATTGGTACTGGTTCCGTTTGGTTCGGTGGCGGCCGACGACGCCGCCGACTCCGGCGGTGGAACGACGGTCAGTGATGCGCTCGGGCGCACTGTCACGGTGCCGGATGATCCCTCGCGGATCGTTCTGGCCGGTCGCGCGGTTGCGTTGCTGGCCAACGCGCTCTATCTCTTTCCCGATGTGAGCGAGCGGGTTGTCGCGGTTGGAAAGACCAACCAGGGGCTCGGCGACTTTTTTCCCGTCCTCGACGACAACGCAGCGGACAAATCGCGTCTCGGGCAGAGTGCGGGGGCCGAGGAGGTCCTTGCGCGGGAGCCGGACCTCGTCATCCTCAAGAACTATATGCGTGACTCACTCGGCGAGGCGATAGAGACGGCCGGAGTACCGGTCGTCTATCTCGAGCTCGAAACGCCCGAGCAGTACAACCGGGACGTGCGCATTATCGGGCAGATACTCGGGCAGCCCGAGCGAGCCGAAGAGGTGGTGGAGGCCTTCGAGCGGCGAAGATCGCAACTCGCGGAGGTGACCTCGGAGGTCGAAAAGCCGGACGTCGTGCTGCTCTCGGTTTCCGGGCGAGGCGGCTCGAGTAGCTTTCGCGTTGCTCCCGAGGGCTGGATGCAGGGAACGCAGGTGGAGCTCGGCGGGGGCAATCCGATCTGGTTCGACCGAAGCCTCAGCCCCGGCTGGAACGAGGTGCAATTCGAGCAGATCGCCCTCTGGGACCCCGACGTGATCGTGCTCGTCTCCTATGGAAGGCCCGCCGAGGAGGTCCGCGCTCAGATCGAGTCGGACGCACAGTGGCGCACCTTGCAGGCGGTCCAAGAAGACCGGGTTCTTGCGATGCCGGCGGATTACCACAGCTGGGGGCAGCCGGATACGAGGTGGATCCTCGGTGCCGAGTGGCTGGCCCACGCGCTTCACGCAGAGGAATTCGATGAGCCGTTTGGAGAGCGGATATACGCCTTTTTCAACGAGTTCTACGGCATGGACCGAAGCGAGTACCGCCGCTCGATAGAGCCGCGCTTGTCGGGGGACCTGCTTGACTAAGCGCCGGCTCCTGGGAGGCACTGTCGGCGCCGGCGGGAGCGCCGCCATGGCCGGGCTCGGCGTGTTGTTCGGTATCGTGTTTGCCGTGTCCTTGCTTACCGGACGCTATCCGGCTCCGGGGATCAGCTCGCCGCTCGTGCTCTTCGAGACCGACGCGGCGCGGCAGATTTTCGCGAACTTACGACTGCCCCGGGTCATAACGGCGGCCGTTCTCGGAGCGAGTCTCGCGGCCTCGGGATGCACCTTTCAGATGCTGTTTCGAAACCCTTTGGTGGAGCCGGGATTTCTCGGAGTAACCCAGGGCGCGGCCTTCGGGGCGGCCGGCGCGATTTTGTTTCTCCCGAACGTTCCCGGCGCGGTGCAGATATCGGCGGTCGTGTTTGCCACCGTCGGCCTGTTTCTCTCCTACGGGGTCGCGAGGCGCTTGCGTTTCGGCGGATGGGTAATCCGCATGGTGATCTCCGGCATAGCGGTCTCGGCGCTGTTTGCCTCGGGGCTCGGCATCCTCAAGTACGTTGCAGATCCGTTGTCGGAGTTGCAGGAGATGACCTTCTGGATGCTCGGAGGGCTGGCCGGAACGACCTGGGCAACAACGATGATGATGCTCCCGCTCGTTGTGCCGAGTCTGTTGATTCTCTTCTTGCTGCGGTGGCGGCTGAACATCTTGAGCCTCGATGATCTTACCGCGCATTCGCTCGGGACGAGCCCGGCCCGCGAGCGCATGCTGCTGCTTCTCGCCGCCTCCGCCGCCACCGCCGGGGTTACCGCGGCCGCGGGAATCGTCGGCTGGGTGGGACTGCTGGTCCCCCACGTGGCGCGGCGCTACTTCGGCGTGGAGGGAAACCGGGCGCTTCCCTCATCACTGTTACTCGGGGCGGTGATGGTGCTCATATGCGACACCATTGCCCGCTCGCTTTTTGTCTATGAGATTCCCCTCGGCATTCTCACCTCGTTACTCGGCGCCTCGCTCTTTTTGTCGTTGTTGTCCTCGGGGCAAGTGAGGTTCCGGCGATGAGCGCGCTCAGCGTACGCAATCTCAGCTACCACTATCAGCATCACCCCGAGCTCTTTCGCGGGCTCGACCTCGAGATTCGCCCCGGCAGGGTGACGGTGCTTCTCGGGCCGAACGGCTCGGGAAAGAGCACGCTGCTTGCGCTCTTTCTCGGCTATCTCGTTCCAACAGGCGGCGAGATCGAGATCCTCGAGAAGCCCCTGTCCTCCTACCGGCGAAGCGAGCTCGGCCGAGTGACCGCGTTCGTTTCGCAGGAGGTCTACCTGCCGTTCAACTATGGGGTGATGGAATACTGCCTTCTCGGCAGGGCGGCGCGGGTGTCCTACTGGGGATACCCCGACGCCGACGACCGCGCGGCCGCCGAGCAGGCGGCGGAGATGGCGGGCATCTCGCACCTGATCGAGCGAAACATTCAAGAGCTCTCCGCCGGAGAGCTGCAGCTCGTCTCCATTGCCCGAGCGCTTACCCAGGAGCCGAGCATCCTGTTGCTCGACGAGCCGACCAGCCACCTCGACCCGGTGCACGCAGCCGACGTGTTCAAGCTCATCGTCAAGCTCGCCTCACGCGGAATGACGGTGTTGCTCACGACCCACGACCCGCTCCACGCCCGTCAAGTAGCCGATGACGCCGTTTTGATGAAAGACGGAGCGGTCCTCTTCAGCGGCACCGCCGGCGAGGGGCTCGCCGCGGAGAATCTCAACCGCCTCTACGGGGCCGAGTTCGTCGAGGCGAGGCACCGCGACCTGCGGATCCCCTTCATTCGCCTCGACTGAGCCGCGCCGCACGGTGTGGCCGGCGGACGCCCGCCGCGGGTGTCGGCCGGGCGGCGCAGGAGTGAGCCGCGGCGCCGCGGGGCGCCTACGGGGTGATGCGGGTGCCCGCGCGGCCCTCGATGGCCGCGGCAAGGTGCGGGGGATCGGTAATCACCCCCTCTCGGCCGGTCGCCTCGATAAACTCGATCATGGCCTCGATTTTGGGAAGCATGCTGCCGCGGGCAAACTGACCATCGGCGATGTAGCCGCGCGCCTCGGAGACCGACATGTGCTTGAGGTCAACCTGGTCGCTTCGTCCGAAGTTGAGCGAGACCTTTTCCACCGCCGTTGAGATGGCAAAGAGGTCCGCACCCAGGCTTCGTGCAAGGAGGCTCGCAGCGAGGTCTTTGTCGATGACCGCCTCGACCCCGACGTAGTGGTTTTGCTCATCCTCCACGACCGGTATCCCGCCGCCGCCGGCGGCAATGGTTACCGTACCGTTTTCCACGAGTGTTCGAATGACGTCCATCTCGAGGATTTCCCGCGGCCGCGGCGAGGGGACGACCCGGCGCCACCCGCGCCCGGAGTCCTCGACCACCGACCAGCCGTCGGTGTCGGCGTGTTCCTGTGCCTCGGCTTCTCCCATGAACCCGCCGATCGGTTTGCTCGGCGCGCTGAAGGAAGGATCGTCTGCGTCGACGAGCACCTCGGTGACCACCGTAGAGACGTTGCGGGTCTGGTGCAGGCCGCCGAGTACGTTGCGGATGGCGGTCTGGATGTTGTAGCCGAGTGCCCCTTGGGTGTCCGCCACACAGGAGTCGAGCGGCACCATGTGGAGGTGCTCCTTCGCGAGCTCCGCACGGCGGAGAATGAACCCGACCTGGGGCCCGTTCCCGTGGACGACCGCCAGATTGTAATCGGAGACGAGAAGCGAGGACATGTTCTGCGCGGTCATGTATGCCGCCTCGTACTGCGCCGGTACGGTCACATGGTTCGGATCGGTGATGAGGGAATTGCCCCCGATGGCTACGACAACGGTTGTGCTCATATCGATTTACCCCGCGTTGATGTCGATGAAGTCGAAGGCGTTCACGTCGAACAGCCCCATATCGGTGAGCCGCAGCTCCGGTATGACCGGAAGCGCGAGAAACGACAGGCCCATAAACGGATCAGCATCCGGGTTGATGTGTAAGGTCTCGAACACGGTTTTGTTCAACGCGGCGAGCCGGGTGCTAACCTCCTCGCCGGTGCGGTTGGACATAAGCCCGGCGATCGGCAGCTCGAGGGTATCGAGAATACGGCCCTCACTGCTTGCGGTCATGCCGCCGCCGCAGCGAACGAGCTCCTGCACCGCGGTGAGCATGTCGTGCTCGTTATCGCCGAGGACGATGAGGTTGTGGGAGTCGTGCGCTATGGTGGTTGCGATGGCGCCCCCGCGCAGCTGAAACCCTTCCACGAGACCGAGTCCGACGTTCCCGCTGCCCGTGTGACGCTCGATGACGGCGAGCTTGCAGATATCGAGCTTGGGTTGATAGACGAAGTAGCCGTTCTCGTCGGTGACGACCTTCCGTACCGCCTTCTCGGTGATGAGACTTCCGGGATGAAAATGGATGACCACCGCGAGGTCGTTGCGCAGCCTGAGTCGAAAATCCTCCTCGGTGAGCCGAGGCGTGGTGACGGTTGCCCCCACCTTCGAGGTGTCCGGAGCCGTTACTTCAAAGGTGGACTCGTGGTTCTGCGCCACGAGGCGGCCCTGTTTGTAGACCTCCTCGACGGTGAAGCTGCGAAGGTCGTCGACGACGACTAAGTCGGCGTCGAAACCGGGTATGAGGGCGCCCTTGCCGCGAAGCCGATAGCCCTCGGCGGCGTTGATCGTGGCGAGCTGGACCGCGGTGAGCGCGTCGAGGCCGTTTTCGATGGCGAGGCGCACGTTGAAGTCGATGTGTCCCTCATTCAGTAAGGACTCGGGGTCTTTGTCGTCGGTGCAGAACGAGCACCGCGCCGCGGTGTTGGCGTCGACCCCGCGGATGAGCTCGGAGAGGTTTCGCGCCGCCGAGCCTTCACGGATCAACACCCGCATGCCGAGGCGCAACCGGTCCCGCATCTCGTCGAGGGTGGAGCATTCGTGGTCGGTTTCCACCCCGGCGGCCCGATAGGCCGACAGTCCGCGCCCTTCAATCATCGGAGCATGACCGTCTACCGGTTTGCTCCGGTCGGTGGCAAGGGCGATTTTGGCGAGAAGCCCTTCTTCGCCCTCCACAAGAGCGGGAAAGTCCATCACCTCCCCGAGGCCAAGCACCGACGGGTCGTCGATGAGCTCGGCAAGGGCTGCGGCGTCGAGGACCGCGCCGGCGTTCTCGAACGCCGTAGCGGGGACGCAGGAGGGAAGCATGAAGTATACGTCGAGCGGGATGTTGCGGGCCGCCTCGATCATGTAGCGAATCCCGTCGAGGCCGGCCACGTTCGCGATTTCGTGGGGGTCCACGACAACCGAGGTCGTGCCTCGAGGGACGACGAGGCGTGCAAATTGCTCGGGGGACAAAAGCGATGACTCTATGTGAACGTGGCTGTCGATGAGCCCCGGGGTGAGATAGCGCCCCCCCATGTCGCGCTCGCTTCGCCCCTCATAGGCGCCGATTCCCGCAACCACCCCCTGATCTATTGCAAGGGTGCCGTCGGTGACTTCATGGGTGTAGACGTTTACGATCCGGGCGTTTTTGAGGACGAGGTCCGCTTTCTTTCGCCCCATCGCCACGTCGATTAGTCGCTTTCTATCGATATGCGAGCTCATGTGCCGGTTTCTCCTTCCCATCCAGCATAGTCCCGCTTACCGCACCCGACAAGAGAAAATCAAGATGCTGAACGGACATCGCACCCCCAGCGGCGTGGTGCGCCACATTTGTTGCGCCCAAAGAGCATTTTTGAGTTGCGTTGAGAGGAATGCGGGAGTACTCTAGTTCCGACCTGCCAACAAACGGATCGGGGAGGTCGCAATCTTATCCACATTGGAGTAGGGAGTATGGAGAAGTTCTTTCAGTTGAAAAGCAACAACACGACTGTCCGGACGGAGATCATCGCCGGTGCGACTACTTTCCTGACGATGGCTTACATCCTGGCAGTCAATCCGGGGATCCTCTCGGAAACGGGGATGCCCGCGGATTCGGTGTTCACCGCAACCGCGCTGGCCTCTTTGGTGGCTACGCTGGTAATGGCGCTGGTAGCAAAGCTGCCGTTTGCACTGGCCCCCGGTATGGGGCTGAACGCCTTCTTTGCGTTCACCGTCGTGCTCGGCATGGGCTACAGCTGGCAGCTCGCCCTCACCGCGGTGTTCATCGAAGGTATCATCTTCATCATCCTCACGTTACTCAACGTTCGTGAGGCCATTATCAATCTCATCCCGACGAACATCAAACGGGCGATTTCAGTCGGTATCGGGCTGTTCATCGCCTTCATCGGCCTGCAGAATGCCGGCATCATCGTTTCCGACGATGCTACCCTCGTGGCTCTCGGTGAAATGGGAGATCCGGTTGCGCTTCTGGCGATCATCGGTTTGGTGTTAACGGCCACAATGGTGGCGTTCAAGATCAAGGGTGCTCTGCTGTGGGGCATCATTGCCGCTACCGTCATCGGTATTCCCATGGGCGTGACCAATGTCGAGGGCTTCAAGTTTTTCTCGGCTCCCCCTTCGTTGGGACCGATCTTCTTTCAGTTCGATTTTAGTCAAGTCTTCACCGCCGACATGCTTATCGTGCTGTTTACGTTCCTGTTCGTCGATATCTTCGACACGGTGGGAACGCTAATCGGTGTGTCCACCAAGGCGGGCATTATGACCTCCGACGGGAAGATTCCCCGCGCCAAGCAGGCCCTGCTTGCCGACTCCATCGGCACGACCTTTGGCGCCATCTTCGGTACCTCCACGGTAACCACCTACGTCGAGAGCGCCGCGGGTGTTGAAGAAGGCGGACGAACCGGATTGACCGCGCTCACAACGGCCATACTGTTCGGCCTCGCGCTGTTTCTCAGCCCGCTGTTTCTGCTGGTGCCCGGCGCCGCAACCGCACCGATCCTGATTCTCGTGGGTGTCTTTATGATGAGCCCTGTGCGTGAGATCGACTTCTCCGAGGTAACGGAGTCTGTTCCCGCGTTCTTGGCAATCGTCATGATGCCGCTTGCCTACAGCATTGCCGAAGGTATCGTGTGGGGACTGACCTCCTATGTACTCCTGAAGCTGCTCACCGGCAAAGGCAAACAAATCAGCATCGCCACCTATATCGTGGCCATCGTTCTGATCATCTCGTTCTTCGTGTAAACGATGCGTGCTCCAAAACGCTGAGATAGTCTGCCCGCCGCACCTCCGTGGCGGGCAGTTCTGCTCGCCACGTTGCGCGTGTGCGGCGGGCACAGTGGGTTGCGCGTGTGCGGCGGGCATACTTCGCTCGGGTAACACGTCACGTTGGTCGCGAAGCCGGTAGCGACGACACCGCTCGACGGCGTCCTGGGCCTGCCGGAGCTGCCGGTCCTCCAAATCGACGCGAAGGTTTACGGAATGGAAGCGGCGGACTAGAGTCCAAGGGAAACAGAAGAAAAGGCGCGGTGGAATATGTTATAGCGCATTCGGCTCAGTTTGCGGCTGTATCGACCAATGCCGGTTGTGGTGACGTCGTCGTTGCGGTTGCGAAGTCAAACCGAATTTAGTACGTTATATGTACTGGAGAGTTGCTATGAACCTGGAGTCCGATATCCGTTCCATTTCCTACGTAAAGTCAAACGCTGCGGAGATGCTCAAGCAGGTCAATGAGACTCAGAGTCCGCTGATCATCACCCAGAACGGCGAAGCTAAGGGCGTGCTCCTGGATCCAAGAAGCTATCAGGAAATGGTGGACGCCCTTGGAATCCTCAAGCTCACCGCCGCCGGAGAACGGGATATTGAGACCGGAAGAGTCTCGGATCATGAAAGCATAATGACCTCCGCTCGCGAACGCCTTAAAGCCAAACAAGCGAACGGTCATACGTGAAAGCCATTTTCTGGACGACCTCTGCAAATCAAGACTTCGTTGAGATCGCAGATTATCTCTCAGAGGAGTCCCTTGGCGCGGCGGAGGCGTTCATCAATCGCGTCGATCAAGAACTTA
>JAWLED010000156.1:0-3943 GCA_041686235.1 Spirochaetia bacterium | reverse complement strand
GTTACCGATCGCCACCGCGGCAAGGCCCTCGCGCTCCATGAATCAGGGCCGAACCTTGCCTTTATACTTGCCCCGATCACCGCGGCGATTTTGGCGCCGACTGTCGGGTGGCGCGGGGTGTTTGCGCTGACCGGCGCGGCGGCGTTGACGGCGGCGTTTTTGTTCGCGGTATTCGGCCGTGGCCGGCGAGAAGCGGGAGAACCGCCTCACTTCGAGAATATCAAGTTATTTCTGCACAACCGCGACTTTTGGATTATCGCTGTGCTCTTTGCCGTCGTTGTAAGCGCTGCCGTCGGTGTGTTCTCGATCTTGCCGACGTTTTTGGTGGTGGAGCACGGCCATTCGGAGCAATTCGTCAATACGCTGGTCGGGCTCTCGCGCATCACCGGGTTTGCCGCCATTTTTACCGCCGGCTTTCTTTCGGATCGTTTTGGGTTTCCCAGCGTCGTGGCGGTCATCATGAGTATAACCGGGCTCATGACGGTTCTCATCGGCGTGACGGGCGGGATTGCGTTGTTGATCGCGGTGTTCTTGCAACCGCTGGTGGTGCAATCCTTCTTCCCGGTTGCCGTGCGGGCGCTTACCGACGTCTCACCGCCCTCCGCACGAAACCTCTCCATTGCCTTGGCAATCCCGCTCGCGAACTTGGTCGGGGCCGGGATTGCGCCGCGGGTTTTCGGGGCGGTTGCCGCCGCAGGCGCGTTCGAGATCGGATTCGTGGTGCTCGGCGCGATCACCATTGCGGCGGTGGGCTTTCTGCCGTTTTTGAGCTCGGCGGTTTCCGGAGGGCGATCGGCGGTCTAAGGAATGCGGATAACGGGAACGAGTCTACATCATTCACATAATGAGGAGAACGAAACAAACGATGAACGAAGCGTATATGAAACAAAGCGAGCCCGTGATTATCCCCACGAACGACGGCAAGCATATCGAGGAACATTTCGGCATTCCCAGTACCGGACAGCAGGCAATGAGTGTTGCCCGCATGATCGCTCCGCCCGGCTGGTCTGAGCCGCCCCAGACGCCGGAGTTTGACGAATACACGCTGGTTGTACGCGGCAGAAAACGAATCGCCGTAGCCGGTGACACGATTGAATTATCCGCAGGCGAATCCCTGTGGGTTCACCGCGGCAATACCGTGCAATACTCCAATCCCTTCGAAGAGCCGGTAGAGTATTGGTCGGTGTGTACGCCTGCCTTTTCTCCCGACAAAGTGCACCGCGCGGAGTAAGCCCATATCAGCGGTCCTTCCCCCAAGGTTCGGACCACTTTTGTTTTGATGTCCGGCTCTGTAGCAAATCGACTCCGAAAATTTTTCTCAACCCCGCCCTGACCGGTTGCGTCCTGAAGCCACGGTTGCTACGGTTTTGCTAGAAAAACTCCACAAAAATAAAAAAGACGGATTTAAGTGACTCTCCACCGGAGGAGAAATGATTGTTGCTGTCCGTTACGGAGGACACAGATGCTCAGACTAAAAGACATGAACCTCAAACCGAAACTCATCATGCTTTTTCTGCTTGTGGGGCTCGTTCCGCTTGCAGTTGTGGGATATTGGGCATCCTCGCTTTCAAGCGATGCCATGATGGAGCAGAGTTACAAGGAACTACGGGGGATACGAGATGTGAAGACCGCCCAAGTCGAAAACTACTTCGACTCGGTCGATGATGAAATTACCACGTTGACCCGTACGGTGAACTCCTTGCGCCGAAGTGCGTTCAAGGAGTTAACGGCGGTTCACGAGAATCAAAAGGAATCGGTCGAGCAATACTTCGATATCAACGAGATCTCACCGGAGGACGTCGTTCCCGGAGGAGCGGTGGACGAGGCTATGAACCGTATCGTGGGTGTCCGTGCCGGACTCGGAGATACGGGGGAGAGCTATCTCACGGAGAAACGGGACGGCCGCTACCTCTTTCGCAGTGATATGGAAACCATGGGAGGAGGCGATTTCGTCTTCGGCTACGACGCGACCGACATTGCCCCGGACTACCTCGAGCGTGCGCACGCAGGAGAATCCGGCCAAGACGTGTTTACGGACTCCGACGGAAATCTTGTAATGGTCGTGTATTCTCAGCCGGATGTGCCGGGTATGGATTGGTCGCTCATTACGAAGATGGACATGGAGGAAGCAATCGTCACCGAGGTTGTCGGCACCGAACAGGACTACTTCTCCGAGTTCCAGGAGGAAATCGGGTATTACGACCTGTTTCTCATCCATCCTGAGGGCGAGATATTCTATAGCGTTGAACAGGAGGCGGACTACAATACCAATATTGTCAACGGGGAATTCTCGGATTCCAGCCTCGGCGATGCGGTAAGCAAAGCGCTCGAAACCCAAGAGTTTTCCTTTGGTGATTTTAGACCGTACGAGCCCTCAGACGGCGTACCCGCGGCGTTTGTCGCCAATCCCCTCGTGAACGACAACGAAACGGAGCTCGTGGTGGCGGCTCAACTTCCGCTCACAGAGATCAACGAGATTATGCAAGAGCGCACCGGTATGGGCGAGACGGGAGAGACCTACCTCGTTGGATCGGACAACTTGATGCGCTCCGATTCCTATCTCGACCCGGAAAACTACAGCGTTGAGGCCTCATTTGCGAACCCGAATGAAAGCAATGTAGAGACGGAAGCGGTGCGAGCTGCGCTCAACGGGGAAACCGATGCGGAGCTCATTACCGACTATACCGGCAGTACGGTGCTCTCAGCGTTCTCGCCTGTGGACGTGTTCGGCACCGAATGGGCACTGCTCGCCGAGATCGACGAGGCGGAGGTAACCGCCCCGATTCGCAATCTTGCCTATTCCATCCTCATAGCGGGAGTGGTTATTGCGCTCATCGTCGGCTTTGCCGCCTACTTCGTAGCCGCCATGATTTCGCGTCCCATGATTAAAGGTGTAACATTTGCGCAAACAGTGGCGCAGGGCGATCTCACCGCCGAGATGGACCTCGACCAAGGGGACGAGGTCGGCATGCTTGGAGACGCCCTTACCGACATGGTGGACCGTCTCAAAGAGGTAGTAGGGGAGATCTCCGCCGCGAGCCGCAACGTGGCCGGGGGAAGTCAGCAGATGTCCTCGAGCGCCGAAGAGATGTCTCAGGGTGCGACCGAGCAGGCGTCCAACTCCGAAGAGGTGTCCTCGTCCATGGAAGAAATGGAATCCAATATCCGACAGAACGCGGATAATGCCCAGGAAACCGAGAAGATTGCGCAAAAAGCTGCTACCGATGCGGAGCAGGGCGGTGAGGCAGTGCGCCGGACGGTCGACGCGATGAAGAACATCGCCGAAAAGATTTCCATCATCGAAGAGATCGCGCGTAACACCAATCTGTTGGCGCTGAATGCAGCAATCGAGGCCGCTCGTGCCGGTGAGCACGGCAAGGGATTTGCGGTGGTAGCCGGCGAGGTGCGAAAGCTTGCCGAACGAAGCCAGCAGGCCGCCTCGGAAATCAGTGAAGTGTCTTCGAGCAGCGTGGAGGTCGCCGAGAGTGCCGGAAACGTGCTCGACACCCTTGTGCCGGACATCAAAAAGACGGCGGAGTTGGTGCAGGAAATCAATGCCTCGAGTGACGAACAACGCTCGGGCAGCCAACAAATCAGCAAGGCCATTGCAGAGCTGGACCAAGTGACGCAGCAAAACGCCTCGCAGTCGGAAGAGATGTCGAGCATGGCGCAGGAGCTCTCCAGCCAGGCCGATCAGCTCGAATCGACCATTTCCTTCTTCAAAATGGACGAAACGACGCAACGGCGTTGGATGGAACAGAACACCGCACAGAGCAGCACCGGTAAGACCGGTAAAGCGATATCGCAGGCGAGCCGGCAGTCCCAAACAGGGCAGGCGCAAAAGCACAGCGACGGCAGTCAAGCGGCTTCTTCGAGCACGGGCATTACCCTTGCAATGGGCGAAGGCGAGAAAAGCGCCGGCGACGGTGAGGACAAAGACGAC
>JAWLED010000155.1:0-4029 GCA_041686235.1 Spirochaetia bacterium | reverse complement strand
CCGATACGGTCGAGGACTTCGATGGGGCGCGGCTCGACGATGTGCCAGCCGTCAGGGGCGTGAACAATCGCGCCCCACAGGTGCTCGTTTGCGTTGACGACCTCTCGGAGGGTGGTGCCGAAGAGCACAGCCTCCGGGTAGGCTTTGCGGGCTTCTTCGATCATGCCTTTGAAGCCGTCGATCTTTGCCGCGAGGTCTTTTCCGCCTGCCTCCGGGCCCTCGAGTCCAAGGGCGAGCTGGAAGTCTTCTTCGTTTCCGATAAGAACGTGCGAATTCGAGGCGATCTCGTGGAAGACCCGCCGCAACCTATCGGGCTCTTCCTTCCAGAACGAGGCGCGGTAGTTGAGATCGAAACTGACCACCGAGCCCGCCTGCTTTGCTTTGCGGGCAACTTCGAGGCATAGCTCACCGGTGCTCGGCGAAAGGGCCGCAACGAGGCCGGAGATATGCACGATCTGCACGCCTTCGCTACCAAAGATTCGATCGAGATCGAAATCTCCCGCGTCGAGGGTACGTCCCGCCTCGCCGGCGCGGTCATTGTGAACGCGTGGCCCGCGGCCACCGAAGCCGGCATCCGCGATATTGAACTGATGGCGATGCCCCCACGGGCCGCCCTGCTCGACGTACTTAGCCTCAACGTCGATGTGACGCCGACCGAGATCGTCGGAGATCATCCGGGCAATTGGGCTCCCGGAGACGAGCGCGGTGAGAACCTTGACCGGGAAACCGAGAAACGACGAGACGCTTACAACGTTGCTCTCGGCGCTTGTCACCTGCATGGTGAAATCCCGCGAGGTTTGCACCGGCTGGCGATCTTTCGGGGTGATACGCACCCCCATACTCGTGGGCGTCAAAAGGGCGTATTTGGCATCTTTCTTTAGTTCGATCATCACAAAGCCTCTCAATTGTTCTGCTGAATCTGTTAGAGAAAATGGTATGTTGGAAGGTGCGTCGTGTCAAACCCCACGCGGCCGGGGCCATGCGGCCGCGCGGGGCCCCACGGGGCACGCGGCTGCGCCGGGGCCCCACGCGGCATATGGGCCGGCACGGCTCACACGTTTTCTAAATCGCTACAGTCGGCGGCGACGGTGGAGTCGAGGCGCTCCCGCAACAGTTTTCGCGCGCGATGTACGTGGGATTTGAGGGTGTTTAGCGACACACCGGTCAGCTCTGCAATATCCGAGTACCGTAGGCGGGCAAAATAGGAGAGCTCCACCGCTCGTGCCAAATGCTGTGGCAAGCCTGCTATTGCCTCGCGAAGCGCCTCGACCATTGCCGATTGCAACGTGCACCGCTCGGGGTCGCCTTCCGCGGAAGCTCTGACCGCATAATCAATGGCCTCGGGGTCGAGTGCATCCTCCGGTTCTTTTCGGTTTCTGCGGTTGATTGCCGTGGTGTATGCGATGCGCATGAGCCAGGAGTAAAAACGGCCCTTTCCCGAGTATTGGCGTATATGCGTAAAGGCTTTGAGGAATACGTCTTGTACGAAATCCGGAACGTCGGCCGATGAGCGAACGAGGCGCCGACCGAGTGCGGTTACAATCGGTTGATAGCGCTCGACGACGGAGCGAAACGCATTGTGATTTCCTGAGATGACCGCCCGGATTGCTTTGCGATCCGCGAGGTCCTGCTCTTCCATATCGTATGATTAGTATAATACATCTTACGTGCTGTTACCCAGTGGTTACGAGTCTGTTTGTGTCCGCTGTTTCTCGATTACCGTGTCGTGTGCTTTCGCGGTCCTCGAGTTGCTCGATATCCTCGGCTGTGTGGCCTCGAAACGTGCGAGGCCGCGGCACCAGGTTGGTGATGGTGAAATAGTGGTGTCCCAGCACGGCGATCGACACGATCCGTACGAGCTGGCGCGGGCGCAGTGCAATTGCCCGCATCATGAACCACCAGTACCACAAGGCATAGGGCGATAGAATTCCCTGTCGGACGATCGAACGGCCAAACGCCATGAGCTGTGAGCGATTTATGCCCCCTGTGGTGACAGCCCCCGAACCGGGTGGGCTGCGAGGAATTCGTCGGAGCATTCTCAGCCCGCGTTCGAAATAGCGGCGCGGGTTGTAGACCGTGTGCAGGACTCTCGAGTACTCGCGCATGAGGTGCTCGCGCGGGAGACGTGGCACGAAATTGAGCTCGACGCCGTGCGTGTTGTTCCCGTCGCTTTGTGAGAGTATTCGCCCCTCCTGTGTTAAGCGGGTCCATAGGCGCGTATTGGGTAGCGCGATCATCAAGCCTACCATCGCGGTAGGAACTCCGAGTTGCTGGATGAAGCGAATCTGGAGGTCGCCGACATCGTGGGGGTCGGAATCGAACCCGATTATGAACCCTCCGGTCACCTCTATCCCCGCCTCCTGGATGCGACGCACGCCGGCAGCCATCCCCTCGCGGAGATTCTGGCGTTTACCCGTCGACTGCAGTGAGTCCTCGACGGGAGTTTCGAGGCCGATAAATACCATGCTGAACCCCGAGGACACCATGAGCTCGAGAAGCTCCCGGTCCTGCGCAAGGTCGACGCTTGCCTCGGTGCTCAAATTGAACGGACGCCCGTGCTCCTTCTGCCACCCCATAACAGCTCTCAACAGCTCCTTTACGCGCTTTCGATTTCCGATGAAGTTGTCGTCCACGATGAACACCCCGCCGCGGAAGCCGGTTTCATATATTGCCTCCAGTTCGCTGAGGAACTGCTCGGGGCTCTTTGTTCGTACTTTGTGACCAAAAAGACTGACGATGTCGCAGAACTCGCAGTCAAACGGACAGCCGCGGGAGAATTGAATCGGAAGCGTGTGATAGGCCGAGATATCGCAGAGGTCGAATCGCGGCACGGGGACGGAGGAAATGTCGGGCCGCTCGGAAGACTGCGGACGGTAGACGGCCTTTGGTGTGCCGTTTTCGAGATCACGTCGAAAATCGAGGATGGTGCACTCGCCTTCTCCGAGGACGAAATGATCGACCCCCTCGATCTGATCGTGGCAAGAGGTGGGGTAGGGGCCGCCGGCGACCACCGGTACACCGGCCGCGTTGCACCGCTTTATCACCGCCTCCATGGATTGGCGCTGCACGATCATCGCCGAAAGCATAGCAATGTCGGCCCACTCGAGGTCGGCCTCGCGCAGCTTCCTCACATTCAGATCGACGAGGCGGTACGAATACTCATCTCCCATGATCCCTGCGACCGTCATGAGCCCGAGCGGGGGTATGAGCGCCTTTTTGCCCAGAAACGAAATGGCGTAGCGGTAACTCCAATAGGTGTCGGGAGTGCGCGGATAGACGAGAAGCACGTTTTTCGGAGACGTGCGGTCTTTGTCTTCCATACCTATACAGACACAAATGTGGCGTTTTGGTTGCAGCAATTGTGCAGATGTGCACAAGGCGTTTGCCGAGCATCAGGTCTTTCGCATCGATCACTACCTGGGCAAAGAAACCGCGCAGAATACTTTGTTTCTCCGTTTTGCAAACACCGGCTTCGAGCCGGTGTGGAATCGCCGTTACGTCTCGGACGTGCAGATTACCGTGGCCGAAGCGGTGGACGTAGGCCACAGGGCGGGATATTACGGCGATGGAGCCGCCGGCGGACAACAGGTGCTCGACGGTCTCACGCAGATAAACGAAATCACGGCTCAAGTAAAAACCGGTTCCGAGGAAATGCAGACCGGCTCGTCCACAATGTACGTTTTGTGCCCACCTCCGTTGACGAAAGACGAAATGCCTCCTATAGATGAATACGGACCCCTCGAAGAACAGGACTAGAACCAAAGAACGGGGCTACAGTATGGCAGAGTCGGCAGAAAAAACGCTTCTCCTTGTCGAGGATGAAGCCATTGTTGCGATCGCCGAGAAAAGGACGCTCGAGCGTTTCGGGTACAGCGTAGTGACCGTGTCCAGCGGCGAGAGGGCCGTCGAGGCCATCGAGACCACTGCGGATATCGACCTCGTACTCATGGATATCGACCTCGGCTCGGGGATGGACGGGACGGAGGCGGCAAAGCGGATCCTGTCCCGCCACGAGCTTCCTATCGTTTT
>JAWLED010000060.1:0-17813 GCA_041686235.1 Spirochaetia bacterium | reverse complement strand
CCGCCCGCCCGCCGGGCGCGTGTGTGTCGGCTCACCGGGAGGGCACGACCGAGAAGATGCGTTCGAAATTCTTTTTTGTGTGAGAAACGAGGTCGGCGGTGGATGTCTCCCCGCGAAGGGTTGCGAGAAACTCGTAGGTATATCCGACGTAGCCGGGGTGGTTCGGTTTCCCGCGTACGGCTTGCGGAGCAAGGAAGGGAGCGTCGGTTTCGGTGAGGATGCGGTCGGCGGGAACGAGCCTGGCTGCTTCGCGTATGGGCTCCGAGCGCTTGTAGGTTACGTTTCCGCCGAACGAGATGGTAAATCCTAGGTCGAGAAAGCGTCGCGCGGTATCGGCATCGGCGGAAAAGCAGTGCATCACGCTCTCGGCGATCGGGGGATGGGCGCGAAACAAATCGTAGAGCTCCGATGCGGCCTCTCGGTTGTGGATGATGAGCGGAAGTGAGTATTCGTTTGCAAGCTCTATCTGCGAGACGACCAAGTCGGCTTGCTCGGCGGGAGTCCCGTGATTTCTGTAGAAGTCGAGCCCGACCTCACCGAGGGCAACGACACGCGGGTCGGACAGGCGACGCCGCAATTCCGACTCTACTTCGGGAAAACGGCGACTTCCGGCCTGTGAAGGGTGAAATCCGGCGGTGAGATAGACGTGAGGGAACGGAGTTAGCCGTTGTCTGCGTTGTTCGAAATCATCGAGAGAGACCGCAATATCGAGTCCGTAGGCAAGTCCGGCATCGAAGCACGTTCGCAGAATGTCGGGCGCCGGTAGTGACTTCTCTTCCATGATCAACGTGTGAAAGTGCGAGTCGACACTACCGGGAATGATGTGTATGTCGTCTGAATCAACCATGTGAGCTCCCTTGCTGTGTTCGTTCGAGTATGGATGCGAGAAACCGCCCGGTGTGGGAGGTGTCGTGTGACTCGACGATGCGTTCGGGGGGTCCCTCGGCTACGATGCGGCCGCCGCCGTCGCCTCCCTCGGGGCCGAGATCCACGATCCAGTCCGCCTCGGCAACGAGGTCGAGATTATGCTCGATAATGATAACGGTGTTGCCGGCCTCGACGAGTCGATGCAGGACCGAAACGAGGCGTTGAACGTCGGCCATGTGCAGTCCGATAGTGGGCTCATCGAGTAAGTAGAGAGCGCCGCTCGCGCTCGCGCTTCGAGCCTTGGCGAGCTCGGTGACCAGCTTTATCCGCTGCGCCTCCCCGCCGCTCAAAGAGGGGCTTTGCTGGCCGAGTTTTAGGTACCCCAGCCCGACGTCGCGAAGCATTTCTACGGCACGGTGGATGCTCGGGTGCGCTACGAAAAAATCCACCGCTTCATCCACGCTCATCTCGAGAACCTCAGCGATGTTCTTGCCTTTGAACTCGACCTCGAGGGTGTCTTCGGTGAATCGTTTACCACCGCAGCTCTCGCAGACTACCGAGACGTCCGGCAGAAAGCTCATCTCGATGCGTTTGATTCCCTGGCCGCCGCACTCTTCACAGCGCCCCTCGGCGGTGTTAAACGAAAAGCGGCTTGCGGTGTAGCCCCGCATCTTGGACTCGGGAAGGGCAGCAAAGAGGCGCCGCACCTCGTCCCAAAACCCGACGTAGGTGGCCGGGCAGGAGCGCGGGGTCTTGCCGATGGGCGTTTGATCGACTTCTCTCACGTAGTCAAACCCCGTGTACCCCTCGATACGGCGGCAGCCGGTCCACCCCGAGGCCTCTTCCCGTTTGCCGACACGAGGACGGAGATTCCGGTGGATGATGTCTCGCACGAGCGTGCTCTTTCCGCTGCCGCTGACTCCCGTTACGCAGATGAAGCGCTCGAGAGGAACGGATACATCGAGATGCTTGAGATTGTGTAAGCGTGCGCCGTACACGGTGAACCAGTGGTCGCCGGCGGGTGGATCTCGCCGCGGAAAGAGCGGATGAGATAGCGGGTTCAGCAGGTAACGCCCCGTAACCGAGTCGGGAGAAGATAGTATGTCGTGGAGGGTTCCGCGGGCAACGATATGTCCACCTTCGACACCGCCGCCCGGCCCGAGGTCCACCACATGGTCGGCGCTGCGGATCGTGTCTTCGTCGTGTTCTACGACAATGATGGAGTTTCCCTTGTGCTTTAGCTCGTGCAGAGTATCGAGGAGCATCCGGTTATCTCGGGCGTGGAGCCCGATGGTAGGCTCGTCGAGAATGTAGCAGACCCCGCGAAGGTTCGAGCCGAGCTGCGCGGCAAGGCGGATCCGCTGGGCTTCGCCGCCCGACAACGTCGGCGCCGCCCGGTCGAGCGGCAGGTAGGCAAGGCCAACGCGCTCGAGAAACGCGAGGCGCGCCTTAACCTCTGAGATGATATCGCGGGCGATTTCCGCATCTCGCCCGGTGAAGGCGAGCTCGTCAATGTGATCTCGCGTTGCGGTTACCGAACGTTTGGTGATATCGAAAATGCCCTGTCCCTGCAAGAAGACGTTTCTCGCTTCCGGCCGCAGTCGTGTGCCTCCACAGGAGGGACACGGCTGTTGTGCCTCGCCGTCATCCACGTCCGGCGATGCGGGGTGGGCCGCCGTGCCGGATTTCCGGACGCTGCCGCGGGACTCGCCGTTCTCCTCCTCGTCATCGACGAGATGGGCAAGGCCGGTTCCGTGGCAACGGCTACACCATCCGTGCTTGGAGTTGAAGGAAAACACGCGAGGGTCGAGCTCTTCGAAGCCACGGCCGCACTGCGGACAGGAGCGTTCGGTGGAGTAGACGGATTCGGTGTTGTGCTCGGTGTCGAGCACGTGGATGACGCCTTTGCTGAGGGCCGTTGCGCGCTCGAGCAGCGAGTGAAGCTCACCCCTGGTGTCGGGGCCGACCTCGACCTCGCCGACCGGGGCTTGGATGGTGTGTTCGCGGAACCGATCGAGCCGGGGCCACGCACCGGTGTCGAGGAGCTCTCCATCGACGCGAAGTCGCGAAAAGCCTTTGCCCGCCGCCCACGAGGCAAGGTCGGTGTAGTAGCCCTTGCGAGCGGTGACAAGCGGCGCAAGCACCATGAGCCTGCTCCCTTCGGCATTGGCAAGAAGTGTCGCGACGATCGAATCGACGCTCTGCGGCTCTATGGGTACGTGACAGTCGGGGCAATGCTGGGTGCCGAGTTTCACGAACAGGAGCCTGAGAAAGTGATAGATCTCGGTAACGGTCGCTACCGTGCTCTTGTTCGCCCCCCGGGTCGTGCGTTGCTCGATAGCGACGGTGGGCGGTACCCCGGATACCGACTCCACCTCCGGCCGCGCGCTCGGTTGTACGAATTGCCGGGCATAGGCGTTGAGCGACTCGAGGTAGCGGCGCTGTCCCTCCGAGAACAGGATGTCGAAGGCAACGGTGCTCTTGCCGCTGCCGCTTACGCCGGTAACGACGACCAGCTCGTCTCTCGGAAGGGAGAGGTCTACGTCGCGCAGGTTGTGCTCGCGCGCGCCGCGAATCGACATATCCCGCGAGGCTGCGGGCGAGGGGATCTCCCCGGCCTCGCTTGCCTTCGCGACGTCGGCGGTGCCGGCCGCGTCCCCGGTGCCCGCCGCCTCCGCCGCCCCGGCGGCCTGCGCCGCCTCGGCGGCCTGCGCCGCCCGCGCGGGGTTCGGTGCCGCCGGGGTTTCGGCCGTCTGCGCCGCCCGCGTTGGGTTCGGTGCCTCCGCCGCTTCGGCGGCCTCCAACTGTTCGTCGGCGGTTGCCCCGCGAAGACGAGCGCCAAGCGAGAGCTCACGCCGTGTTTCGCCGTAGTTTGTATAGCGGCGCAATGCGTCGGCGGTATGGCCCGACGATTGTTCGACCAATCGATGAGGAGGACCTGTCGAGACGAGGTCGCCTCCCTGCTCGCCGCCCTCGGGGCCGAGATCGATAAGCCAGTCGGACCCGGCGATAACGTCGAGATTGTGCTCGATGACAATGACCGAGTGGCCGGCCTCCACGAGACGCCTGAATGCGGAAAGGAGAACGTCGATATCGCGGAAATGCAGCCCCGTGGTCGGCTCGTCGAAGAGGAACAGAAGAGAGGAGTCCGGCCGCTTGGAGCCTCGTTCGGCTTCGGAGAGATGGCCCGCCAGTTTTAGTCGCTGGGCCTCTCCGCCGCTCAATGTCGGCACCGGTTGTCCCAGCGTTACGTAGCCCAAGCCCACGTCCCTGAGGGGTTGGAGCCGTCGGTGCACGCGTTTGGAGGACGAGAACAGCTCCACCGCCTCGTTGACCGTGAGGTCGAGCACATCGGCAATGGATAGTCCCGCAGACCGTGAGGCCTGCGGCGGAATCAATTTGACGTCGAGCACGTCACTGCGATACCGAGTGCCGTTGCATTCGGGACACCGCAGATACACATCGCTGAGAAACTGCATTTCCACGTGCTCGAATCCGTTCCCCCCGCAGGTCGGGCACCGCCCGTCGCCGGAGTTGAAACTGAACGTGCCGGCGGTGTAGCCCCGCTCGCGCGCGAGCGGTTCTTTAGCAAAAAGCGAGCGAATCTCGTCGAAGGCGCCGACATAGCTCGCGGGATTCGAGCGTGTCGTTTTCCCGATGGGCGATTGGTCGACCATGACGACCCCGCCGATGTGCTCGAGCCCCTCTATGGAGGCGTAGGCCCCGGGTTGCTCGACCGGGGAGCCGGTTTCCATGCGAACGGCGTTGTAGAGAATGTCTTGGACGAGTGTGGACTTGCCGGAGCCGCTCACCCCCGTGACGCACACGAGACGCCCGAGGGGAAAGCTCACATCGATGGTTCGTAGATTGTGCTCGGCGGCGCCTCGAACCGTAAGAGCCTTCGCGGCGGCGGCCGGCCCGGCCGGCTTCGGGGTGCCGCCGGCTTGGGCGGCGGTGGCCGCGTCGCGATCGGCCGGTTCGGGCAGCGTTGGTTGCCGCCGGAGAAAGGCGCCGGTGACCGACTCAGCCGCGTGGGCAAGCTCGGCGGGGGTGCCGTAGAACACCAGTGAGCCGCCGCCGGCGCCGGCCTCCGGGCCCAAATCAACCACGAGATCCGCTGCTTCGATAACCTCCGGGTCGTGCTCTACCACGAGGAGCGTATTCCCCGCGTCCCGCAGTCGGTGCAGCACTCGTATGAGCCGGCCGATGTCGCGGGAGTGGAGGCCAATGCTCGGCTCGTCGAGGACGAAGAGGGCGTTGACGAGCGAGGTGCCGAGGGCGGTGGTCAGGTTGATGCGCTGCACCTCGCCGCCGCTCAACGTCCGCGATTGGCGGTCGAGGGTGAGATAGCCGAGCCCTACCTCGAGGAGGTACTGCACCCTCGTTCGCACTTCCCCGAGCAGGAGCTCTACTGCCTCGTCGAGCGGGCGCGGCAGCTCGACCGTGTCGAAAAAGGTTGCCGCGCGCGCAATCGGCAAGAGCATGAGCTCATGGATATTGAGTCGTTTCCCTTCGCTTTCGAGGCGCCAGAGAAGCGGTTCTTCCTTGAGCCGTGCGCCGCCGCAGGTGGGACAGGGCGTGTAGCTGCGGTAGCGCGAGAGCAGTACCCGAATGTGCATCTTGTAGCTCTTGGATTCGAGCCAGTCGAAAAAGCGGCGAATACCGTACCATTCGCCGTCCTCCCAATCGCCCTCTCCCTCGATAACCCAGTGCCGCTCCTCCTCGGTGAGCTCTTCCCACGGTACGTCGGTGCGAATGTCTCGGCGGCGGGCAAAGTGCATCATCTCCGTTTGGCACACGCCGTAGCTCTCACTTTGCCACGGTCGAACCGCACCCTCGGCGAGGCTCTTAGTCTTGTCGGGTATGACGAGATCGTAGTCGATACCCATGACCCTGCCGAACCCGCGGCACGTATCGCAGGCCCCCATGGGGGAGTTGAATGAAAAGAAATTCGGAGACGGATCGCGGTAGTGGATGTCGCATGTTGCGCAGTGAAGGTCGGTGGAGAAGTGAAAAGACAGAGTGACGGCACGTTGATCGTCGAGTACGTACACCACGACGCGGCCTTTACCGTGATGCAGAGCTGCCTCGAGGTCTTCGATGACACGCTGCCGATTTGTCTCGGTGAAGCGGGTGCGGTCCTGGATGACCTCGACGTGCTCAGGTGTCTCGGTGCGGATCCGGGTGTAGCCCTCCTGGGCGAGCAACTCCACGATCTCCGACGGCTGAAACTTCGGCGGGACCGGTACCGTGAATGTCACCATGATCCGGCTCCCGGCTACCGCCTGCGCCGAGTCGAGGCTCTCGAGAATGGTCTCGGGGGTGTCTCGGCGAACTCTCGATCCACACGAGCGGCAATAAAGGGTTGCTGCTCGGGCGAACAGGAGCTTCAGATGATCGTTTAGCTCGGTCATCGTGCCGACCGTCGAGCGTGAGGTTCGCACCGGATTCGTTTGGTCAATTGCAATAGCCGGCGGGATGCCCTCTATGCGGTCGACCCGCGGTTTGTCCATACGGTCGAGAAACTGCCTCGTATATGCGGAAAAGGTCTCGACGTAGCGGCGCTGCCCTTCCGAGTAGACGGTGTCGAATGCCAGCGATGACTTTCCGGAGCCGCTCACTCCCGTGATGACGATGAGCTTGTTGAGCGGAAACTCGATATCGAGGCTCTTGAGGTTGTTCTGATTCGCCCCTTCGACGCGAATGGATGGGGCGTTATGGGATGTTACGCGGGGTTCGTGGTAGGTATGGTCCATGGGGTACTCACCGCTTAAGCTATCGTCTGAGACGGCTCGAGGCAAGCTTCTCGTCACGGCCCATGTATGGTGGCGTGGGCGACCGTACCTATCGGCGCGGCGCGCCGCCGTCTCCAGCAGCGCTCCTCGTCTTCACTGCGCTTCGGGTCTGAAGTAAGCCCGACGTGTTAGCTGCGCTCGGTAGCGTCCTCATCAGACTCGTCCGATTCGGCGCTCTCGTCGCTTTCGTCCGCCTCGTCGCCCTCTTCTTCTTCGGCTTCGACGTAGCGCTCATCCATCGGTCCCCCGGGAGATAGGTACTCGAGGTAGGACTTGTCCTCTCCCTCGGACTCGTCTTTCGTGCCTTTCTTCTGTCTCTTCTCGTCTTGCTTCTTCTTTTTTTGGAGCTGTCGTCGTCGTTTGTCTGCCTTAAATGAGCGTCTTGCCATTAAAGACCTCCTTGCGAGTAGGGTGATTATTCGGGCGTCGCCCGGAGGTGACGCGCATATGCAGTGGAGAGCGAGGGCGCGCGGACGGCGACTCGCTTGGAGCTGCCGTTCGTGCGTTCGGTGCGGACGGAGCCGTTAGGCTATACCGGCGAGCCGAATCTCTTGGGACGGGCCTGTTTTGCAGTTGCTGTCGTAGAGCGGGGTGGCCATTCAGGCGTCCTTTCTCCTTTTCGTGCCTCGGGGACACGATTTCTCAAAAGGCGTGTACTATGGAGCTCTTGTGGTGAGGGCACCGAGACGGGCAGGGTACAATAGCCGTCAGCTGATCACAATCCTTTTGACGCCTACAAGATACCACATTAGGACGGCAGAGGGAAGCCCAGTGGTTTGTCGGGTGACAAGCGCTGGAAGGCTGCGCTACACTATTATCGTACCAAAAACACGATTACGGAGCACGAACAATGACACAACTACTGAGAGAGGTTCCCGAGGTATTGCTCATGGGTCCGGGACCATCGTCGGTTCATCCCGAAACGTACAAGGCTATGTCGGTGAGCACGCTCGGTCACATGGACACGCAGTTTATCGGCATCATGGATGCAACGCGAGACATGTTGAAGCGGTTGATGGGAACGCAGAACACGGTAACGTTTCCTGTTTCCGGCACCGGTAGCGCCGGCATGGAGACGTGCTTTGTGAACCTCATCGAGCCCGGCGACCGCGTGCTCATACTGGTTAACGGGGTGTTTGGAACACGTATGACCGACGTCGCCGGACGACTCGGCGCGGAAGTTGATACGGTAGAGGCCGAGTGGGGCGAACCTATCGACGTGACGGCGGTGAAGCGCCAACTCGAGGCCCAAAGCTATAAAATTGTAGCCGTCGTGCACGCCGAAACCTCCACGGGGGTGCAGAATCCCGTTGCCGAAATCGGCGAGCTCGTGCGGGCCACCGACGCCCTCTATCTCGTCGACGGCGTGACCAGCCTCGGCGGTGTGCCGGTCGAGCTCGACGCGTGGGGCGTAGACGCATTCTACAGCGGTACGCAGAAGTGCCTGTCGGTGCCGCCCGGTCTTGCTCCGGCCTCACTTTCCGATCGAGCGGTTTCGGTCATCGAAAACCGCGCAACCAAGGTTCCCAACTGGTATCTCGACGTTTCCATGCTTACCAAG
The DNA here is from genome assembly GCA_041686235.1 of Spirochaetia bacterium. Taxonomy (GTDB): domain Bacteria; phylum Spirochaetota; class Spirochaetia; order DSM-27196; family PWMO01; genus JAAAOH01. The sequence goes on along the minus strand of JAWLED010000060.1, from coordinate 9,590 downwards.
TACTGGCAGGGTCAGGACAAAAAGCGCAGTTACCACCACACGGCGCCCATCAACATGATATACGCGCTGCACCAGGGCCTTGCGCTGATCGAAGAGGAAGGCTTCGAAGCGGTATTTCAACGTCACCGCCGTGTCCACGAGCGTTTCGTTTCCGGCATTGAAGAGATGGGACTCTCCATGCTGGTGGCAAAAGACTACCGCTTGCCCGATCTCAACGCAATTACCGTGCCGGACGGCGTCGACGAGGCGGCGGTCCGGGCCGGCTTGCGAAACAACCATCTGATCGAGATCGGCGCGGGGCTCGGTCCGCTCGCAGGAAAAATATGGCGGGTCGGTCTCATGGGACACACCGCCCGCGAGGAAAACGTGGACAGATTCCTCGCCGCACTGAAAGAGGAAATCGGCGCGTAGGCTCGTCCCGCCGGCCGGCGCCCTGCGTTCTCGTCCCGCGGGCCGGCGCCCCGCGGCCGGCGGCGGCATTTCCGTTTCATTGACCGCGTGTGGAGTTAGTGCTACACTCCGCCGAACGTATAATCATGCACGGTAACTGCAGGAACATTGGGGGAGTAGCACATGGATTCCGTTAAGTACACTCTGCCGGAGTCGGCAATTCCAAAGCGCTGGTATAACATCCAAGCAGATCTGCCGAACGCGGCGCCGGCGGTCCTGCATCCACAGAAAAAAGAGCCCATTGGTCCGGAGGACCTTGCCGTTCTCTTTCCGATGGAGCTGATACAACAGGAAGTATCGACCGATCGCGAGATCGATATTCCCGGACCGGTGCGCGACATCTACCGTCAGTGGCGGCCGACGCCGTTGTATCGCGCGCGCCGTCTCGAGAAGGCGCTCGACACGCCTGCCCGCATTTACTACAAGTACGAGGGCGTAAGCCCGAGCGGAAGTCATAAACCCAACACGGCCGTGGCGCAGGCGTTCTACAACAAGGAAGCCGGCGTGACCAAGCTTGCCACCGAGACGGGCGCCGGGCAGTGGGGCAGCGCGCTGTCGATGGCGAGCGCCTTTTTCGGTATCGATTGCAGTGTCTACATGGTTCGCGTGAGCTACGATCAGAAACCGTACCGCCGCGGCCTCATGGAGTCATTCGGCGCGAATGTCACACCGAGTCCGAGCAAGTACACGGAATCCGGCCGTGCAGTGCTCGCCGAGCACCCGGATTCTACCGGTTCGCTCGGCATCGCAATCTCCGAGGCGGTAGAATACGCAGCCACCCATGACGATACGAAGTATGCGCTCGGCAGCGTGCTCAATCACGTGCTCATGCACCAAACGGTCATCGGGCTCGAAACGATGGAGCAGATGAAGGCGGCCGACGACGAGCCGGACATTCTCATCGGCTGCACCGGCGGCGGGTCGAACTTCGCGGGAATGGCCTTCCCGTATGCCGGGGCCAACCTCCGCGGGGAGGCCGATTATCGCATCATCGCGGTGGAGCCTTCCGCCTGTCCGACCCTGACCAAGGGGCCCTACGTTTACGACTACGGGGACACCGCTCATCTCACCCCCATCGTAAAGATGCATACACTCGGCAGCACCTTTGTCCCGCCGGGCTTCCACGCCGGCGGACTGCGGTATCATGGAATGGCCCCGCTCGTGAGCCAATTGCACCATGACGGACATATCGAGGCTACCGCCTACGATCAAATGCGCACCTTTGCAGCGGGCATTCAGTTTGCTCGCGCGGAGGGGATCCTTCCGGCCCCGGAAGCCAACCACGCGGTGGCGGCCACGATCGACGAGGCGCTGGCCTGTCGTGAATCCGGAGAGAGCAAAGCAATTCTCTTCAACCTCTGCGGGCACGGGCAGTTCGATATGCAGGCCTACCTCGACTACAATGCGGGAAAGCTCACCGCCTACGAGTATCCGCAGGAGGAAATCGCGATGGCGCTCTCGGGCTTGCCGAGCGTGTCGGCGTGAGCGGTCAATACCGGACCGGGCCCGGCAACCGAGGGGAGGCCCGGCGCGAAGTGCGGCACCGCCGCGGGAGCTGTCGGGCCCCGCAGCGCGGCTCCGGAAGGGATCGGCACCGCCGCGGGACCGGTCGGCCCCCGGAGGGTAATCCGCGATGATACGGCTTGGAGACGTTCGGATGCGCCGAGACGATACGGTGATCCTCGACGGGGTAACGTGGGAGGTTCCCGCGCACCGCCACACCGCGCTCTTGGGACTCAACGGCTCGGGGAAAACCGCCATGCTGCAGGTGGTTACCGGCTATATGCCGCCGAGTGGCGGAGCGGTAGAGGTGCTCGGGTACCGACGCGGCAAGAGCGACATGCGAGAGGTGCGTCAATACATCGGGTGGGTAAGCACGGCCCTCGGAGAGCGCATTCACTCGCGAGACAGCGCGCTCGACGTGGTCGTAAGCGGGCGCTATGCGACCATCGGGCTGTGGGAGGCGCCGACCGCCGAGGACTACGCCGCCGCCCGCGAGCAGCTTGCGTTCATGGGCTGCGATCAACTCGCCGAGCGACGCTATGCCGTGCTGTCTCAGGGGGAGAAGCAGCGGGTGCTTATCGCGAGGGCACTGGTAGCGCGTCCGAAGCTGCTCATCCTCGACGAGCCGTGCAGCGGTCTCGATCCTGCCGCCCGCGAGCGCTTTCTGTCTTTTGTGGAGAAGCTCGGCACCGCGGAGAGTGGGCCTACCCTCATTTACGTTACGCATCACATCGAGGAGATCACGCCCGTGTTTGCGCAGGTGTCCGTCATGAAGGCCGGGCGCATTCACGCACATGGAAGCCCTGAGGAAGTGCTTCAGCCGGATCTGCTGAGCGAAGTGTACGGGTTTCCCATGGATGTGGTCAGGCGCGGCGGGAGATATTGGCCGCGGATGACCGGCTGAGCGGCCGGCGCAGGGCCCCGCCCACGCGCCCGGCGGCGGCCGCGGCACGGCGTCCGGCCGCGCCGCCCCCGGCCCTTGGCGCCGCGGCCGCCCCCCGCCAGGCGGCGGCGTAAGCAATCACCCTAAATCCGCTGTTTCCGCGAGTTCAACTTCAACAGTTGTCGGTCGATTCCTCGAGCCGCAAGATGGCCGTTGGCGATGGCGCTTATTGCATCGCGTTTGGTGTTGGTGATGTCGCCGCCGGCGAAGACTTTCGGATCGCCGGTGGCGCCGAATCGGTCCACCGAAACCCGTCCGCGCTCTACCGTGATCTTGGCGAGAACCTCTTCGGGAAGGAACGAGTAGTCGGCGTCCTGGCCGATGGCCGAGATTATCGAGTCGTAGACTTCCCGGTGGTGCGAGCCTTCGATGAGCACCGGCTTCGGGCGTTTGCCCTCGCCCTGATCAACCATTTCCGCCTCGCCCCATACGAACGCCGCCTGATCGTTTCCGGCGTCCTCCACACGGACGGGAATAGCCTGTGGCACGATTCGCACGTTCTCTTCTCTCGCTTCGGTGATCTCCTCTTCGTCGGCCGGCATATCCTCGATACGACGGCGATAGAGAATGGAGACCTCGCAACCCAAGCGGCGCGCCGTGCGAGCGGCGTCCATGGCCACATTCCCGCCGCCGATGACCGCTATGCGATGGCCGAGGCCGGGATCTCTGCCGGCGGTCACGTCGTCGAGCACGGTGAGTCCGGACAGCACCCGCGGGTGGTCCTCGCCCTCGATGCCCATGGTGTAGGGGTTGGGGAGACCCGTGGCAAAGAATATCGCGTCGTAGTCCCTGTAGAGTGTCTCGAAGCCGACGTCGCGTCCTACCATGTGCTCTTGGAGCACGGTGACGCCGAGAGAGCGAATGTAGTCGATATCCTTGGCAATCTGGTCGTAGGGGAGGCGATACTCGGGTATGCCGTAGCGCAGCATGCCGCCGGGCAGATCACGGGCGTCGTACACGGTTATCTCGTAACCAAGTTGTCGCAGATAGTAGGCTGCACTCAAACCGCCGGGGCCCGAGCCGATGACGGCAATCTGTTTCCCGTTATCCGGCTCGGGTTGCGGCAGAATCTCCTCGTAGTCCTGCGCGTAGATCTGGTCGGCAATGTAGCGCTTGAGCCAGCGAATCGAAATCGGCTCGCCGTCGTTATGCCCTTTCGTGCAGACATACTCACACGAGTGGGTGCACACGCGTCCGCAGGAGGCCGGCATGGGGTTCGATTCGTAGGTAATTCGCAAACCCCGGGGGATGTCGTCGTCGCGGATGGCCTCGATGTAGCCGGGCACGTCCATATGAGCAGGACACGTCGCCACGCAGATTCCACAGGCAACGCAGCGATCGGCCTCGATTTTAGCCTGTTCTGCGGAGTAGCCCTGCACGAGCTCTTTGAAACTGCTTACGCCCTCTTCGGGCTCGAGCATCTCCATCTCCACGCGTTTTTTCTCGAGGAGCTCGTAGCCCTCGGCCGGCGCGTAGCCGAGCTCGTTCTCGTCCCACGGCTTTTCATCGGCGCCGGGCACGTAGCGGAAGGCGTCCGGGTCGGTATCCACCCAGATGTACTCGTTACTCATTCCCAGAGAGCTGGTCGGACAGATATCGACGCACAGCGCGCACCAGCAGCACCGCCCGTAATCAACACGCGGTCTGAGCCCGCTGTCGCCGTGACGCGTCGTTTGGCCCTCCACCGGTACGAGGTCGATGGCGGCGTTCTGGCATACGGTCTCGCAGGTGCCGCAGCCGATACAGATATCCATTTGGTTGGTGTGAAACCCGCGGTACCGGGGGGCGCCCGGCCGCTCATCGATGGGGTCCATCGTTGTATAGGGCTTTTCAAAGGCGCGTTTCCACACTGAAAAGGGTGCGATTAAGTCTTTGACGCTCATCATGCTACCTCTCGATTTCCGGGGGATAGGTATGCAGGCTCACCATGAGACCCGCGATATCGGCAATGTTCGTGCCCACCGCAAGCTTTTCCATGACCGCGATGGCGTGAGTGTAGGAGGGGCCCCGCACGTACACACGGCGCGGGTAGATAGTGCCGTCGGCGACCATGTAGTAGCCGTACTCCCCTCGTGTGCACTCGGCGCGATGCCAGGTTTGCCCGGGCGGAATGCGCCAGTGGAGAACGTTCGGGAGCTTGGTGTGGATCGGACCGGTTTTGGGGATGCGCTTCAAGATTTGGCGGATGAGCGAGACCGACTGCTGCATCTCCTGACGGCGAACCCACGCCCGGTCGTAGGCGTCGGAGTTTTGGGCGGTGACGACCTCGAAGTCGAGCTCGTCATAGCCGAGGTACGGTTGGTCCTTGCGAATGTCGCGTGCCACACCGGCGGCGCGGGCGTTCGGCCCGGTGATGCCGTAGCGGTCAATCATGTCGCGAGTGATGACCCCGAGGCCCTTCGCGCGCGTTTTGAAAACCGCGTTGTGGAACATGGCAAGGTCGATCTCGCTGAGGAGTTTTTCGATCTTGACGAGAAGCGCCTCCATACGCTCCTCGAAGCCCTCCGGGAGGTCTCCGCGCACGCCGCCGGGTATGATGTACATGTGGTAGATGCGCCCCCCGGTCAGCTCTTCGAAGAGATCGAGCATGTAGTCGCGGTGGGTAATCGTCCATTGGCCGACCGTACCTACCCCGAAGGCGCCGATCTGGCCGCCGATCCACTGCAAGTAGCTTGTCAGGCGTGCCATCTCGAGGGTAAGGATGCGCAACCAGCCGGCTTTTTCCGGTACCTCGAGCCCGGCAAGGTCTTCCACCGAGGCTGCATAGAGATACTCGTTGAAGTCGGGCTCGGGAACGCAGATTCGACATACGAGCGGAAAATTTTGAATGTAGGTGCGCCGCTCCATGAGCTTTTCGAACCCGCGGTGGAGATATCCCACATGCGTTTTGAGGCCCCAGACGGTGTCGCCGCTGACGGTCAACTCGACCGACATGTTGCCGGTAATCCCGGGGTGGTTCGGCCCCTGCCAGAGCTTGAGGTATTTCCCCGACTCGAGATCGACATCGGGTGCCCCCGTTTCGCCGACGTCGGCGCCTCGGTCGCCGGGGCCCCCGCGTTCGGCTGCGTCGAACTCGACGTACTCGGGTTCCTCGGGGATGTATCGGGTGTCTATGCCTTTGTAGAGCCGTGTATCGCTCATGCCTCTTCCTCCGGGTAGAGCTTCTGTTTCATATGCTCGGTGGTTTCGTGTGTTTCGCGGCCGGGCCGAGCAACAAAACGGTGCTCCGAGTAAGCCTTTGTGTCGAACTCGCGCCGCATCGGGGGAATGTCGTCCCAGCTCTCGAGCACGAAGGGCTCGTCGACCCGAGGGCTCCCCGGAAAGTCGATCCCGAACATTTCCTTGAGCTCGCGTTGGTACGTGGCGGCCTGGGCCCACAACCGGTGGATCGACTCCATCTCGGCTTGTTCCCTGTCGATATCCACTTCCACGCCTATGTCGGTGTGCAGCTCGGGGTTGTGGAGCAGGTAGGTCAGGCGGAACAAACCCTGCTCGATAATATCCACCGCGGTGAAAAAGACGAGGTGAGTGTAGCCCTCCCGGTCGCGAAGATGGGTGATGAGGTCCACCGCCCGGTTTCGCTCGCAGCGCACAAATGCCAGGTCTGCGCGCTGTTGCCGCGGCTCGGTGGTACCAAATCGGCTTTCAAGATCAGAAAGTAGCGTTTCCATAGAAGTGTCCCTACCAGTTGTAATCCGGCATGTCCCAGTCTTTGACGATTCGTTTCTGGTTCTCTTTGTACCAGTCGAAGTGTTCGGCGTACTCGTTGGCGCCTTCGGCCTCGCCGGCGCGAATGCGCTCCTTTAGCTTCTTGAACCCGGCGAGTATTGCCTCCGGCCGCGGCATGCACCCGGCGATGTAGACGTCTACGGGAATGTAGTTGTCGATGCGGTTTATGGTGTTGTAGCTGTCCCAATACATCCCGCCGTTTATCGTGCAGCTTCCGAGCCCGATGACGAACTTCGGGTTCTGCATTTGCTCGTAGCTGCGAATGATGCGCTTGAGCGTCTTGAGCGAGACGTATCCGCCGATGATGAACACCGAAGATTGGCGAGGCGTCGGGCGCCCCTGAATGCCGTAGCGGTACGCGTCGAAGCGCGCGGTCATGAGGGGGCGCAACTCGATTGCGCCGCAGCCGGTGCCGAATCCGAGCACCCACAGGCTCTGTGACCGGGCCCAGTTAAGAAACTTCTCGATGGCACCGCGAAACGGTGCCTCCACGTGGGGACGTGCCGAGCAAAACCGGCCCTCGTCCTCGATAGGCATATCGGCGTTTGGAAGCTGGATCTTGCCGCGTGTGGAGCGGGCTTCCTCTTCTTCGACGTCCGGTATGAATTGCTGTTTATCGTCTGCTTCGCTCATAGCGGGCTCCTATAGGGCGGTCAAAATGACGGCGAGGATGCCGATGGCCGCCGGAATCTTGAGAAAAAAGCGGATGGATTGTTCGGGACGGAAGCGCGGGAAGGAAACCCCCACGATGACCGTCAGCATGTAGAGGGCAAAGGTTTTCAGGACCATCTCGAAGATATTGCCGGCACCGCCGAGAAAGAGGTTCATGTAGAGAACGAGCTTAGCGCCGTTGAAAATCGCCCGGTTACTCTGAAGCATGCCCATGTAGGAGCTCTGGTACTCCGTCGGCGGGCCAATGGGGATTTCCTGTGGCGCGGTAACCACGCTGAAGGGATTGTTCCCGGTCATGCCGAGAAAGGCGATGAGCGCGGCGGCCGTTGCCAAGGGATTGCTGAACAGGTGCCATGCAAGGATTCCGCCCTGTTGAGCGGCAACCAGCTCGGTGATCGACAGTGTGCCGTGCTGTACGACAAGCGCGATCACGGAAAGCGTGAAGGGAACCTCGAAGGCCGTCATCTGTGCAAGACCGCGGGAGACGCCGATCGCGCTGTAGGGGTGTCCGCCTTCTCCGGCGCCGAGGGCCATGCCGAGCTGACCGAAGAAGATGAAGTAGATCACCAACAGCACGTCTCCGGCAAAGCTGAAATTGCCGAACACGGTCGAGCCGAAAATGACGGGGATGAACATGAGCGTGCCGATCCCGCCGGCAAGGCGAAACACGGGGCCGAGGTAGAACATGACCCCGTGCGATACCGAGGTGCGCTTTGCGTTATTCTTTATGATGTCGATGTAGGGCTGCCAGACCGGAATGCCGATCCGTCCCTGCACCCGCGCCCGAATACGGGCGGTGGTGCCCATGAGCAGGATCCCGTAGTTGAATACGATAAAGAGCGTCAACGCTGCGTATGCGATGTGGAGGAAAAGAGGCTCCGTCATCTACATGCCTCCTATAATGAGATAGAGAATAGAGACAAAGAGCAGAATATGAACGGCGTAGGTCCGCCCGTTGCCCGAATATATTCGCCGTACGGCTCCACCAACCGAGGCCACGCTCTCCTCCACGCCGGACCAGAATCCGATGACGCCGGGGCGAGTGAGAAACCCGAGGGCGCGGTAATAGGCGGTGTAGAAGTTGTGAGCGTAGTGGGTCGTCTGCGGCGTTTCGGGGCGCTCGGCGGCAAAGACAATGTTGAACTGCTCAACCCGCTGCGGCCGACGCATGATGATCAAGAGCCACAGCAGCGGCAGCACGAATACCGCCGTCGTGACCCACATCACCATGTTGCCGTTCCAATAGCCCAGAACCCCCACAACCGTTGATGCTTCGAATGCCACCGTGGCGGCGATATAGGGTTCTACCGCGGCGCTGAGCGGCTCCAGTATGAGGGTGGGATACATCGACATCACCATGATGCCGGAAACCAGCACGAGCTGCGGGATGAGCAGCCACGCGGGTGCCTCGCGAACGCTTCGGTGATGATCCTTCATTTGTCCGAGGAACACGGCGTGGATGAGCTTGAAGAGGTAGAGGAAGGCTATCGTGCTTGCAAAGAATGCGAGGGCCGCCTGCAAGTACAGCCCCTCCTCGAGAAGCGTGGTGTAGAGCAGCCACTTCCCGCCGAAACCGGCAAGCGGCGGCACGCCGGAAACGGAGATGATCGCGATGAGCACGGTAACGAAGGTGAGAGGCATTCGCTTGATCAGCCCGCCGAGGTGGTGGAAGGTGCTCGTACCGGTGCGTACGATGACCCCGGCGATGGCGAGAAAGAGTATGCCCTTGAAGGCAAAGTGCAACACCGAGAGGTACAGCCCCGTCGTCCATCCGAGATGGCTGCCGGCGGCAAGCACGGCAATGATATAGCCGATCTGGCTCATGCTCGAATAGGCCAACAGATACTTTGCATCTTCCTGAAATACCGCAAGCAAGGCGGCAAACAGTGCGGTCAACAGCCCGATCCACGCGAGAACCGGGAAGAACCCCGCGGCGCCCGGGAAGGAGAGGCTCCCGTTGAGGGACCCTGAGAGAAGCACGAGAAACGTGAGCAGCAGGCCGAAAATCGGGACCTTGCTGAGGATTGCCGAAAACAGAGCCGACGTTTCGCCCTCGGCCTCGCCGTAGGCGGACGGCAGCCAAATGTGTGCTCCCACCGCGCCGGCTTTTACGAGGAAGCCGATTGATATAAGAACGAGCGCGGCAAAGGGAAGCGGCGCAGCCGACATTGCGGAAGCTGCCTCCGCGCCGGCTCCTGCCGTCCCGCCCGTGGCCGCCCCGCCGGCGGAACCGGTGACCGCCAGCGCTCCTGTGGCGCTTCCGCCCAAGGCAAGACCGGCGCCCCCGGCAACG
>JAWLED010000154.1:0-4047 GCA_041686235.1 Spirochaetia bacterium | reverse complement strand
AAACGAACAGCTATCGAGCACCGGCTTTGACAGGGGCACGCCGAAGGAGCTTATCACCCTTGTCGATCAGTTTAACGCCTTTGTCCGGCGTATTGAGCAACAGCAGCGGCAAGTCACGGCACAGCACGAGAATCTGCGGCGAAGTGTCGAGGAAAAAACGGTTCTTGTTCGCGAGATCCACCACCGGGTGAAAAACAATCTCCAGGTAATCGCAAGCTTGCTCAACCTGCAAGCAGACGGGGTGCATGACGGTAAAGACTCCGTTCTGTTCGAACGGACGAGTGAGCGCGTGATGTCGATGGCGATGGTTCACGAGCAGCTGCACCACACCGATGACCTGTCTCTGATTCCCTTCGACCGCTACCTCACCGACCTTATCGAGCACATTCGCGGCTCGAGCACAACAGACGCCGTCGATATTCGCGTGGATTGCGAGCCCATCTCTTTGGAGATTCATCGGGCGGTTCCCTGCGGGCTCATCGTCAATGAGTTGGTCATGAATGCCCTCCAACATGCCTTCGAGAAGGATCGCGCCGGCACGATCGAGGTGTACCTGCACCGACGAGGCGAGCGCTATGAGCTCGGCGTTCGAGACTCCGGAGCCGGCATGCCCGCCGGGGTGTCGAAATCTCTCGGCATGACACTCGTGGAAATGCTCTCAGAGCAGTTAGAGGCCACCCTCGAGGTTTCTCCCGGCACCGACACCGGTTCGGGTACCTCGATTACCCTGAGCTTCCCGGTATAAACGCACTCCGCGTGCCTCGCCCCGCTTGCACGGTAAGGCCTCGGTGAGCTAGACTCCTCAGCAACACACAGAGCGGAGAATAATAGAGATGGGTACACGGGGCGAGGTTTACTCCACGCGAGCGTTCACACAAAACGAGCGGCGAACATATTTTTTCAACGTCAAAGAGAATCGCAACGGCGATTTGTTTCTCAACATCGTAGAGAGCAAAAAGCACCCCGGTGTCGAGTTCGAGCGGCACCAAATCGTGGTGTTTGAAGAGGACCTCGACCATTTCATGGACGGGCTCAACCGTGCGGTCAAAACCATGCGGAAGAAGCCGTCCGGACACTCGGGCGGCGAATCGGGCTCGGACCAAGCTCGTTGAGCGCTCGCTGCCGGAGGTCGTGCACACGCTATGTCAAACGAATCATTTCTGGTGGGTAGCTACACCATCGTCGATGATTGGATCCCAAACGCGAAGGGGGAAGGCATCTCCCGGTTGGAGCTTGATCTCCACAACGGGAAGCTGAGCCATGGCGGCCTCGCGGCGGCGATAGCGAACCCTTCGTATCTCGCGCTCTCGGCCGACGGCAACCTCGTCTGTGCCTGTTCCGAGCTCTTCCACAGCAATGGGAAAGCGTGGACGCTGGTGCCCAACTCCGACGGCAGCCTGCGCCCGGTGTCAAATCGAAGCTCGCTGGGCACGGCCACCTGCCACATCACCTTCGACCCGCTGCGAAATCGGGTGTTCACCAGCTCGTATCTCGACGGCCGTGTTGTCGGATACAGCACCGAAGGTGCTGAGCTCGCCGATGACCCCGTCGTCCTCGAATACGAAGGCGAGGGACCAAAACGCAATCGGCAGGAGAGCTCGCACCCGCACCAGCTTGTCATCAGAGACGGCGCGTATTTCGTCCCGGATCTCGGAGCCGACCGCATCTGGGTCCATGATGCCGAGGAGCCGCTCGCATCGGGGCGGGCTTTTATCGAAACCCCGGCGGGCTTCGGACCGCGTCACCTCGTTTTCCACCCCGAGCTTCCCGTTATGTACGTTGTGTGTGAGCTCGAGCCCCACGTCCTCGTCTACGAGCAGACCGCCTCAGACGGCGCGTGGGCGCTCGTGGAACACCACGACACCGAGCTCCCCGAATATGCTGAGGCGGCCGCGCCGGGGGCAATCAGGCTCCATCCGTTGTCGGGGCGCACGCTCACCGTATCCAACCGCTTTTCCGACAGCCTGCAGCAGCTCTCCGTCGACGCGGATTCCGGCCGGCTGTCCGCCGGACCGAACGTGCGCCTTCGCGGGAAAACCCCGCGGGACTTTACGTTTTCCGCCGACGGGCGGTGGCTGGTCGCGCTGTGTCAGGACAGCGACGAGGTCTTCTCATATCCCGTTGACCCGATCACCGGCCTCATAAAAGATGAGCCGACCGATCGCGTCGAAATGGGTACGCCGGTCTGTATCGTCGGCACGTAGCAAAGCCCGGTGATCAAGACGATGCGGAGGGAGCCATCCGAAAACTCAGCCGATGAATCGGGCTCGGACCAAGCTCGCTCAGCGCGTTGCGGTGGGCGGCGGTCGGATACCCCTTGTGGCGTTCGAATCCGTAGCCGGGAACCCGCTCGGCGTAGGCAATCATCCAACGGTCTCGCGCCGTTTTTGCAAGAATCGAGGCGGCCTGGATCTCGACGATGCGTGCGTCTCCTCCAACGACCGCCTCGGCCGGCCGGTTCAGATCCGGGACAAAGCGTCCGTCGACAAGGACTCGGTCGGGTAGGTGGCTTTGCCCGAGTTCTTCCCCGACTGAAGCCTCAAGACGGCCACCGCTCTCGGTGAGCTCATCGCGGTCCAACTCTGACGCGCCCCCAAGCCTAGCGCCTCTATGCCTGCCGCCGCCATGTGCGACGACCGCGCCTGCAAGGTCCTCGGGCCGGCGCCCCATCATGACACCGAACGCACGCTGCATCGCAAGGAGCGTCGCATGGTGGATATTGATCGCGTCTATCTCATCGGGCCATGCACAGGAGACACCCCATCGTAGAGCCTCCCTGCGAATAACTGCCTCCACCTCGTAGCGCCGGGCCTCACGAATCCGTTTGGAATCTCCCAATTGGTCGGTGGGAAAATCATCAGTGAGCACCACGGCCGCCGCAACGACCGGTCCCGCAAGTGGACCGCGTCCCGCCTCGTCTATTCCACATATCTCTGCCACGACTGCATGGTATCACAGGGCAGCGAGCTCGTGGTATCGTCTTACTTAGAGCACGGAGAGGACGAACACGTGGGACTCCACATAGGACAGTTCAACGACAGTTTCCGCCCGGTGATGGACGGTGTCGGCGTCTGCATGGAGAACTACACTTACTGGATCCGGCAAAACCACGGCCCTGCAACCGCCGTCGTACCGCGGGTGCCGGGGTACCGAGACAACTCAGACTACGAGGTGCTTCGGTTTCGAGCCGTAGCTCTCCCGCGCATGAAACCGTTCCGCGTAGGGCTGCCGTGGCTTGACCCGCGTTTCATGAAGAACCTGCGAGACACACATTTCGACCTTGTCCACGCGCATTGCCCCTTTGTATCCGGTCGCCTCGCCCGCAGTATTTCGCGTCGTGAGCGGGTCCCGATGGTAGCGACCTTTCATTCGAAGTACCGTGATGATTTCCATGCCGCCACCGGCTCGTCTTCTCTCGCCGAGATCGGCGTGCGGTACGTCATAGGCTTCTATTCCACAGCCGCTCACGTATGGGCGCCGAATAAGGCCACCGCGGCAACACTGCACGACTACGGGTATCGCGGGCCGGTGGAGATTGTTCCCAATGGAACCGATCTCGAGGTCCCCTCTCGCGAAGAGGGCGCTCGGCTCGCAGAGCGAGGGCGCGAAGCTGTGGGGCTCCGAGACTCTTCGGTGCCGATGTATCTGTTTGTCGGTCAGCACAGGTGGGAGAAAAACGTCGAGCTCATCTTCCGCACCCTGGGACTGTTGCGCAGAACCGGCACGGACTTCCACATGGTCTTTGCCGGTACCGGATACGCCGAGAACGCAATGCAGCGAATGTGCCGAGCCGAAGGCGTGACGAATCAGGTGACGTTCCTCGGCCTCGTACTGGAGCGAGAACGTTTGAAGGAGTTGTACGCCGCGGCGCACCTGCTGTTGTTCCCGTCGCTATACGACAATGCTCCGTTGGTGATGCGCGAAGCGGCCGGATTTGGCGTGCCGACCGTCCTCGTGCGTGGTGCGTCGGCTGCCGAGGGGGTAGTCGACGGGGTAAACGGTTTTCTCACCGAAAACAACTCACAAGCGCTTGCGAAGCTTCTTACA
>JAWLED010000059.1:0-18098 GCA_041686235.1 Spirochaetia bacterium | reverse complement strand
CAGGGTTTTGGAGGGGACACAGCCCACGTTCACGCACGCACGTACCTCCGGTCGGCAGTTGTAGAATGTACGGCTTGGAGCGCGCTCTAAGGTCAAGAGAAATCACAATCCCGCCGGCACTATTGCGTTTTTCAAGTTTGATGAGTCCGAAATTTCTTGTTGACTTCCGAGCTTTTGTGTACCAAAATATCAGTGTATTAGTTCAATAGTACAACTTACTGCTCAGCAACGAGGGTAACGTGGCAAAAGAAAAAAGGTCGATCGACATCCTGCTCGATCCCGGAAGCGGCATCCCCTATTATCGCCAGATCATTCTCCAGATCGAGATGGCGGTTGCGGACGGACGGCTGAAACCCGGGTTTCAGCTGCCCACGGTTCGCGGCCTTGCGGTCGACCTGCAGGTAAACCCGAATACCGTTGCCCGCGCCTACAACGAGCTCGAGATTCGCGGGTTGGTAAGCACGCAACACGGGACCGGCACCTTCATCAGCGACAAGGAAGTTGCGCTCTCGGAGGTGGATCGCAACCAGATTCTTTCACAGCTGGTACGGGGGTTTGTCAGTCAGGCCGCTTCGTACGGCTTCAGTGTCGGCGAGATCGTCGCGTTTTTGAGCGCGTACCACGAGGAGGGGGACGAATGAAGACCACCGAACAGATTCGAAACGAGCTGAGCCGGCGCTCGTCTGCGCGTCGCACGCTTCGGCGACCGTCGCACTTTACCTTTAGTACGCTCTCCGCATTGACGGTCGTTGTATTCCTCGGGGCCGGCATGGCCCTCCAACTTGCCGTCGGCACCGTGCCCAGCCAACAAGCCGTCGTGACCCTCGCGCTCGTTGTGATCGGAGGGGCGGCTGTTATTGCCGTATTGCCGCTGTGGCCGGTCGTGCTCGCGGTCATCGTGGCTATGTGGGCCGGTGTGGGGCCGATCCTCCCCGGCACAACGGCAGGCACGACGGCGGCGGCACTCGGCGTGGTCAGCGCCGGGCTCCTGCTCGCCCCGACCGTTCAGGTCGTGCGGCATTGGGAGCGCGTGCTGGTGCTGCGTTTGGGGCGATTTCACCGGACCCTCTCCCCGGGACCACACGTGGTTTTACCCATCCTCGATACGGTGATCGACCGGGTCGACATGCGCATACGCGTGACCGACTTCTCCGCCGAGCGCTCGGTAACACGGGACACGGTGCCCGTGCATGTAGACGCCCTCGCCTTTTGGATGGTCTGGGACGCCGAGAAGGCGATTCTCGAGGTCGAGAAGTATGCGGAGGCGGTGACGCTTTCGGCGCAGTCGGCGTTGCGCGACACCATCGGGCACAGCGACTTGTCGGAGGTGCTGAGCGAGAGGGAGCGTCTCGGCGGGGAAATACAGGAGACGCTCGACCGCAAAACCAGCCCATGGGGCATTACCATCATCTCGATTGAGTTCAAGGAGGTGCTTCTCCCCCAAGAGCTCGAGGACGCGTTGAGCCGCAAAGCCCAAGCCCAGCGCGAGCGACAGTCGCGCGTTATTCTCAGCTCCGCGGAAGTAGAAATCGCGGAAAAATTCGAGGAGGCCGGGCGGCGCTACGAAGAGAACCCGACGGCCTTCCAGCTGCGGGCCATGAATATGATCTATGACGGGATGAAGCAGAACGAGAACATGATGCTCGTTCCGAGCTCCGCGCTGGATTCGATGAATCTCGGTACCAGTCTCGGCATGGCGGCCTTGCGGCGCGGCGAGCAGGAACACGAAAACGAGGAAAAGGAAGATACCACATGATTACGGTGCATGAGGTCCACAAGGACTACATCGACGGGGAGACCCGGGTGCACGCCCTGCGGGGTGTTTCCATGGACATCGACAGCGGTGAGTTTCTCTCGATCGCCGGGCCGTCGGGCTCCGGCAAGACAACGCTCTTGAACATAATCGGCTGCATCGACACCGCCGACGCCGGCGACATCGACATCGACGGGGAGCGCGTGGCCGGTCGAAGCAAGCGCGAGCTCACCGAGATGCGCCGGCAAAAGATCGGATTCGTATTTCAGAACTTCAACCTCATCCCGGTGCTGACCGCCTACGAAAACGTATCCATGTCTCTTTCGCTGCTCGGCGTGTCGCAGGAGGAAACGCAAGAGCGGACGATGGGGTTGCTCGCCGAGGTCGGCCTCGAGGGAATGGAGCACCGCCGCCCCTCGCGACTGTCCGGGGGGCAACAGCAGCGCGTCGCGGTGGCCCGCGCACTCATAAAGGACCCATTGATCGTGCTTGCCGACGAGCCCACGGCGAACCTGGATTCGGAGACCGGCGAGGCCATCCTCGAGCTCATGAAGGACGTGAACCGCCGCCGCGGTACCACCTTCGTGTTCTCGACCCATGACCACATGGTCATGGACTACGCCGCCCGCCTTTGCCGGCTGCACGACGGGCTCATCGAGAGTGATGAGCGAAGGAGCGCATGAGATGCTGGGTGGCCGACGTACACGAGGGGAGCGAATGCCGCGCGGATTTCTCATCGCCCTCGCCGCGAAAAACCTCGCGCGACACAAGCGCCGGACGCTCATCACCGCGAGCGCAATCGCGTTCGGCGTGGCGATATTCGTGGCGATGAGCTCGCTCCTCGAAGGGTTTGCCGCCGAGAATAACCGAAATGTCTCTCGCTACGAGACCGGCGACGCGGCAGCAACGGCGCCGGGCTACTGGGACGAGCGCGAGACGCTGCCACTCGACCGCGTCATTGAAACCCCGCAAGAGATCCTCGAAGCACTGGAGCGAGAAGGAATCCCCGCGGCGCCGCGTGTGGCGTTTCGCGGGGAGCTCATCGTACGCTATGACCCGTTCCCCGAAGACGGCTCGATACAACGCACCTTCTACGGAATCGATGTGGAGCGTGACCCCGAAGTGTTTGGGCTTTCCGAGGCAATCGTCGAGGGCCGCTTTCCGCACGCCGGGCAAGAAGAGGTGGTGATCGGTCGCTGGCTTGCCGAGCGGCTTGGCGCGGAGATCGGCTATCCCATCTCAGTGACGACCCGTACGCGAGACGGGTTTCACCAAATCATGGATCTCGAAATCGTCGGCATTTTCAACACGTCGAATCCCATTCTCAACCGCTACCAGGCCTTTCTCCCCATCGGGGTAGCCGACGAATATCTCGAAATGCGCGGTGCGGTGACCTCCATCCACATGTCGCTTCCCGGAACACTTCCAAGCGAGGCCGATACCGAGCCGGTGCGGGAGGTACTCTCGGATTTCGATCACGTCGAGTTTCTGAGCTTCGAGCGTCTCAACGAAGAGTTCGCGGAGATCATGGAGATGGAGAACGCCTCGAATGCCATAATCCTTCTGCTCCTCGGGCTCATCGCCGTGGTGGGTATCTCCAATACCATGCTGATGTCGGTGCTCGAGCGCGAGAACGAGATCGGCATGATGCGAGCAATGGGCTTTCGAAACGGGGAGATCCGCTCGATGTTCGCCTACGAGGCGGCCGGAATCGGCCTCATCGGGGCGATCGGTGGGGTGGCCCTCGGGTCGGTGCTGGTGTGGCTGTCGGTAAGCTACGGCCTCGATTACGGCGTTTTGATGGATGGAGCCGAGATGGACTTCCGCTTCGATGGGGTCCTCTACGGCGTGTGGAACGTTCCGACAATGGTTGCGAGCGCGGCATTTGCCGTTGTCCTCGCCGGCGTCGTCGCGATTGTGCCGACCCGGCGTATTCTTCGTCGCAGCATCACCGATTCGCTGCGCCACGCATGAGGGAGAGCAAATGAAGATCGCGTCCATAGCACTCCGTAACGTGTTCCGAAACGGAAGGCGAAGCCTCCTTTCGATAATCGCCATCGCAATCGCCGCGTTCGCCATCACCATGCTCTTCTCGATTTTCGAAGGTATCAAGGTTGACGTTCGCCATAACGCCTGGAACTACGAGACCGGAGAGATCCGTATTCGCAATGCCGATTTTGATCGATACGAGCACCTCAACCCGGTTCATTACGTGGTTCCCGACTACGAGCGCCTCGTCGATCGCCTCTCAGAGCGCTCGGCCGTCTCGGCGGTGAGCCCCCGGATCAAGATTGCCGGTGCGGCCTTTCGCGGCGAGCAGCATATCGCAGCCAACGGAATAGGACTCGATCTCCAGCTCGAGCAGAGGTATCAAGAGCTCGATACAATTGTTGCCGAGGGGAGACTTCCCCAGCCGGGAACGAGGGAGGCAATCCTCGGAACCGGGCTTGCCGAGGAGCTGGATGTCGGAATCGGAGATATGGCCACCTTCCTTACCCGCACGCGAAACCGAAGGTCGAACGGTTTCAGCGTCGACGTGGTGGGCCTTGCCGTGTTTCCCATGGCCGGGTTGAACGACAACACCTTTATACTTCCGATTGACACCGCGTCGCGTTACGCGCGTATGGGCGATGCGGCAACCGAGGTGCTCGTGAAAAGTGACACCGGCGAGCTGAGCGCGGTCGAGGCCGCGGTTCGATCAGCGCTTTCCGAAAGCGGTATCGAGGGGATGAGCGTTACCCCGTGGACAGAGGTCAGCGGCGGCTACGCGTATCTTCAAATGGCGGACGCCGTCTACAACATCATCGCGCTCATCTTCTTTTTGCTCGGAAGCACCGTGGTGATCAACACCACGATGATGACGATTCACGAGCGCACCCGTGAGATCGGTACCCTCACGGCAATGGGAATGCACGACCGCGAGCTCGTTCGCCTGTTCTTCATCGAGGCCGCCTATCTCGGCCTTGCCGGCTCTCTGTTGGGAGTGGTGCTCGGCATCGGTGCTACGCTGCCGTTGCAACGCCTCGGCATCGATTTCGGCCAGGCAATGGAACAGGCAAACATGGAGATGTCGACGGTACTGTATCCGGTGTTGAATCTGCGCTCGACAGTGGTGGTGTTCGTCTACTCGTCGGCGATTGCGATGTTTGCCTCATTTTTCCCCGCCCGACGGGCGGCGAAGTTGAAGCCGGTGGAGGCGCTCCGCGACTAACCGGGAAGGAGACTGAATATGAGAAAAGTTTCACGTATGAGAACACGAATCTGCGTAATGCGGGCCGCCGCCCGCCGCACGGGCGACCACCGTGCCGGCGAGCGCCGAGCCGCCCGCCGCACGGCCGGCACTCGGCGGCGAATGGTGGCCGCCCTCCCCGCCCTTGCCGCTTTCGTGCTCCTCGCACCGCTCAGTCTGCCCGCCGAGGAGATGACGGGCGAAGATATTATCGAGCGGATGGAGGAGAACCAAACACACCCCACGAGCATTGTCGAGGGGCGCATGGTGATAAACGACCGCTTCGGTGAGCGCACAAGCACGTTTATCATGCACAGCGAAGGCGAAGATCGATTTCTCGTAGAGTTTACCTCGCGCGACGAAGACGGCCAGCGGATCCTTCGCCGCGACGATAATCTGTATCTCTATTACCCCGATGCGCGGGAAGTAATCCGGTTGCAGGGCTCGGCGTTGCGTGACTCGCTTCTGGGATCGGATCTCTCCTACGAAGATATGACCGGGGGGCGGGG
Source organism: Spirochaetia bacterium (assembly GCA_041686235.1). Lineage (GTDB taxonomy): Bacteria > Spirochaetota > Spirochaetia > DSM-27196 > PWMO01 > JAAAOH01. The sequence goes on along the minus strand of JAWLED010000059.1, from coordinate 12,607 downwards.
GCTACTCGATGATTATCGGGTGAATCTCCAAGGTGAAGAACAAATCCAGGGGCGCAACGCGTATAAGATCGAGCTCGAGGCGCGCGGCACCAATGTAGCGTATCCACGGCAAGTCTATTATGTCGATGCCGAGGACTTCGTGCTCCTCAAAAGCGAGCAGTACGCGCGCAGCGGACGGCAGTTGAAAGAGATCAGCGTCCTCGAGACCACACGTCGGAACGGCTACCACTTCCCGATACACCTGCGCATCGACGACACGACCCGCAGGTCGAGCAGCACGGACATGATCCTCGAAAGTGTGGAAATCGGGGTTGATCTTCCCTCGAATATTTTTTCGCTGGAGGAGCTCTCATGGTAGGCGCACGCGGCGGACCGGCTCTGTGGTGCGCGATAGTGGCGGTTTTGTGTACCATCGCCCCGCTCCCGCTTGCCGCCCAGGCGCGGATCGACGGGGAAATCGAGACGCTAAACACCCTCGCATGGAACGGCGCCAAGGACGAGCTCGGATTGCTCGGCTATGGCCGCGGGGAACTCGACCTCCGCTCCGAGCGTGACCGCAACGTTCAGGCTCGCCTCACACTCGATGCCGTTCTTGGCGAGACCACCGGCTCGAACACCGGGGATACCGAGCAAGCGGCCACGGTAACCGTCCCCCGTGCCTCTATACGCTTCCGGTTTCCGCTGACCGAGGACTACACGGTGCGTGTGACCTCCGGGCGCGACCGCGTTTCGTGGGGTATGGGGCGTCTGTTCAACGCCGCCGACGTCATTTTTGGCGCGGACGGAACCGGCGCGGCCGACTTTTTCGAGATATCGGACGACCTGCGTAATGAAACCACGTGGTTGAGCGCGGTGTATGTTCCGCTCGGCTCGTTCTCATACTTCGAGCCCATTATCCTCCCCGACCTCCCGACCGAGGGAAGCCCGTCGACCGGCTCCGGGGATGAGCCCTCTGAGCTCAGCAGTAGCCGAGCGGGTGGGCGTCTGAGCTTCGAGCTCGGGAATTTCACGCTCGAGCCGGCCTACCTGTATGACGGCACAAGCGGGCGCCACGAAACGGTCCTCACCGTCGTCGGGCTCATAGGCGTGGACGTCTACGGCGCGGGGCGGCTCTCGATAGACGGCGATATCGGGGGCGATGCCGACGGAGATGCGGTGGACGAACGAGCGACCTTCAGCCTCGGAGCCTACAACCGCTTCACTCTCGGCCGCGAGGTAGACCTCGACGCTCGACTCGAGGCGCTCATCCGCCCGGGGGGCGCGTGGGAGGACAAGAATGACCCCCAGGGCGAGTACGGGCTCACCCTATACCCGGAGCTCGTTCTGAGCCCCGGGCGTACGGTATCCGTTGTGCTGCGCTCGATTGTGTCACCGATCGATCTCTCGGCTTACATGAGCACCGGGGTGAGTTGGAATGTATTCGGCGGATTTGAATTGGTGGCGTTTGCCGGCGTGCAGAGCGGAGACAACACGAACGTTTTCGCGTGGGAGCGCTCGGGAGCGGCCACGCTGAGCACCGGATTTACCTACTCGTTCTAGATGGGGAAGTCTACTCCGAGCCACAGGCCGATGCTGTTGAGGATCGGTCGTTTCGTTGTCTCGTTTTGACCTAAGAGGTCCACTTCTTCAAAAGCGGAGTTGAAGTGCCGTGAGTATAGCGCTTCGAACAGAATGCGCGCGCCGTTGACATCGCCGGCGAGCCCCGCGCCCACGGAGCCACCAAATAAGACCGTATTATCCGGTGTTCTTTCAGAAGTCGTGGTCGTCGTGTCGTTGTCGGTTTCTTCCCTACCTCTGGCGGTCACGTCCCCAAAAAGAAAACTCACCCTAGGACCTAACAAACCGTAGAGAGTCAGGTGATCTCCTATTCTCCCGTGGGGTTTCAAGAATAGGGGAATCTCAATGAGATCGTACATGAAGAGGCTTTGCTGCTCATTGTCGCTGTCGTCTTCTTCCGTCACCACTCCGCCGCTTCGCCGCGCGTATCCGATTTCCGGTTGGATCGAGAACGTACGGCTCACCCCGATTTCCACGAGGCCTGACAGTGCAAACCCCGCTCTAAAGGCGTTCTCGGCACTAACACCGGTTTGGCCGTCGATCTCGGAAATCGTATCTTTCCAGTCCTCGCCTCCGTAGAAGCCGGCGAAAATCCCGCCTTTGACCCCGACGTACGAGGTCTGTGCCGGTGTCTGGACAGCCGAGAGCAGAAGAAAAACCCCGAGAACCGGGGCGATTATTGATATCTTTGTGAGCTTCATTAGGCTCCGTAACGCCTCCGTGTCGTCTCTACACATTATACCGTACTCTGCCGGATCTCGTCACGAGGCATATTAATGGCGGTGCGTATACGATGGTGCGTAGATGCGGCGGCGCCGGTTGTGCTACCGTGCGGCCGTGGCGCTTCTTGGCTTTCACGATGTGTACTACAACTTCGGCGGGGACCCTGTTCTCGACCACGTCTCGCTGCACGTGCAGCCTGGTGAGCGGATCAGTCTGGTGGGCAGAAACGGCGCGGGCAAATCCACCCTCCTGCGAATTGCGGCCGGGAAACTGACTCCCGACGAGGGCCGGGTGAGCGTTCAGGCGGGGGCACGGCTTGCGTACCTCGATCAGCAGATTCCCCACGGATGGAGCGGATCGGCGATCGACGCCGCGCTCGACGCCGGTCCGGACGAAGACCACGAGACGCTCGCTCACAGACGTCTCGAAGCCGAGCAGTTTCTCACCCGCCTCGGGGTCGGGGCGGACACGGAGCTCTCAACGGCATCCGGCGGAGTGCTGCGTCGGGTACTGCTCGCCCGCACCCTTGCCGCCGGAGCGGATGCGGTCCTTCTCGACGAGCCGACGAACCACCTCGACATCGACACCGTCCTATGGCTCGAAGACTATCTCCTCCGATTGTCGAACGTCGAGAAGCGCGCCTTGTTGTTGGTTACCCACGACCGCGCCCTGGCACGACGGCTAACCACTCGAGTCGCCGAGCTCGACCGCGGTAAGCTCTACAGTTTTGATGCCGGCTACGACGAGTTCGTCCGCCGGCGCCAACAGCAACTCGAACAGGAAGAGGAGGAGCGACGCAAATTCGATGAGAAACTTGCCGCAGAGGAAGCCTGGATTCGCAAAGGCATAAAGGCCCGTCAGACCCGCAATGAGGGCCGCGTGCGGCGCTTAGAGCAGATGCGCGAGGAGCATCGACAGCGGCGGGAGCGTCCGGAAACCGCACGGATGTCGATCGAGAACGCAGAGCGCTCGGGTGATATGGTGATCGAGACCGAAGAGCTCAGCTTCGGCTACGGGGAAACGTCGATCATATCGGGGCTTTCGACCATGATCGAGCGCGGCGACCGCGTGGGTATCGTGGGCCCAAACGGCAGCGGCAAGACCACCCTCGTTCGCCTACTGCTCAAAGAATTGTCGCCGGATGCAGGGACGGTCCGGCACGGCACCGGGCTCGAGGTCGTCTACTTCGACCAAATGCGGGCACGTATCGATCCCGAGGCATCGATCTACGAGAACGTCGGCGGCGGCTACGATCGGGTACGCTACGCCGGCCGCGAGCGTCATCTTGCCGGATATCTCAAAGAGTTTCTCTTCAGTGAAGAAGATATGAAAAAGCCTGCGAAGGGCATTTCCGGCGGAGAGACCAACCGGTTACTGCTGGCAAAGCTCTTTGCGCGCCCGTCGAACGTTTTGGTCCTCGATGAGCCGACCAACGACCTCGACACCGAAACACTCGAGCTGCTCGAGCAGCTTCTGATCGACTACGATGGGACGATCATTCTCGTGAGCCACGACCGTGAGTTTCTCGATAACGTGGTTACGGAGTGCCTCGTACTGAGCGGAGATGCTCAGGTCGTCGAATACTCCGGCGGATACACCGATTGGCGCGAACGTGAGCGTGAGCGCCGACAGCACGCCGGCCGCCGAGAGTCCACGAGCGAGAAGGCCGGCAGCAAAACAAGCGGCAAAACAAACCGACAGCGACGCGCCGAGCAACCGCGCAAACTCGGATTCAAAGAGCGTCGCGAGCTCGAGCTACTGCCGGACCGAATCGCAGAGTTGGAGGCCGAACAGGAGCAGATTCATCGCAAACTCTCCGACCCTGCCCTCTACCGCGACACGGAGGCCGACGGCTCGACGGTGCGGGAGCTTACCGAGCGGCTTGACGAGCTCGAGCGCGAGATTTCCGACGCCTACCAGTGGTGGGAAGAGCTCGAATCGCTCGCGTAAGACGGTAGCTGCTCGGATAGTGACGTCGCGTATCGCAGCGAGTGTTACGTGTCGCCGACCGAGGAATCCTCTTCGAGGAGCGATCTGAGGGCATCGCGCGGGGCGTCGGGGCGTGCTCCGCTGTTACGCAGCATATCGATGACTTCACTGAGGTCGCGATCAACTTCCTCATAGAGCTCGTAGTACAACGAGAGGTCACCGCCATACTTATAGCTTGCGTCTACGCGGGCATTGTCGGGCGGAAGGTTGGTGATACCGCGATAGCGGTCGGTGCGAAACAGGGTGTCGTAATTGGCGGCGATCCTATCTTGGAACTCTTCGAAGATTCGTTCTTTGGCTTCGAGGCGCTCCGCTCGCGTTTCGAGCCGTTGGTAGGCCGCGGATAACTTCTCATGCAACTCGGTCATGAGTCGCCGGTATGTTTTTCGATCCGCGCTCCCCTTGGCAATCGATTGATACTCCGGAGATTCTACCCCATGCTTCTGCCGTACGAACTCTGCAGCACCCTCGTCGCCGACGAACGTCGCGATCTCTTCATTGAACGCATTTTGCCCCTCGAGCCAGAGGGTGGAGTGCATTTCCTCATGGATGATGAGGTTTGCCAAACGGTAGTCGCTATAGTCGGACATGAAACTGTAGACCGGATCAGGGAAGTACCCGAGGCTGCTGAAGGCGTCGACCTCGCGGATGAGCACGTCGTAATTCTGTGCTTCGAGGCGCGCCGCTACCCGCTGTGCCTGAGAGCTATTGTAGTAACCTCGATAGAAAAGCTCACCAACGACGGGATAATTCCACGTCCCGCGTTGCATTCGGTCGTCCCGCACAACCGAAACCACGGTAACCAAATAGTCTCGATTAACCTCGCTGTATCGTGTGAAGTTTTCGGTTTTTCTCAGTCCGAGCTCTTCGTGCGCAAACCTGCGGATTTCTTCAACGCGTTCTAAGAGGTGCTCGGTAGGTTTATCAAGATCTTCTTGAGCACGAAGTGTGTCGAAGTCGCGGGCAAGTATGACCGTGTGGAAGTAGCCGATGCCTTGCCGAACCAAATACCCCCCGTCGAGTGCATAAAACGCACCCGCGAGGATCAATGCAGCGAGAATTACTGTAACGCTCGACCTATAGGGTCTCATTCCAACACCCTGCCGGTTTCTAAAATGAGGCCACAAGACCGGGTTTGTCAAGGGATTGTTAAGATTCTGTCGGCGAAACGTTAAGCAATATCAACGAGCTGTTAAAAGAAGGTGCCGTCACGCCGGGAGACACCGGCCCGGGGCGTGTGGGGAGGGCCGGAAACCGTCGTCCACGAGCACAGCGAGCTTCACAAACACTTCATGATACGTGGACACGCCCTTTGCACGCGTCGGTTAGATTAAAGATATCAACTAAACGGGAGGAGGACCGTTATGAAAAAGCTAGCGTTGTTTCTTATTGTTCCGCTGTTGTTTGGTGTTGCTCTTATGGGTTGTGAGCCCATCGACGAGAGTGAGCTCCCTGAAGAGGGTCAGGAACTCGAGCAAGAACAGGAAATGTAACAGCGGGCCGGTGACCGTGCTCAACACGCCTCGAGTGACGGTCGCCAACAGGTAACGAGAGACGGGCGCGCCGCTCTATCTGCTACGGTGGGGCCGCGCCCGCCCTTTTTTAAGAGCTGGACATAGACAGTCGTCCAGCTGCTTTACGAACTCGCCGCTTTCCGTCGGTTGACCAGGTAGAGTCCCAAAATAACCAATGCCGCACCAATGAGTACCGGCGGCGTCAGGGCCTCTCCCAGCAACACGACGCCTAAAAAGATAGCAGAAACCGGCTCTAAATTCAAGAAGACTGCTGCCCGATTTGGGCCTACCAGGCGGATACCCTCATAATACATGAGATAGGCAAACCCTGCCGCTCCAAACACGAGATACGCAAGCGCCACCCACGCCTGTGGCGTAGCCCCGGCAACTTCCGCCGCGATATCAGCGCGCACGGCAACCGGAGTCAGCATTGCGGCACCGAGTATCGAGGAATAGGTAAGTACCGACAGAGATGAGAGGTTGCGAATCGCGTAGCGGGCGATGATCGTGTATATCGCCCATGAGAACACACACCCGAGGAGATAGGCATCTCCCACCGAAATACCACCGGCCAATATGTGAGTCGGCCGGCCATTGGTAATCGTAACCACCGCTCCGGCAAAGGCCACCGCAATGCCGAAAACCGTATTCCGTTCCGCCCGTTCGTGAAAAAACACCACCAATAACAACGCCACGACCGACGGGCCGAGCGCAATGATAACGGAACTTCTCACCGCAGTTACCGTTTGTAGTCCAGAGAACAAAAGCAGATTGAATACGACCACGCCCGTGAGGCTGAGAAGCACGAGCGCCACAAGATCCGTTCGCCGAGGTCGCGGGAACCGTCCTTCGCGTATCCACAATACTGGTACTAAGAGTAGGCCCACGAGCACGAACCGTACCCATGTGATCGTGATAGGTGGAAGGTCGGCTGAGACGACGCGTCCGGCTACGAGCGCGCCGCCCCAGAGCACCGGCGCAACGGCCGGGGTTGAATAGCGTTTCAGCGCAGACAGATTCGAGCTTGTCACACCTGCGGTACGTCTACTGCTTGACCTTGCTTCTCTGCAGAAAGGTAGGCGGCATATACCACTGCGATAATGTCTCCGGCAAGGCGCCCGTCGGACTCGGGTTGTGAGCCCTCTGCAACATTGCGATAGAATGCCTCCATCTCATGCTGATAGCCGGTAAACCAGTCCTCATCCGGCGAGGTAAACGCCCACCCCTGTTTTGTGCCGGTTTTCTCCACTACGTAGATATCGTCGAATTGTGATTCGCTCGGGTTATAGGTCTGCATTGCGGTATTGGGATTGATATTACAGATGGTGCGATGATTGTTGGCATTAACCTCGATCCAATTGTGCACGCCCCCATGTACTAACTCTGAGGCAAATATGTCGGCAAACGTGCCGTCCTCGAAGACGACATGTACGTGGCCGAAATCCTCGATATCGGTATAGCCGGTGCGGAGAAATCCTGCATCCTCGTAATTGGACGCGCGCGTGACCGCGTGCGTATGGGCGCTGACGCTCTTGGGCCGGATCGGACCGCCTCCGCGCATCCGTCCTTCCACTTTCTTCAAATAGAGCGCCGCACCGAGCGGATGCACACCCTTCCCCATGATCGCCCCGCCACCGGAGTGGGCCCAAATGCCGTAGTACTTCGAGTGGGAGCCCGAATGGGCTTCCTCTCCGTGCATCCACAGCAGCTGTGCGCCGGTCTTTTCGATGATTTCCCGTTCCTTCTGTACGGCCGGCGCATAGACCCAGTTTTCTGCATACAAGATCATGCCGTCTGAGCGCTCTTCTGCCTGTCTCAGGCGTTCGATTGAGGAAAGTGCGCCGGAAAGTCCGTGTTCGCGGGGAAACGTGTCACCGGAGAAACCTTTGCTCCCGTCGCCGAAGTATCCGGTAAAGGGTTTTTCGATAATGACGCATCGCCCGGCCTCGAGAGCGGCAACCGCGACCGGCTCATGGGTCGCGGGAGGGGTGCACACGTGCACCACGTTGACCGCCTGGACAAGCTCTTCGAGCGTTGAGAAAGCGGTTATGCCGTGGGCGTCGGCAAATTGTTGCTTATGTTCGGATGTTGGAGAGTATACGCCTACGAGCTCGACGTTGGTACTGTAAACGCGCTCGAGCGCTTCTACGTGAAAACGGGCGGAGAAGCCCGATCCGACGATACCCGCACGAATTTTCCTTTGTGCCATTTCCATGCTCCTTAGCTGCGATTTTCAGGACCATCGTCTCGATCACCGCTCCGTGATCGGACAAACACTGAGCGGACACCGGCGAATGCACTGCGTCTTATCGCGATAAACCAGTGCGATCTGCTTATCATAGTGAACACAATCAGCGCCACCAATACTCCGGAAATCGGACGTGTAAAGAACGGAAGCAAGTTGCCGTCCGTTACAACGAGCGACCGGCGCAGATTCGGATCGAGAATGTCTCCGAGAATGATGCCCAGTACCATCGGCGCAACCGGGTAGTCCATTTCTTTCATGAGATATCCGAGGACGCCGAAAGCTACCATGACCCACACGTCGAAGAGACGCTGCTGAACCGCGAACGAGCCGATTACGCACAGAACAAACACAATGGGCATGAGTTTGTCTCTCGGTACCTGAAGGACTTTTACAAGCCCCTTGACCATACTGAGCCCCAGAACAAACATGGCGCAGGTGGCCAAAAACACCATCGCAACAACGGTGAATACGAAACTCGGGTTTTCCGTCATGATCATCGGTCCCGGTCTCACACCGTGGATGAACATGGCGGCCAGTAGAACCGCCGCCGGGGCAGAACCGGGAATTGCAAGCGATAACACGGGAATCATCGCGCCGGCGACGGCCGCGTTGTTTCCTATTTCCGCCGAAATCATGCCCTCGTAGCTACCGTGTCCGTACTCTTCGGGATGCTTGCTTGCACGACGAGCGAAGTCATAGCTGACCCACGCGCCGATATCCTCTCCCACTCCGGGTACCGCACCGACAAAGGTGCCGATTACACCGGAACGAAATATGGTTTTCCAGTGCCGATACACATCTCTTGGTTTCGGAAGCACCTTGGCTATCTCGCTTTGGATGACGTCTACCCGTTTGTATTTCATCATCATGATGACTTCCGAGAAGCCGAATGCTCCGACCATCGCCGGAATCAGGTTTACCCCGCCGGAGAGTTGAACCTGTCCAAACGAGAAGCGCACGACCGCATGTATGCTTTCCATGCCGATCATGGCAACGAACAAGCCGAGGAATCCGGCCATCCACCCCTTGAGCGGGTCTTTCGGGGCAGTGAGGTTTCCGCTGATGACGACGCCGAATACGGCAAGCCAGAAAAACTCGAACGATTGGAAACGCAGTGCAAAATTGCCGAGCGCCGGGGTGATCGTGGCCAAGAGAAGCATCCCGATGATCGACCCGATGAATGATCCGGTGGTGGCAATCCCGATTGCCTGCCCTGCCTTTCCCTGGCGTGCGAGGGGGTTGCCGTCGACCGCCGTAGCTGCATTCGCCGGAGTTCCGGGTATGTTCAGCAGTATTGCGCTGCGCCCGCCTCCGTAGATCGCCCCGATGTACATGCACACGAGGATAAGCACGGCATCGTTCGGGGGCAGTTTGAACGTCAACGTGGTCATGAGGGCAATGCCCATCGTTGCGGTGAGCCCGGGCAGCATCCCAACGATGATTCCCAATTGGGTCGCCCACAGCACATTGAATATGGTTCCTAGGGTCGCAAACTCTATTATCGCGTCGAAAAAGTATCCCAGGCCTTCCAACATACTCTATACTTCCTTTATGGCAAGCGTACCAGAAATACGTACTGAAATAGTGAAGCAACGGCCGCCGAAACGATCACCGCTTCCACTGCAGCCACCAGTACCTTTTTGCGCTGTTCACGTATCGGGACACTTCTTTCATAGGTGAAAAGAAGAATGAAGAGAAACACGAACAAAAACGTCCCCACCGCATAGGGCACGAGACCGATGAGCACCAGCGCATAAAAGAGAGAGATTACCAGGGTTGCCCCCGCCCGCCGTACCTGCGTCATCTCGGTAAACGAGCGTAGGCGCCGTCGTGTCAATCCGAGGTGATGCCCTCCGTATCTGAGAGAGCGCAACAGGAGCACGATGGCCATTATCCCGATTATGGTCCCGATGAGCCCCGGAACCAGCCCCGGTATCGTCCATTGGTTTATGTCTCGATGCTCGAGTCGCGGTAGTCTCGTGGATAACAGAACGACTGCAACACTGAATGCAAGCAACACCAGTGAAGTAACGAAGTCGGCCTTCGGCATTTCAGGCCGTCGTTTCTCCTTTGTCTCGGTCATGCCTTACCTCTTACGCAGAGCGGCGCCCGGAGAGAAAACCGAGCGCCGCGGAGTTATAACAATTGCACGTTATTCGGGTCTCGGGATATCAACTTCCGACGGTTCAACCTCAGCATCGCCGGAGTCCCACTTGAGCCATGCATCGATTTGGACCATCGGGAAGGATTTTTCGAACGCCTCTTCGCCGTAAACCGGGTCAAAGACGACCGCGTTTTCGGCGGCCCACTCGCGAAGCTCGTCGGAATCCATAACGACATCTTCCCAGATCTGATCGAGCGTGTTAACTACCTCATCAGGTACGCCCTTCGGCACGAAAATGCCGAAATAGATCGGTGCCGCCTGGAAATCCTCTACCCAATCGGTGATGGGCGGGATCGGCTCATCGTAACCGGAAATCTCGAGCGGCTTGTCCGCAAGAACTGCGAGCGGGCGAAGATCGCCGCTTCGAATCATATCCACTTGTTCAACCGACAGTTGAGGCACGACATCGGTCTCGCCGCCTACCGTCGCCACAACAGCGGGGTTTCCGCCGTCGTAGGTGACATGACGATATTCAATGTCGGTATAGCTCTTAATGAGCTCCATTGCGGTGTGTCCCGCGGAGTTTTCTCCGGCCGTCGCAACGGGGATCTCTCCGGGATTTTCCTCGAACGCATCAAGGAGATCACCGAAATCCTCGTACGGCGTGTCGGGGTTTACCGAGACCACATTCGGCATTGCTACGTTGAGATACAGATGCCAATCGTCGAGGGTCGTGTCCAGCAATCCCTGAACCTTATAGACCCCGAGGTCTTTCACCGCGCCGGCCGTCCAGGTCAGCCCGTCTTTTTCGGCATTCAGGGCCTCTTGGGTTCCGACCGAGCCGGAGGCTCCGGCCTGGTTGACGATGACAATACTCGTGCCAAGCTCTTCTTCGACGATTCCCGCGGTCGTCCGTGCCGAACGGTCGGTCGAGCCACCCGCGTCCCACGGGACGATCAGGTTTATCGGCCGATCAGGTTGCCATTCGTACCCTTCCTCTTCGGCCTCGCCCGAAGCAAACGCCGCTCCGGCGATGAGCATCAGTGCAAGAACGAGCACTAGTGCCTTCTTCATAACTACACCTCCCTACGATTTTTCTTCAATCGCTACCGCCGTCCGAGCATACCGCACGGCAGGCGGCGCGCGAAGTTCCCTTTTCTAAACGACCTATCCTGCTTCAACCTCCGTACCCCGCTTGCTCGAGCAAGCGCTTGGTGCGGCGAGCGTACTCCACAAACGCATCCCGGCGGACCTGCTCGTCGGCGGTTACCGAAGGATCGTGGTGGACCACGGCAACGTGAGGCTCGATAGACACCCCCCCGTCGTAGCCTCGTCGATGTAGATCGCGCAGGATTTCCGCAATTCGTGCGTGCCCATCTCCGGGCTGGGTGTATATCGTTTGTTCGCCGTCTCGATACCCATCCTTGATGTGCACGTAGCTGATATGCTCGCGAACCGCTTTATAGAACTCGTATGCATCTTGATATCGGCCCGAGGCACCGGCGCGTTTGTCGAGGGTTTCTACCGGGTTCCCCGTATCGAAAACAAGGGAAAACGCGCTCGAGTCGATCTCGTCCAAGAGTCGCAACGTGTGCTCGAAACTCTGTCCGCCCCACGTATCGCAGTTTTCGTGAAGGCACACTATTCCGCCGTCTTCGGCCCGCCGAGTAATCTCGCGCACGCGTCTGATAACCTCTTTTTCGATCTCGGCGTCGCTCCATTTTCCGGCCTCAGCGCCCGGCTCCGGCCGATAGCTCATTATTCGCAGATACGTGGTACCCGCACGGTGCATGCGCGGAATAGCGCGGTTCAGCTCTTCGAGGTCGACTTCAAAAGGGTCGTCGATGCGGCGCCCCCAGTTTGCGATGGCCCCGCAGAAACTGCTTACCCGGACCCCCGCATCGTCGAGCTGCCCGAGCAAATGGTCGAACCGAGCATCGCTGAGGTTGGTGACATTAGTGCCGTCGACGGTGCGAAGGTCGATCCACCGCCAGCCGAGGTGTTTACACACCGCGATTTGCTCTTCGATGCTGTCTGCCGCTTCGTCGGTTATGCCCGTTAGGTACATCGGATATCTAACCTCCTGCGAAGGTTCGCTCTCATGCAACACACTCGGGAAGCTCCCTACGGATCTCTTCGATCCGATATCCAAAACCGGGACCGCCTATGGTCGAGAGACAGAGCATGCCGTCTCGGCGGTCATAGAGATATGGATGAACCCGTGCCTCCGCCCGAGAGGCTTCGGGGCAGAACTGCATGGAATTGCTTTCCACGCCGAGCTCCGGCGAGAAGTGGGCGGCAAGTAACACATGTGGTATTTGCGCCAACATAGGATTCGTGAGATCCTGCACCGACACCTGCATGCCGTTTTCGCGCGCCCAACACGCGCTCAAGATTGCTGCGGTCTGCGTCTTGCAGGTCTTCAAAGCAACACCGGCATAGCCGGCGGCATACGCTTCCCGCGTTTCCTCC
>JAWLED010000153.1:0-4126 GCA_041686235.1 Spirochaetia bacterium | reverse complement strand
TTCGTCTCGGCATCGGGCTCGACCACTCCGCCGATGAGGTCCCCCCCGAGCGGCTACCGGCACCCGGGCGCATCTCCGCGCTTGCCGCGGTCGTGGCCGCAGAGCTCATCCACACCACCGCACAATGGGCGCTGCAAGCGCCTTTGATCGTTGCAGCGGTGGCGGCGGCGGGACTCGACCCCGGCGAAAGTCTTCGGTATCTCGCACAGCTGCTCGCCTTCGGCTACGCCGCACGGTTTGCGGGAGTTCTCGCTCGGGTCCTTGTGCGCAGGCCCATCGAGCGCCGTCGTGCCCGGCACCGTGGTGCCGAGCGCCCTCGCGCTCAGCGACTTGCCCCGGAGACGGAACCGGAGACAACATATTCGCGCAGCTCGGACACGGTTTCGAAATAGACGTCGCACAGCGATTTCATCTCGGAGACGATGGACTCCACCCGATGTCCCCACCCGGCACCGGCGACCGCGACGCCGGCGGCCCGGGCCATGTTTACTCCGGGCTTGAGATCATCTACCACCAGCGCCTCTTCGGGCGACACATCCAAAGCGTCGAGTATGCGGTGCACCGGATAGGGGTTTGGTTTTCGCTTCTCCGCTTCGCGGTGCCACCCCATGATAAAGTCGGGCATGAGCTCGTCGCCGGCGGCATGTCGGTAGTGCCACTCTATGATGTCCTCTTCGGAATGGGAGACAACCGCTACGAGCCCGCCGCGGGAGCGAACTTCACGAATGAGCTCGAGCATACCCGGGAAAAAGGAGGGAAACGTCGAGGTGGTAAAGCTGCGCCATATCTCATATTCGAGCTCGAGCTCCTCCCGGCTCAGCCCCACCTCTTCGGTGAGAAAGGGGACAATACCGGGGTCGAAGTTCTTCTCGAGAAATGTATTCATGTCGACGGGCTCGAGATCGGGGCGCATCCGGCGCATCGACTCGAGGTAGGAGGGATAGTGAATCTCCGCGGTGCTTCGTACCGCGGTATCATCGTGGTCGAGGATCAGGCATCTATACCGCATACGGCAAGGGATAGCACGAATGCGAGCGGCTCGTCATCAGAACGAATAGCTCCCGCCTTCGCTCCCGAGCTCGGTGGCGCCGTAGCGTTGTGTTGCCCGCATCATCGTCGCCGGACCAAGCAGCTCGGCGCTCGGCAGATGAACGAGCAAAAGCCGCCCTACTTCGGCCTGCGCGGCAATGTCTGCCGCCTGCTCCGCGTCTGAGTGGCCGGCGAACCGGCCGGTGGCCTCATGTACGAGTATGTCGCTTCCGCCGGCAAGCTGCGCTACGGCCGCGCTCGGCTCGGTGTCGGCCGAAAACGTAACTACCCCTCCCCCTTCGAGGTCTTCGATGCGCAGCGCCGTGACGGGAACACCGTGTGCGCCGGGGGCGGCAGTTACCCGAAACCCCTCGTCCGACCACACCTCGGCGCCCGCCTCTTGGGACACCTCGTGCCACCGGACCCGCGGGAAGCCCTCCCATCGCGTGGTATCGAAGGTCTCCAAGCATCGTCTCGCCTGGTCTATGGCGGGGAGAATCCCACAAACGGGAATGGCGCCGCCGTAGCCGGAGAGCCACATCTTCTCCATGAACAGCGGGAACCCCGAGACGTGATCCGGGTGCTCGTGCGTCAGAATGAGCGCGGAAAATCGGCGCAGGCCGGCCCCGGCGGCGAACAGACGCTGCACCACGTCTCCTCCGCAGTCTATGAGCAGGAGCGAGACATCATTTTCCACAGCCAGCATCGTGGTCGTTCTTTCAGGATCACTGAGGGCCGCGCCTGTGCCGAGGAGATACAATCGTGCCACCGGAGCGTCTCCTCACATGTGAGCTATGCCTGCACCGATACCCGTGGTCATTATCGAGTTACCGCAGTCCACCGTCTGCCGTTTTGCTCACGCGCGTTCTTGCATTCGAAACACAACACGGCGTCGGGCATGGCTTCGAGACGCTTTTTCGATATGCGGCGCCCACATTGCTGGCACCGACCGTAGCCGCTGGTGTTTATGCGGCGAATTGCAGCACTGATGCGAGAAAGCCGATTTCGATCACGCTCCCCGAGCAGCTCGAGCGTCTCGCGGTCTACGTGCTCCTCTGCAAGGTCCAACTGATCTTTGCCGGCACTCGAGGGCATGATGTTTTGAAGCGAGTCGTACTCAATGTTCAAGCGCTCGACGATTTCTCGTTCGAGCTCTCTGAGATTTCGACTCATTCGCTCGCGGAATCGCTTATCCATATGCCTCCTCCTTCTCTCCGGCCTTAACACATAAAGGCCCTGGAGAACCTCGGCTGTGGAGAAGTATACGAGGAGGTGCGCGCGATTCGCATACACTCAGGAGTCTATTTTGGCATATGTATTCGATTATTCCGTATCGTTTGAGGTGTACTCGAGCTCCCGTCGGAAGATATCGGCATAGATACTCCACAGCTGCACAAACACCGCCATGACGATCGGACCGATGATGAGACCGAACACCCCGAAGACCACGAGCCCGCCAAGGACCCCGAAAAGAACCAAAATCTCATGTATACGGATATCCTCGCCGATGAGCCGCGGCCTCAACAGATAGTCAACCAAACCGACTAGACCACCGCCGAGAATAACCATGAGCACGCCCCGTACCACCTCTTCTTGGATAAACAGGCCGACCGAGATGGGAAGCCATACCAGTACCGCACCGAAGTTCGGCACAGCCGCGAGAAAGACAAGCAGCACACCCCACACCAGCGCACCGCTAACGCCGAGGATACCCATCACTAATCCGCCGATCACTCCCTGAAACAACCCAATGACGAGGGTTCCCTTGATAGTGGCACGCGTGACCGAGACGAACTTCCCCAACATCTCGCTCTTATCGACCCGCCGCATCGGGATTTTGTCAAAAATCGCCGAGAGAATCCGGTCGCCGTCTTTGAGGAAGAAGTAGAGGCAATACAGATAGATAAAGGCCAACAGAAGAAAGTTGCCGATTCCGGTCACGATCTCCCGTACCCCACTAGCAACCTGCGTAGGGAGCCCCGAGACCGAGCCGAGAAGCCGCCCGCTCTCCGCCAGTGATTCCAAGTTCAGCCGGCGGATAACCGGCAACCATGAAATGGCGGCTACAGCCTCCTCCACGAAGCCTTGCACCTCGTCAATATTGCGGTTAAGGCGCTCGAGGTGGAAAATGAGATTATCAACTGCGAGGTACCCGAACGCAGCGAGCGGGATGACGAACACGAGCAGAATGACGACCAGCGTAAGTGACGCGGCAAACTGAGACTTCCGTACCCGGCGTTCCATCCAGCGATAGAGGGGTGCAAACAGCGCGCTGGTTATGGCGGCGAGAAGCGTCGGCATAACGAACCGTCGGACGAGAAACCCGAATAGTACGGTAATCCCCAGCAGAATGACTACAAACGAGACCCGGCTGAAGATCATCGACCGTGTGCTTCCCATATCTCCGGGAGGGTGTGCTTCACTCATTTGCCCCACGATAGCCCACATAGGGGCATCGAATAAACCACTCGGTATATTCGATGCCGTTTCGGCAGGTCTTAAAATTGAGTTCCTTCATAAAAGGGCGCCCTGTTCGCGGCAATGGAGGACGGTGTATTGGAGCAGGCGGTAAACGTGGCATCCCTGCCCCGCATCGTGGGCTACTCGTACTGCACGGGTGCCGGCGGGGGTCGGAGGAGAGGGGCTGCTTTCGATTTCCAAAGATGTGTTTCGCGAGCTCATAGAAGGCGGGATGGAATGGACGCGCGAGCACGGGTATGCCGAGGAGGAAGACCTCCGTCGTACGGAAGAAGGAGGCCGTATGCCGGGGGCGCGCGCATCGGCGGTAAGTGAGCGCGCGATCGAGCGAGGATACAAGCAAGTGGGCACCCTCGGTTCGGGGAACCATTACCTCGAAATCCAGGTTCCCGACAAACAGCTCGCCTGTGCTCCGTTTCGGTCCCGTGAGGGACAGGATTATTTTGCCGCCATGCAGTGCGCGGTGAACATGGCATTTGCCAACCGGCAGCTGATTCTCCACCGGATTTGCGAGGTGTTTCGCGACGTATTCGGCAGACCGGCCGACGAGCTCGGGCTCACACAGGTCTACGACGTAACCCACAACACCGCCAAGGTGGAACGCCACCCCGTCGAGGGC
>JAWLED010000005.1:0-62360 GCA_041686235.1 Spirochaetia bacterium | reverse complement strand
CCCGCGGTGGAGAGCCTGGAGAACCTCTTTGCGGAGGTCGACGTTGCCGAAGACGAGTCCTACGGTCTGTCTCTGCTGCTGTCCCTCTACATTCGCGAGGAGGATTACGAGAGTGCGGTAGAGCTCTACGACCGCATCGACGCGGATGTGGTCGACGAACAATGGCGTACCAATGTGCAACTCTACGGTGCTGAGGCATTGCGGGCGGTTGGGCGCCGAGACGAGGCGCTGGATCTGTTCCTCGAGCTCACCGAAGCCGGTCCGGCGATTTCGGGAACCGCCTTTCGCCGTGCGTATGAATTGGCGCAGGAGCTCGACCGCTCTGAGACGGCGCGCGAGATCGTTCAGGATGCCGAGCAGGCCCTCTCCGGACGCAGCGAGGTCCTCAAAGATCTCTGGATGCAGGTCGGCATGCAAAGCTACAACAGCGGCCGCGAAGAAACGGCCGAGCTCTACCTCAGTCGGGTGTGGAACCTCGAGGAAGGTACCGTTCCCGACACCGTGCCGCTTTATCTCGCCGAGATTCACACCAACCAAGGACGTACAAACGAGGCGATCGAGGTCCTCGAAGAGGCGGTCTCTCAGGGGCTCGGCGAGTTCGGAGACCGCGTCCTTCTGAGATTGGCAAACCTCTATCTCGACGAGGAAGATGCACAAGCTGCCGGCGAAGCGTTAGACCAAGCAGTTACGGAGTATCCCGACAGCGACTTTCGCGACGAAGGCGAATACTTGCGGGCGTTTGCGTTGTATCGGCTCGGAGCGGACGAGGAGGCGTTAGCCCAGGTACGGGAGACGCTGGATTCCGGCCGGGCGGGTGACTACGAGGAGAATCTCCTGTGGCTGAAGTCGTTGCTGCACCGACGGTTGGGAGAGCGAGACGAGGCAATTCAGAGCTTACGCGATTACTTAGCTGTTGCCGACGAAGACGTCGACGCGCGACTCGAGCTTGCAAAACTGTTATTCGAAGGGGGGCGCTTCGATGAAGTCATTACGCGGGTACAGGACGTACTCGGCACCCACGAGGATCTCGCAACCGAGCAACCCGGGGTATACGTGCAAGTTCGCTATATTGAGGCGCTTTCCCATGTAGCCCTGAAGGAATATCAGTCGGCAATTGCCGCCTTCGAAGAGTTGCCGGGCAGCCCGGGCGACTACGAGGGCTTACAAGACGAGTCCGAGCTTCTTGTCATGTACTCGTATTCGCTCTTTTATCAGGGCTGGGCGAACTATCGCCTATCCCGGTACGAGGAGGCCGAGCAATTCTTCGCCGCACTCATCGACTACGAGTCGGAGCATGAGTTCGCCCCCCGCGCCGCGTATCTGGCCGGATGGAGCGCGTTCAACCGGAGCGCTCATGAAGACGCTGCCGAGTTCTTGCGAAGAGCGGTTTCGCTCGCAGAAGACGAGCAAGTCGAGTTGGAGGCAACGCTGCTTCTGGGACGAAGTCTCAAAGCGACGGAGCAGTATAACGACGCCGACACGCAGTTTCGAAATGTCTTTGCCGATTCCCCCGATTCGGAGCTTGCCGATGACGCGCTGTTCGAGTACGCGGAGAGCTTGGAGCGACGGGGGCGTCTCGAGGAAGCGGTTTCACAGTATCGGGTGTTGTTCGAGCGGTACCCCGAAAGCGGGTTGTCGGAAGAAGGTATGTACCGGCGCGGAGAGGTGCTGTTTCAATCCCAGGAGTACAGCGAGGCACGGCAGGCCTTTTTCGAGTATCGGGCAAACTTCCCCGAGGGCGATTTGATCGGTCCTGCATTGTATTGGGGAGGCGTAAGCGCATTTGAGGTGGGCGAAGCGTCGGGGGCACTGTTGTTGTGGGAGGAGCTCATCGAGGAGCACCGGCAGAGCTCGTTTCGCGCGGATGCGATGCAGCGGGCGGCCGAAGTGCACCGTGACCGCGGTGACTATCGTCGCGCCCTCAATCTCTACAGTCGCCTGATATCCACCTATCCCCGCCAAGCGGAGGCGGTGAACGCCGAAGAGCGCATTGACGAATTGCTGTTGCGCATCGGAGGGCTCTCCGAGAGAGAGGCGGAATTGTGGGTTCGCATCGAGCAGAACCGGCGGACGAAAACCGAAGAAGGCCGTCGAGCCGTTCTCGAAGCGGCACGGATTGCCATTCGCGACGGCGGCGGCGATATCGAGCGAGAGAATCTGATCGTGCCGTTGTTGAAATCGACGGCTGAAAAAGAGGACGAGGATCCGCAAGCAGCTTCGGAGGCGTACTTCCTGTTGGGTGAGTATTACGTTCGACAGTCTGAACCCACCGAAGCACGGGATGCGTTTCTCAATGCCGCCGCTACGTATCCCGAGGACAGCGGGCTCACCGCGCAAGCGCTCTACCGTGCCACGGAGGCAAGTATACTTGCCGGTGGTGAGGCCGAGGCACGGAGCATCCTCGAGCAACTCGAGGAGAACTTTCCGAACTCGGAATGGACCGAAGAGGCCCGCGAGCTCGTCGAGGAGGAAGCGTGATGGGTATCGAGCGCGCCGGAACGTGGATTGCCCAGTGTTCGGTCGCCCTGCTTTCAGTGCTTCTCGCCCTCGGTGTAGTATCTACGGCAGTGGCTCAGGACACGGGCGAAGACGCCGAAGAGCCTTCCATCGAGGAGCGGGCAAACCGGGAACCCGGCCCCGATGCTCCACAGGACACCGAGATCAAGCTTCCCGAGCTTCTTCTCGAGGTGGAAGAGGCACAGCTCGAGCAAGTGCAGGCGGAGCTGCCACAAACGGCGGAGGCGCGCCGTGGCGAGGTAGGAGTCCCGCTGCCGACTGAAGCGGAGCTTGCCATTTCTCCGGCCGCCTTTGAGATTCCGGGTCCGGAAGGTGACGGTGCGAACGTTACGACCGAGCCCTCCGATACGGTGTCACTGTTTAGCGACGCCGTACTCGGAGCCGGTTCGATGAATCACATTCTCGGCTCCCTTTCGTTGTACCGGCTGGGCGAGAGCCCGCGGTTTCGCCTGCAGTTCAGCCATGACGGGCGTGACGGCTACAACTTCGAAGAGGCGGGAACCGGCTATTTCGATCGCACCGAGGAGCTTTCCGGGTGGATCGAAGGCGGCGAGACAACGACGGGACGGTTGGAGCTCGGCTTCATCGAGCACGAGCGCGGCTTGCAAGGACAGCCGACGTTTTTCTCTACCAAGTCACGCTTTCTCGAGGGCAGTGGTGAGCTCGACGTGCCGTTTGCAGAGCAGTTTCGGTTTTCTCCACGAGTCGACGCAGGGTACGCGGAGCGGTTGCGTTCGGTCGCCGACGAGTCGCTGGCACCGGCGGGTGCCGAATCGTTTGCACATCCCGGTGCCCGGGTAAACGTAGACACCGACGTCGGAACGTTTTACACGGACATGAGTTATCTGTTTCAGTATTTCGAAGACGACGATGACGCGGTTGCCCAGGGGTTCGGTCTCGCCATAGGCGCAGACCTCTTGCTGGGGCGACAGGTTGCGGCCGGAGCCGAAGTTGGTGTGCTATGGCCGCTCGAAGACTACGTCTACGTGCCCTTTACAGCAGAAATCACCGCTACCCCCGGGGACGCGTGGACCATGAGTCTCGAAGGCGGAATGGAGGCGAAACCGCTTCGGTTTGCCGAGAGGTGGCAAGACCTTCCCACGTTCGCCACCGCGGATGATGACGGCGAGATTCCCGGTTGGACCGAAGAATGGTACGGGCAGGCGGGTGTACGTGTAGACGTCCCCGACTCACCGATCACCTCGGAGGTTTCCGGTCGAGTTGCCTGGCTACATAGCGTTCCGGATTTGCTCGGTTACGTGGAGGAAACCGGGGCCATTACATATGAGCTCGAGGATCGGCTTTCGTTTGAGCCGGAGGCTACGATGCGCTTCGATTTCAGCCCCCTCGGTTTCGAGGCCGGATGGCACTCGATACTTCTCGATCGGGCCAAAACCGATCCGCTTCACGATATCCGGCTTGGCGCTGAAATAAAGAACCAAGAGGAGACTATGGGTGCTCGTGCGGATTTCTCTGAGGAAGTGTATCAGGGCTTATCGACACCGGAGCTCGATCTCTCAGGGTATCTGGATGTCACCGAGTCGGTGAGGATATCCGCCGACCTTTTGGACGTCTTTGCACCGCTTATGAAGGAAGGGCGCCCGCGCATCGGCGAGGATTTGTCCGACGACTTCCCGTTCGTGGCGCCCGGATTTCGCTTTGTGCTCAAGACTCGAGTGTCTCTCTAACGTTTAAGGAGAAGTGTACATGCTAAGCTTGCTGGATCGAGGAGGATTAATCCTCATACTCATCATTGTCCTTTCGATCATCGCCGTCGTAATCATTGTGGAACGGCTCATTTTCTTTCGGCGCATTCGCGGGGACGAGAACGTCATGATCGAACGCCTCAGGTCTACCCTCGAGAAGGGCCACTATGACGAGGCGTTGAGCATTTGTGAGAATAATCCCAGCCCCGTCACCAATCTCATGCGAGTCGGCATAGAGAAACGGGATCAGTCGCACGAAACCATCAAGGCGGCCATTACCGATGCGGCAAACATGGAGATTCCTCGCATGGAGCGATACCTCTCCTTTCTGGGAACCATCGCCCATATTTCCCCCCTGCTCGGGCTGTTGGGGACGGTAACCGGCAATATCCGAGCCTTTGGCGTGCTCGGCGACTTTTCCGAGGCCGGTGGAAACCCGGCGCTTCTCGCCCAGGGCATATCCGAGGCGCTCGTAACGACTGCCGCCGGGCTGATCGTGGCAATCCCGGCGATAATTTTCTACAACGCGCTCGTAAGCAAGGTAAACCATCGCATTATTCAGCTGGAGAACCGGGTTACCGAGATGGTCTTCTTGCTGAAGGGGGAGCACGATGCAGTTTAGGCGACGGCTTCGCCCGGAGGCTCAAGTCGATCTCATTCCAATGATCGACGTGATCTTTCAACTCGTGGTGTTTTTCATGGTATCGAGTACCTTCATCACCACTCCCGGGATTGCCCTCGATTTGCCCTCTTCGAGCTCTTCAGAATCCGTAACGATGAACCGGTTGGTGGTCACTGTGGCCGGCGAGGAGGAGATCTATCTCAATCGGGAGCGATACGCCCTCGAAGATCTCAACGACGCCCTTGCAGCGGAAGCCGAAGACATACCGGAAGATGAGAGTGAAACCGGGGTGCGCAGCGTCGTCATCGAGGCGGATCGAGGCATTTCCTACGACCTCATGGTGACGGTACTCGACATTCTCAGAGAAAACGGTTTTCGTGCGGTGAATCTCAGTACGCTTGAGGAGCGGAGTGAGCAGAGCGAATGACCGGAGAGGAGAGACAGCGGCTTGGCTTGGCGCTCGTCGCCGGCATTGCCGTTCACGTCGTCGCGTTTCTCATCCTTGAGTTCGGAGATTGGCGTACCGAGCCGTTTCCCGAGTTTTCGGGCCCACTCTATGTAAGCATGGAGCCTGTGGAACGCGACACTCCGGAGGACGAGGCCGCCGAGGAACCGGAGCCCGAAGGTCTCCAATCGGAACGTGCCGGCGAGGAACCACAGCCGGAAACGACACCCGAGGCCGAAACCGAGGCCGAGCCCGAACCCGAACCGGAGGCGGAACCCGAGGCCGAGCCGGAATCCGAGCCCGAGCGTGCCTCGGAGCCCGAGGCGCCCGCCGAGGAAGAGCCGCCCGCCCAACAAACACCCCAAGAACAGGCCTCGCCGGACCAGCAGGCACCTTCGAGCCAAGCGCCGCCCGACGAGGAGGGGCAGCAAGAATCCTACGAATTCACTCGCAGAGAGCTGCAGGGCGACGGCCCGGCACAAGAGCAACCGGGGGATCGACAAACAGCCCCCGAGGCGGATGAGTTTCAGCGCCTCCCGCCCGAGGGCGAATCCGGCGGGGAACAAGAAGAGCTTCCCGAATGGGCGACTCAACCGCGTGAGACCGTAGAAGACGCAGGTTTTTCCACAGAGGACGTCTCCGACGAGGAAGTGGAAGGACTTGCCGAGAAAGTCGCGACCGACCCGGAGTTTCAGCGAAGCTTGAGCAACGTCGTCTCGGCGCTCGAGAGCAGGAGCGACGGGGACGATACCGCGGACTCTTCCCAGCCGGGAGCCGATGGAGACTCGGACGGCGAACCGGGTGCCGACGATACCGACGGCGATGGTTCGGCAGGAGACAGCGACATCGAATGGGTAGGAAGCGGCAGCCGCGAATTGCTCAACCCGCCGGCGGTTCCCGAAGGGTTTTTCTCCGCCTCGGACTTCGGCGGCAGTGTGCCCGCAGAGGCACCGTTCGTGGTGGTGTTCGAGGTAGATTCGCGGGGTAACGTCGTTCCGGGGTCGGTGATTTTTCAGCGGGGTGCGGGTTTCGTGCAGGCACAGGAAAAGCTCCGGTCGCGGGTTCGCAGTTGGAGTTTCGAGCCGGCCGAAGGCGCGCCGGAGGCCACGGGGATCTTTACTTTAGTCGTTCGTCGGGATGATATTGAGTGACATATGCAACTGCGCGCCGTCGCTTTCGACGTGGATGGAACTCTGTATCCGAACAGTCTCATGTACCTTGCCTCGACCCCCTTCTTTCTCTCGCGGGTCCGGCTCATCACGAACTTCCGGGCAGTTCGCCACGAGCTCAGACGTGTCCGTCCGATCGATGATTTCTATGCAACACAGTCGAGCATGCTTGCGCAAAGACTCGGGGTCTCCGCCGAAGAGGCGGGAACGATCATCGATCGGCGCATTTATCGGGACTGGGAGCAGGTGTTGAAGGTGGTTCCTGCCTTTCCGGGCGTCCGTTCGCTTGTTGCGCAGTTGCGCAACGCAGGGTTTCGGCTCGGGGTGCTATCGGATTTTCCTCTCGGGGAAAAACTCCATCGCCTTGGCCTTGACGGATTGTGGGACGTGCGTGTTTCATCGGAAACGGTGGGATATCTAAAGCCGAACCCGGAGCCGTTTCAGGCGCTCCTCGATGAGCTTGGCACCGGAGCGGAAGAGACGTTGTACATCGGCAATAACTACGCATACGACATCGAGGGCGCACGCGCGCTCGGTATGCGCACCGCACATATCCGGGTGAAACCGCTCCGGTCATCAAAGGCGGATTTGTCCTTCTTTTGGTACAAACGGCTGGCAAACTGGCTCATCAAATCGTACAACATGGCGTAAATTCCCTGTGTTATGATGTGCAGTATGTCCAAATGTCGTATATAATACGATAGAGAACAGATAACTGGGAGTGGGAACGTATGGTATTCTCAGCCGGAAATGTCATCGTCCTATTAATTGTTCTTGTTATCCTCGCTATCTACCGGCAACTGGACCGCAACAACCGATCCTTGGAAAAGGTCAAGCGGTATGCCGAACGCGTCCAGTCCGAGCTCGACAGTATCGTCGAGGAGAAAGCGACGGCTATCAAGGATATGGGTATCGAGCTGGAGGTCCATCAAAAGGCCGCCC
Organism: Spirochaetia bacterium; assembly: GCA_041686235.1. Classification (GTDB taxonomy): domain Bacteria; phylum Spirochaetota; class Spirochaetia; order DSM-27196; family PWMO01; genus JAAAOH01. The sequence goes on along the minus strand of JAWLED010000005.1, from coordinate 54,959 downwards.
GCGAGGTGCTCAATCGAATTCAGAGCCTCGAGGACGGGCTCAATGAACGGGCTTCGCAGATCGAGCGAATCGGAACGCGTATCGGTGACTACGATACCGCGCTCGACGAGCTCATGAAGATGACCTCCCAAGCGGAGGAAAACATCAATCGTATTCGCGAAGAGTCCGAGTACATCGACACTGTCGGAAAGCGCATACGGAGCTCGCAAGAAAAAATGCAAGAGCTCGAGGAGCGCATACCGCACATCGTAGAGGACTTTGAGCAACGAAACCTCGAAGCCCTAAAAGACGTGGAAGACCGCGCTATTCAGCACGCCGATGACCGTGTCGTAGAAATCCGAAACGACATCGAAAGCTCGGAAAACCACGTGCGGCAGCTCGAGGATCTGGTTGGTCGCACTCGCGAACGAGGCGAGGAGCTGGCCGGCGCTGTAGAACAAGATATGCGAAACCTCCACGAGGAGTTGCATGAGACAACGCGGGCCGAGGTTCAGCAATTCCAGAACTCCGTCGAGCAGTACGCCGAGCGCTTTGCCGAAGTCCAGCAGGACTACGAGAAGCGGCTCGAAGCGGCGGCCGCGCGCGGAGAAAAGCTCGAGCATACGGCGCTGGCGAAACTCAAGGAGCAGATCGATACGCGGTTCAAGCAGATCGGCGCGGAGGCCGAATCGCTGGCCGACAGTAAGCTTTCCGAGCTGCGGGGACACATCGAAAGCTCGGTGGCGGAGCTCCAGAGTAACACCGAACACTGGAAGGCCGAGCAGGACCGCGCGGTGTCGCAACTCGGCGAGAACCTTCAAGATCTCGAGAGCCGATTCGGTGCACGCATAGAAGACGTGCAGAAACTCCGTTCGCAATATGCCACGCAGCTCGAAGACTTGCGCGGCGATCTCGGCTCCAAAAGGGATGAGCTGGAACAGGAGATCACGGCGGTCAAAGAAGAGCTTTCGCAGAAACTAACCGGCGCCACCGAAGGAGTGGAGGAGCGCATCCTCGGAGACGTCGAGCGCCGCCTCTCGGATTATGAAGAACAGATTTCCTACCGCTTCAGCAAGCTCGAGCAGGTCAACACCGAGCTCGACGAGCTCGAACAGGTCTTGCGCGACGCAATGGGCAACACCGAGGAGCGGATAAAGGCGGACTTTGATACCTTCGGACAGGAGCTCGAGGAACAGCGTCAGGCCGACCGGCGTGAAGCCAAAGAAGCCATGGACGGCATTCGCGGTGAAATGCAGGAGATCGAAAACGGAATCCAAGAGCTCAAGACACGTGCGTATGAAAACGTGTCTGAAAAGTTACAGGGCTTCGAGGACGACTTCTTGAGCGATCTCAAGAGCCGCAGTATCGCGATGGATCAGAAGCTCGTTGAGTGGCAGCAGGGTGTCGACAACCACATCGAAGAGTTGGCCGAGCACTTCAAGAGCGAGCGCAACAATGTGGAGCAGCAGTACACCGAAGATCTGCGCTCCAAGCTCGGAGAGCTTCAGAGCCGATTCTATTCCCAGTTCGAGAAATTCGAGCAGCAAGTCTCCGAGTTCCAGGAGCGGCTCACCACACGTATGGCAAACTCCGAGGACCGCGTGGAGTCGTTTGAAGAAAACACGCGACAAGAAGTCGAGGAAATGAGAAAGCGGGCGGAGCAGAGCTTCCAGCAGGAGTTTGCGAAACATTCCGAAGAGGTGTCGGCGCAGATCGATCGCCTCGAGAAGGATGTTCACGGACGCATTCAACAGCTCGAAGAACACGTTGAAGAAGGCACGAAAGCACTCAACACGTCGCTCGAAAACGCCCGCTCCGATACCGCGGTATGGCGCGCGCGGGTGGACAACGATCTCAAGGCAGCCGAGGACGGCGTGTATGGGCGCGTGAGCGAGCTCGAAGAGCAGGTTCGCGAATCCGTTCGCAAGATGCAGAGCGAGTACGAGAGCGAAAAGGAAGAGCTGTTCGGAAAGCTCACGGCCGAACGCGATACGATGCGGGAAGATCTCACCTCACTGCGAGACCGGGTATCCTCGCTGCGCGCGGATCTCGATACACAGGTGAACGAGGCGCTCGAGATATTCCGTCGTCAATACAACACGCTGGAGCAACAACTCGCTGATCGCGCCAAAGAAATCTCCGATGACAGCGAGCAGCGCATCAAAGAGTTCCACGCGAGCGTATCGGAAGTGCGCGAGCAATTCGACGCCACGCAGAAAAAGCTCTTCGGACGCATAGACGACGAGGCGCGGATCCTCTCGGTGCGTCTCGAGGAAATCGACAAGCGAACGAAAAACTTCGTCGAACAGACGAAGATCTTCGAGCGTGCCGACTCGCTGAAGGTGTCACTGCAGGAGGCCATCGAGGAGCTCAAAGCCGAGCTTTCGAAGGTGGAGGCACAGCGGGACGAGGCACACGAGATCCAGGGACAGTTTGCAAAGATCCGCAAGCTTTCGAGCGAGGCATCCGAGAAAATGGGACGGTTCCTCTCCGAAAAGCGCCGTATCGATGCGTTGGAAGACGATTTCAAGAAGCTGATGAATATGTCGCAAATGGTAGAGAGTAAACTACAGAACCTCAGCTCGAGCGACGACACGATTCAGCAGGTGCAGGCACAACTGCGCAATCTCGAAGACATAGAGAAGCAAGTAGAGGACCGTTACGAGCGCCTCGAGAAAAAGAAAAGCATCATAGATACCACAACGCAGGGTGTGGACAAGAACTTTCAGCAACTCGAGGATATCGAAGGTCGTCTCGAATCGCTCGATCAGGAGTTACAGAATTTGCCCGGCCGGATCGAGTCCATCGAGTCGCAGGTTCGTGATCTGTCGGCGCACAAGAAGGAAGCCGACCAGGCCATGAAACAGGTTTCTCAGCTCGATACGACCCTCTCGGACATCGAGTCGCGCATGCAGGAGCTGCAGACGGCTCGTGAGTGGCTTGCTCGCACCGAAACTCGCCTCGAAGAGGTGGGACGAGAGGCTCAAGAACAGGTGAAACTGCTCGGTAGTCTTCTGCGAGAAGAGGGGCAATCGGAGGGCTCCGGGAAAAAAGGCGATGCAGCACCTTCGATGAGCGCACGAGACACCGTAATCAAGCTCGCCCGGCAAGGGTGGAAGGTCGACGAGATTTCCCGCCAGATGAAGGTCAGCCGCGGCGAGGTGGAGCTCATCTTGGAGCTCGCCGGAAAAACCGGATAGCTTTTGCGCTCCGGGCGCCGGGCTTTTCCGCGCGGCCCCCGGGGACGCTCCTGGGCGCCCCTGCATCCTGCGCCGGTGCGGCCCGCGGGGCCGGCCCGGCGCGCCCCGGACGCCGGCGAGTGCGGCCGGCCGTCACGGGGCGGTCGGTCGGCGACCGTTGCTTGACTCCCATACACTGGCTGATTACCTTCTCATCAAAGCAACAACGTAGAGGTAAGTATGTCCGGCGAAGATCATCAGTTCGACGAGAGAAGTACAAATACGGAATCGGGCGAGCCCCAAGAAAACGCCCAAGAAAACCAGGAATCGCAGGAGAGCGCCGGCGTAGGACCCGAGGGCGATGGGGATAATGGATCTCCGGAAATGGCCGCCGGCGAAGCAACATCAACCGAGCATCCGCCCTCACAGGAGAGCTCTCTCGAAGAGGGCGAAGACGAGGTCGGCAGACTCCGGGCGCGAGTTGAAGAGCTCGAACGCGAGAACAGCGACCTCAAAAACCAGTATCTCAGAAAGCAAGCCGATTTCGAGAACTTCCGCAAACGGATGTCTCGGGAAAAGGCCGATGCGATCGCCTATGCAAACAAGCAATTGCTGCTCGATATCGTGACCATCATCGACGATTTCGAACGAGCCATTAAATCTGCCGAAGAGTCACGAGATTTCGACTCGTTCCACGAGGGCGTAGCGCTCATTGAAAAACAGTTTACGAATATGCTCGAGCGCAAATGGGGACTGAAGCGCTTCGACTCCGAAGGGGAAGAGTTCGATCCTCAAAAGCACGAGGCCGTGATGACCGACGAGGACAGCGAGCATGACAAACCCGTCGTCGTCGAGGACTATCAGAAGGGGTATTATCTCAACGACAAGGTGTTGCGATCGGCCAAGGTAAAAGTTTCGGTGCCGAGTTCGGACTCCTGAGTGGACGGGCAGGCAACGAGTTCGTATGTTAACGTCGAAGTGTCGCGATAAGAGGAGCAGTTGAATGGGAAGAATTATTGGAATCGACTTGGGGACCACGAACTCCTGCGTAGCCGTCATGGAGGGTGGGGAACCGGAGGTCATACAGAATGCAGAGGGGCAGCGGACCACCCCATCCATGGTCGCGTTTACATCGAAAGGTGAGCGGCTGGTTGGGCAATCGGCAAAGAATCAGATGGTCACGAATCCGGAAAACACTGTCTTCTCGATCAAGCGGTTCATGGGCCGGCGGTACAGCGAGGTAGAAAGCGAAATCAAAATGGTTCCCTACCACGTTAACGACGACGGTTCCGGCGGGGTCCGCGTAAAGATAGATGAGAAGCAGTATTCTCCGCCGGAGATTTCCGCTGCGGTTTTGCAGAAGATGAAAGAGACCGCGGAGGACTATCTCGGAGAAAGCGTTACCGAGGCCGTTATCACCGTCCCCGCGTATTTCAACGACTCGCAACGGCAGGCCACCAAGGATGCCGGAAAAATTGCCGGTTTGGAAGTCAAGCGCATTGTAAACGAGCCAACGGCTGCTTCTCTCGCGTACGGGTTCGGAAAGGACGACAAAGACGAGAAAATTGCCGTTTACGACCTCGGTGGTGGAACGTTCGATATTTCAATCCTCGAGCTCGGCGAAGGCGTCTTCGAGGTAAAGTCGACGCATGGCGACACGCACCTCGGCGGCGATAACTTTGACCAGCAGATCATTGATTGGCTCGTCTCGAATTTCAAGAACGACTACGGGATAGACCTTGCTCAGGATCGAATGGCGCTCCAACGGCTCAAGGAAGCCGCGGAGAAGGCCAAGAAGGAGCTGAGCACGACGCAAGCCAGTGACATAAATCTTCCCTTCATAACTGCGGATAACACCGGTCCCAAGCATTTGCAGTACTCGCTCTCGCGGGCAAAATTTGAGCAGATGGTTAGCGAGCTCGTGGCGAGTACGAAAGAGCCGTGCAACAAGGCGCTCAAGGACGCCGGGGTCAGCGCCTCCGACATCGACGAGGTCATTCTCGTGGGCGGTTCTACCCGCATTCCCGCGGTCCAAGCGGTTGTGAAAGAACTGTTCGGACGTGATCCCCATAAGGGCGTAAACCCCGACGAAGTAGTTGCAAGCGGCGCCGCCATCCAAGGCGGGATTCTCGGTGGAGACGTAAAAGACGTGTTGCTGCTCGACGTTACGCCGTTGTCCTTAGGAATCGAAACCCTCGGCGGCGTATTTACTAAGCTCATAGAGCGCAACACAACCATTCCGACCCGTAAGAGTCAGATATTTTCTACGGCGGCGGACAATCAGAACGCCGTTTCCATACACGTTCTCCAGGGCGAGCGAGAGATGGCGAGCCAAAATCGCACTCTGGGCAAATTCGACCTTGTCGGCATACCGGCGGCACCGAGGGGCGTGCCACAGATCGAAGTTTCGTTCGACATAGACGCGAACGGAATCGTTCATGTTTCGGCAAAGGACCTTGGTACCGGCAAAGAGCAAAAGATCCGGATCGAGTCGTCATCGGGGCTGTCCGACGAAGAAATCGAGCGGATGGTCAACGAAGCGGAGACGCACGCCGACGAGGACAAGCGAGCCCGAGAGATGGCAGAGGCGCGTAACGAGGCCGACAGTCTCATCTATTCGACCGAGAAATCTCTCAACGATTTTGGAGATAAGGTCTCCGACGCTGACCGGCAGCAGATAAACGAGGCTGTCGCGGCGCTTCGAACGGCTCTCGAAGACGGCGACCTCGCCGAAATCAAGGGAAAGACCGAGGAGCTCAAGCAGGCTTCCCACAAACTCGCAGAAGAGATGTACAAAAACTCGTCGCAGGAAGAGCAGAGCCCCGACAGCGATCCCTCGGCCGGAGGAGGCGAGGCCGCCGGAAGCGAAGAAGAGGGCTCGACGGAGGGTGAAGCCTCTGAGTCCGAAGCAAATGATGCTGAAGACGTCGACTACGAGGTAGTCGATGAAGAAGAGAAGAAAGACCACTAAACTCGAAAACATCGGATACGGAAGCTTTGGCCAAACGAGATTACTACGAAGTGCTGGGCCTCCAAAAAGGGGCCTCGAAAGACGACATCAAGAAGGCGTATCGGAAAGTGGCGGTATCCAACCATCCGGACCGCAATCCGGGGGATACTGAGGCAGAAGAACGGTTCAAAGAAGCAACCGAGGCCTATGAGGTACTTGCCGACGACGATAAGCGCAAGGCCTACGACCAATTCGGTTTTGCCGGACTCGAAGGCATGGGCGGCGGAGGGCGCGAAGGATTCTCTCACGCATTCCATGACTTCGAAGACATTTTCGGTGGCTTCAGTGATATTTTCGAAACGTTCTTCGGTGGTGGCGGACGTGGTCGCGGCGGGCGGCGCAGTTCAGTGCGCGCCGGTGCGGACCTCCGTTACGACATGGAAGTTACCTTCGCCGAAGCGGTCTTCGGGACGAAAAAGGAAGTTACCTACAAGCGTCACGTAAGCTGTGATACGTGTAACGGGACGGGAGCCGAGGGCGGCTCCGGGAGCAAAACCTGCCCGACATGCGGCGGAGTCGGTCAGGTGCGCCGTAGTCAGGGGTTTTTCTCCATTGCAAGCACGTGTCCCACGTGTGCCGGCCAAGGGCAGATCATTGAGAACCCGTGTAGTAAGTGCGGCGGAAACGGTGTTTTGGAAAAAGAGCGTACGGTCAAGGTGACCATTCCGCCGGGTATTGACGACGGCAAGCGCATTAGTCTGCGCGGCGAGGGGGATGCGGGCCCCAACGGAGGCCCTGCCGGCGACCTCTACGTGGTGGTTCGCGTGAAGCCGCACGAGTACTTCGAGCGACGCGGTAACGATTTGTACTGCATGATCCCGATCAGCGTTACGCAGGCGGCGCTCGGAGCCAAAATAGAGGTGCCCACCCTGGATGGAAAGCGGGTCAAGCTCGACATCCCCGCCGGTACGCAAAACGAGAAGATGTTGCGGATTCGAAACCAAGGGGTGCCGCGCTTGCAGGACCCGTCGAAACGTGGCGACATGTACGTGAAGATTCACATAGACATACCGAAAAAGCTGTCGAGCAAGGCGAAAAAACTCCTCCAAGAGCTTTCAGAAGTCGAGGGCGAAGAAGAATCCCCGGATCCGGTGCCGCTGTCTCGGATCGGCTAACCGGCCCGCACCGGCGCATTTGAAATAAAATATCTCGGGTAAGCTAAACCTGAGCGCTGTGACGCACGATAATCAGTTGTACATGTTACCTGAGAAGATGCAAATGCGCGGGGTCTCTCGCACCGTGGTCCTGGTGGTCATCGCCGTGGGGCTGACCGCCGGCGGTCTTGCCGCTCAGGCCGAGGATGACCGCGAGCCGCGCGAGCCGCGCGAGCCCGCGGAAGACCAGTTCTTCGACGCCGAACGGTACGATGACGACGAATGGATGGTCGACGACCGCAATGACGACGGGTCGGTGGATTATGCGGTGCGAATCGACGAAGATCTCATGAAAGACCGTGAGGCTGTCGACCACAATCACGACGGCAAAATGGACGACTTTTACTTCTATTCCAACGAGGTTTTGCAGCGCCAGGAGCTCGATACGAACCACGATGGCTCCATCGATTTGTGGGTCTTCATTAAAGACGGGGTCTACGTGGAACGTTACGAACGTGATACAAACCACGACGGCGTTGCCGACGAGATACGGGACTATGCCGAGTCGGAATAGCGGAGCCGGCGGGCCGAACGAAGCGAACCATACGTATGCAGGATACCACGCTGTTTTTGAGGCGCTGAGGCGTCCCGAGGTAGCCGGTACGGTATATCTTAGTACACGTAATAAGAAGGCGCGTGACATCGAAGCGCTTGCCCGAAGCCGCGGTGTGACGGTCGAAATGGTTTCGGCGTCCGAATTGAGCCGTCTCGGTGGTGAGTACGCCCGTGGGGCAGTGCTCATCGGGCGAGTCCCGCGAGTCGAGCTTCCGGGGTCTCTCGACGAGTTTCTTGGCTCCCTCTCCGGTGCGAGCTCGCTTGCCGTAGTCCTCGACGGCATAACCGACCCGCACAACCTTGGCGCAATCCTTCGCAGTGCGGACCAGTTCGAAGCAGACATCGTTATCACAAGAGAACGACGCGCGGTCGGAGATACGGCAACATTGGCACGCATATCCGCCGGTGCGGCCGCACACGTCCCGCGCGTAACGGTCGCTAATATAGCGGGGGCGGTAGAGCGTCTGCAGTCATCGGGTTTTTGGGTATACGGGGCCGCCGCAGAGGGACGAACACTCTCTCAGGTCGAGCTCGAGGGCCGTACCGCGCTGGTTCTCGGGAGCGAGGGCGAGGGGATAAGCCGTCTCGTACGCGAGCGGTGTGATGAGCTCGTCTGCATACCCACCGGCGGTCACATCGACTCACTGAATGTATCGGTTGCAGCCGGTATTCTCATGTACGAGACGCGTCGTCGGCAGGGCGAGCACTTCGAGTGACCCTTACCGCACTGAAAACGGCATCAGACGAAGATATTGGAGCCGACGTCCTTGCGAAATGAGAGACCGCTTTGAGCTAACTCGCCCGCGAGGGTAAGCGCCCTCTGTCGTGCTTGAAGCGGGTCCCTGCCCAATCCCACCGCCGTTACGGTAGCCCCCGGCTCGATTGAGACTTCCCCCCGGACTTTATGTGCGTGAGAGAGAAAAACCGCATAGTTTTTGCCCGGGAACCCCGGCAACGCGAGCGCGGGGTTACGAAACTCGATGGCGGCATTCGACCTGTTGGTTAGGACGAAGGCGAGTGCGTATCTATCGCTCATCCGGAACGGCTCCGAGGCCAATCTGTTTTCAGCGAGAGCTTCCAGGAGCGCGCCGAAGTCGGCATCCAATAACGGCATGAACAAAGCTGCTTCCGGTTCTGCGAATCCAAACCTCATGGAGCTCAGCACCGGGCCTTCGTTGCTCCCGCCGATGCCGAAACCGAGAAAACCTCTCTCGTGCAGCTTGCTGTCGAGAAGAGCGTTGACGGTTCTGTGGATGATCTCTTCCTGAACTCGATCGAGAAACGACGAGTCGAGCCACGGTACGGGAGTGAGAGCCCCCGCTATTTCGCGAGCAGTTCCTCGGCCATTGCGATCAGTGAAAACGTGTCGTCGACACGGAGAAAAAGAGCGGACGTCACGACCGTCGGTGAGCGCAAAAACGGTGACGTCTGTATCATCCGGTTTTCCGGTCGGTATCCCATATTGAGCGGCGAACGACTGCATGGACGAAGGAGTTGTCTCGAGCCGGCGCGTGTGCTCATCGGGGGCAATGACGGTTATCCCTGCACGACGGAGCTCGGTACCCAACCCTATTGACCCCGGCTCCTGTGGGCTCAGCAGGGCAACATCGACCTTGCGAGAACGGCACTCGCTTACCAACTCCGCAGGATCCTCACGCCCACCGCCGAGGAGCTTCGCCAGCCCGAGTTGCGATGTGCCGATGTCGGCGCAGAAAAGGCCGGCAATCCGGCTGCCGGCCGTTAATCTCCATAACACGGCGTGCTCGACCGTGGAACTGCCGTAGACGAAAACTCGCACTCAAACTCCCCCATGAGCCGCGACAGTCACCACGCAGTGAAGTTCGGGCACACGCTTGCAGTGTTTGTACCCGTTACGGGTGAGAACGGTCAAGGTGTTTGCGTTATGCGATGTTGAACAGACGTCGCGTGTTTTCGTACAGCGCTTCGCTGATTTCTTCCACGGGTTGTTCGCGCAGCTCTGCAATGAACTTCGCCGTTTCGCCCAAATAAGAGGGACGATTTCGTTTTCCCCTATATGCCGCCGGTACCATGAAGGGGCTCTCCGATTCTATGAGCATCCTGTCAAGCGGGATACTCTTTACGGTTTCATGAAGGTTTCGGGCGTTGCGATAGGTTACATTGCCCGCAAACGAGATATAGAGCGGCAGTTCGAGCGCTTGTTGCGCGTAGGAGGCATCCTCGGAGTAACAATGAAGTACGCCGCCACGCCGCGGGATCCTGTCGCGCAGAATCTCGAGGACGTCCTGACCGGCTTCCCGGTTATGAATAACAACCGGAACGTCCAGTTTATCGGCAAGCTCGAGTTGACGGATGAAGAGCTCGACTTGGGAATCCTTGTTGCCGAACTTACGGTAGTAATCGAGCCCGGTTTCCCCGACGGCAACGACTCTATCGAGCTTCGCCCCCTCTTCGATCTGCATTTCCCAGTCTTTGCCGGGGTTTACCACCTCTGAGGGCGATACTCCGACACTGTGGTAGACATGAGTAGCGGTTTTCAAGTTATCGTAAACCTGGAAGAAGTCACGGAGGTTATTGCAGATGCTCAAGATGCCGTGTACGCCTGCCTGGCGGGCCTCCTGAACGATCATGAGCTGTTCGATCGGGTCTTCATTGATCAGCCCGATGTGGGCATGAGAGTCAAAAAGGTTCATAGGACTTCCGTAATTGTAAGGGTAACGAACTCGAAGGAAAACTTCTTGTGGTGGAAGATAGCACGGAAGCACCTGGGAGTCAACGTTGTGAGCACGTTTGTGCATTTGACAAACTTATACACCCATGCTAAGTTCACATACTTAGGAGAGATGCGGCCTTTCGATGCCGATAATGAGGGAAGAGGAGCACCTTTTGTCAGAGAATACGGATAGTACTCACGGGAACACTACCGGTCATTCTCCGGTATCGAAGTTCGTCCGGCGTGTTGCAAGGGGGATAAAGCGCGCCGCAACCGGCTTCGTGAAGCTGGGAAGACAACGGTTTACGGTGATGTTTATCCCCCACTCAGAGAAACGCGTTGTGAACTTCCAAATCAATACCTTTGCGATAGCCTTCATCGGATTGGTCATTGTAGGTTTGGTGGCCGGATTCTTTTATCTCTCCACGCTTTCCTCCGGCGCGTCACGGCTTATGAGTCAGCGGACGGAAGCTCTCGAAAGTACCGAGGCAAGCCTCGAGTCCATTCGGGAAGAGGTTTCCGAAGTAGCCAAGGTCTCCGAAGTTTTCGGCGACACGCTTACTCAAACACTCGAGGGGCTGGATATTGCTTCAGCCGACGAATTATCGTCTGAGGACTCCAGCGGTGGGGACTTGTCGGCGTTTCTCAACGTCCGCGAGGTATCGGCGGGCGAGTTGGAGGAAATTCAAGAACTTGAGAACCTGGCGAGCATGCTCGAGGCGTCTGTAGGACCCTTAGAGGACGTTCGGGAGGTGCTCGAGGCTCAGAAAGAGTTGCTCGCGGACATACCAAACCAATGGCCGGTGTCTTCCGGGCTCGGACGGGTAACCATGGAGTTCGGGCCGAACGTGCATCCGATCACGAACCAGTGGTATCTTCATAAGGGAATAGACATCGCCGGGTCCCCCGGCACACCCGTGGTGGCAAGCGCGAACGGCAAAGTGACGGAATTGGGCGTAGACCCGGGTTTTGGTGTGTACGTGCTCGTACGGCACAAGTACGGCTTTCGGACACGGTATTCCCACATGCAAAACGTCGAGGTGTCGGAAGGCGACGAGGTGTACCAAGGTCAGCGCCTCGGGCGCCTCGGAAATACAGGAATATCGACGGGGCCTCATCTTGACTTCCAAATCTGGCTCGGCACCGACGTTATCGACCCCTCGGCGTTTCTTAAAATTTCAAATGAATTCAAACGGTGGTCCGACAGGGACTCCTGACGGGTAAGAATGGTACATGGGGTACAACTCCGAAGATTCTTTCATTAATTCGATAATCGGCGAGGGTACCCATTTCCGTGGTCACCTCGAATTGGCGGGGCTTCTCCGTGTCGACGGTGATTTTACCGGATCCATCAAGACGAAGGGTAAAGTACTGGTGGGCCAAGACGGTCGCGCGGACTGCAACATCGAGGCGGGAACCGTCGTTGTGGGCGGGATCGTACGTGGTACGATTTCCTCTACCGAGAAAGTCATCATTCTCGCTTCGGCAATGATTGTCGGCGACATTTACGCCCCGCGGTTGATTGCCGAAGAAGGCGTCATAATCGACGGGTCGGTTTCTATACGAGGAGAGGCGGACGCCAACAGTTCGGAGGGGTTTCCCGCGAGGGTAAATTACAAGCTGAACGCCTCCGCGTTTTATCCGTCTCGACCTCAGGCAGCGGTTGAATCCGCTCGAGCTGCGCATACTCATTTTCCGAGTAGGTAGCACCGATGGCTGCAATGGAACGCATTGAAAATGACGGCTTTTTCTCGTTTCGTCGCAACTCCGGGAAAAAGCGAACATCGGATGCCGAGGCACCTCGAGCTCCGGCGTTTCGTTCGATTTTTCAGGAAGAAGTCGAGCAACCGGAGTTTGTCCAACAGCCAAAAGAGCAGTTAAGCGAAGAAGAAATCGAAGGACTGCTTGATTCGATTCACGAGCTCGGGGATGAGCTGCTGCATAAACGAACGTTCACCGCGGTACAGCAGTACCGCAACGCGGTAAAATCCTTTCTACGCCGCACCGTGGGTGATACCCTCGAAGTGGCCGAGCACACCTCAGGGGGGAATGTGCTCAATCGGAAACGATTTGCGATCGTGCAGGTGATAGACGAAAAACTCGACCGACTTGTGCGCGGCATGCTGCAGAGTCAGGAAACCCAAATGCAGCTCATGAGCCGTGTCGAAGAGATCCACGGGATGCTGGTTGATCTCTCCCACTAAGGCACCGTCTCGGTTTGGAAAAGGAAGAGGTATCGATGGCCGAACGCGTATCGGCAATATCCTCGCCGGTCTGCGGACATGCGGGGAAATGCGCCGAGATACAAGAAGATACATATTTCATAGTAAAGGTCGTGCACTCGAGCGAGACAGAGTTATGTCGGTTCGACGAAGACTCCGATGTTTCTCGGCTGCACTGTGGTGACGCCGTTATTGTTTCCTCCCGATATGGTTTGGAGCTCGCCCGGGTGTTGGGGCCGATCGCCGCGGAGAATGCCGATGCGTGGGAACACGTTCGTTCGGTAGAGCGTGTCGCGACCGACGCCGACATTGCGCGGTTCGAGGAGAACCTCGAACGGGAATCGGAGGCGCTCGAGGTATGCCGGGAAAAGATCGGCGCACACGGCTTATCTATGAAGCTCGTCTCGGCGCATTATATGCTCGAAGAACCCAAGATCCTATTCTTTTTCACCGCGGACACGCGGGTCGATTTCCGAGAGCTCGTGAAGGATCTTGTCTCGGAGTTTCGCATGCGAATCGAGCTGCGACAGATCGGGGTACGGGACGATTCTCGCGTGCTCGGCGGCACCGGAGTGTGCGGACGGGTTCTCTGCTGCCACGGGATAACCGACAAGCTGCGGCCCGTGTCGATCAAGATGGCCAAGGTGCAGAACCTCTCACTGAACTCGATGAAGATATCCGGACCATGCGGTCGGCTGTTGTGTTGTCTCGCCTATGAGTACGACTATTATACCGAGCGCAAGCAGAAATTGCCGTCGGACGGCAGCCGGATTCAATATGACGGCAGCGCGTTCCAGGTCAGCGAGGTAAACGTCATTTCCAACGAGGTACGTCTCTTTGCCCGGGAAGACGGGCGGTATCTTACCATATCCGGCAAGCGCCTCTCGTATGACAAAGTGGCTCGTCGATGGTACGTGGTCGACGAGCAGTCCGAGGAAACTACGGGCAACAATTAGGGCCCGTGTTCGCTGTACTGCAGCCGATAGAGGTTGGCGTAGACTCCTCCGTACTGCAGCAACTCTTCATGCGTTCCTTCCTCTACGATTTCCCCGTGCGATAACACGATAATGCGGTCGGCGTACTTTATCGTCGACAAACGGTGCGCAATGACCAGCGATGTACGATGGCTCAACAGCGCGCGCATGCCGTTTTGAATAAGCCGCTCGGTTTCCGTGTCGACACTCGACGTTGCCTCATCGAGGATGATGATGGCCGGATCATGGGCGACCACCCGAGCAAACGAGACTAACTGACGCTGCCCCACCGAGAGGTTTGCTCCCCGTTCGTCGAGCGGGGTGTCGTATCCGGACGATAACCGAGAGATGAACGCGTCGGCTTGAACCGCTCGTGCCGCTTCTTCGAGACGTCCGTCAGGCAGGGGCTCGCCGAGGCGAATATTCTCGCGAATCGTGTCCCGAAAAATGAAGACATCTTGATCGATGGGCTGCACGACTCGGCGAAGCTCGTTGACCGGCAGTTCGGTGATGTTAACGCCGTCAATGAGAATGCGTCCGCTATCGACGTCCCAAAGGCGGGATAACAGATTGGCTATGGTGGTCTTGCCGGCACCGGTGTAGCCGACAATGGCTACGGTATGCCCCGGCGGCACACGAAAGCTCAGGTCGCGGATCACCGGCTCGCCCGGGCGGTACGAAAAGGTAACGTTCTCGAAGGAAATTGTTCCGTGCACGGGCCGCGGGAGAGTGCGAGAGCCGTTGTCGGGGATACGGTCTTCCTCGTCGAGAAGCTCGACGATGCGCTCCCCGCCTGCCATGGCACTCTGCAAAACGACGAATTGTTCCGAGATGGACATGAGCTGGCGGTAGAAACGCCGGATGAGCTCCACGCCGGCAATGAGCATGCCGAGGGTCACGACGCCTTCGAGTACCGAGGCAGCCCCGAGATACACGACTACCGCCACTGAAGTAGAGGAAAGCAGGTCGATGATAGGGCGAAATGTTGCAAAGACGTACATCTCGCCCAAACTCGCCCCGAGAAGCGAATCGTTACGCGAAGCGAACTTTTTCCCGATGCGCTGTTCTTGCGTGAACAGCTGTACCACACTTATCCCGGAAATGTGCTCCGACAAAAAGGCGTTAACGCGCGAGATCCACAGTCGAACGTTTCGAAACGCGTTTCTCGCGTAGGTACGGAACAAATAGGTAACCACGAGGACGGGAGGCAGTGTTCCCACCACGATGAACCCGAGACGTCGGCTGAGCAAAAACACCGTGATTACCACACCAACCATGATGGAAAGATTCTTCAGTAGATTTGCGAGCACATTGGTGAACAGCTCGTTGATCGTTTCGACATCGTTGGTAATCCGCGTGACGAGGCGTCCCACCGGATTCCGGTGGAGGAACGAGAGTCGCTGCCGGATGACATGATCAAAAAGTCGGGTACGGAGATCCTTCATGACCCGCT
Organism: Spirochaetia bacterium; assembly: GCA_041686235.1. Lineage (GTDB taxonomy): Bacteria > Spirochaetota > Spirochaetia > DSM-27196 > PWMO01 > JAAAOH01. The sequence continues at coordinate 39,741 of JAWLED010000005.1, read as the reverse complement.
GTCCCGTGGCCGCCATGAGGTATACCTGTGCAAAGGTGAAGAGGAACACCGTTAGCAGGAACCCGAGAAACACGAAACCCTTTCTCGAAACGGCGTCGATGTCCTGCGAACGGATGGCTCGGCGTTCTTCCGTGGTGAGCTGCGTGAGGTCACTCGTCTCGATCGCAGCGTAGCGCGGGCGGGATGACGCTCCGCCGGCGCGGTTTTGGCCGTCGCTCGTTCGGAAAAGGTCGGGGTGCGACTCGATGACCTCTTGGTCGCCCGGTTCATCGAGAGAAAACACGTAGTACGCAGTCTCAGATATCGTACCCTCAGCCTGAAGGCTGCGTTTGTCGATCCCGGCCATGGCCGTGAGTGAGCTCTCCAACACATATGCAGTCTCGCCGAATACAACCGGCTCCACGTTCGGGTTTTGTTGGGATAGGGCCCTCAGGTCTTCCGTGTCACCCTGTAAATGGTCGGCCATGAGGTCTTGGTCTACCGCGCGTTGAATGATCACCGGCAACGCGAGCTCCGCCGCAGTTGCAATTCCGAGTGCCAGGATGGCTACGAGAAGAACTACGATGTGAGGCTTCACGAACCCGAAGAGTTTTCGTACGACCGTAGGATCGTAACCGGAGATGACTTTTTCTTCATCCACCGGCGCCCCCTCGGTGTGTTTCCTCGCGCGACTCCGCCTGCTGAAGAAGAAAAATATCGCGGTACATACCCTCACGCGCCACGAGCTCGTCATGAGTTCCCTGCTGTATGATACGCCCCTCATCGAGTACGTAGATGTAGTCGCTGCGCGAGAGGGCCGAAACACGGTGGGCGATAATGAGGTTGGTGCTGCCCCGTCGTTCTTCGAGCAAGCGCGAGAGAATGCGTTCTTCGCTCTCGGTATCCACCGCGGACAGGGCATCGTCGAGAATGAGTACCGGTCGCTCGGCGGCAAGAGCGCGCGCAATGGCGATGCGCTGCTTCTGGCCCCCCGAAAGCGTCACGCCGCGCTCGCCGACCAGGGTGTCCCACCCCTCGGGGAAGTCGGCCACATCGCGGCTAATGGTGGAAATGTCGGCGACGCGAGCGAGCAGCTCCTCGGGTGCGTGTTCGTGTGCGAATGCAATGTTTTCCTTTATGCTCGCAGAAAAGAGAAAGGTATCCTGGGGAACGATGGAGAAGGTGCTGCGGAGGGCATGTAGATCGTAGTTTCTCACGTCATGGTCGCCGAGAAAAATGGTGCGGGGAGGTGGATCGAGAATGCGGGGCAGCAGGGAAACCAGGGTGGATTTTCCCGCTCCCGTTCTGCCGAGCACCCCGATGGTCGCCCCTTCGGGAACCCTCATGTGTATGTCCGAGACGGCCGGCTCGAGATCTTCGCCGTACCGATAACTGAGTCCTTCTATCGAAAGTGAGGTTCTTTTTACGGTGGCAATCGCGTTCGGAGGACTCGCTATCTCGGGCTCGTGGTAGATGATTTCGTTCAAGCGTTTCAGTGACGCGCCGCCGCGGGCAATGATGTTGACAAGAAAACCGGCGCCCATCATCGGCCACACCAGCATCTCCAAATACGTGAGGGTAGCGACGAACTCGCCCGCAGAGATCGTGCCGACAATAACGGCTACCCCGCCGAAACGCAGAAGAAGAAGGGAGGTAAGGCCCGAGAGGAAGGTCACGGCAGGAAAAAACATGCCGGATACGCGCACGTAGGCCAGGTTCCTCGACTGGTACTCTTGGTTGGCCTCGGCGAATCGGTCGTCGAAATAGTCTTCTTTGCCGAACGTCTTTATTACGCGTACACCCGTTACCGACTCCTGTACGTTGGTGCTGAGGTCTGCAAAACTCTCTTGAACGCGCTTGAAGAGTCTCGTCATCAGTCGGCCGGCGACGAGAATGGCAAGCGTAACGAAGGGTAGAGGTATGATAACGATCAGGGTGAGGCGCGGATGCTGGGTGAACAGGATGACGAGGATGGCGAGGCTCATGAAAACGCCGTCTACAAACGCAACCAGCCCCATGCCGGCGGCCATGCGTACGGCTCGCAAGTCGTTTGTAGCGCGCGCCATGAGATCGCCGGTCGTGGCCTCTCCGTAGAAGCGGGAAGAGAGGTTGAGGAGGTTGGCGAACAGCTTCTCCCGCAGCTCCGCCTCGATGCGGCGCGAAGCTCCGTGGAGGAAGTAGCGCCAACTGAACCGCGCCGCGGCAATGACGGCAGCCAACCCGGTAAGCCAAAGCATGTATCGGCCCACCACCGACAGATCGAAGCCCCCGACACTCATGGTGTCTATCGCAAGTCGGATCAATTGCGGGATGAACAGCTGTCCGCCGCTCGTTACGGCAAGCGTCAACACGCCGAAGATGTAGTACCACCGGTACTTCTTCAGGAAAGGCAGTAAAGTTCGGTATTCGCCCAGCATGTGTTCGCATAAACTACAATGAATAGACGCGAAAAGAAAGAGAGGAGCATTTGCTTGACAGCCGGTGCTTTATTTGGTACGTTACATCCTCACTGAACGACAACGAAGAAAGGAGTAAGTCTTGGTAATAAAAGGATCTGCAGCCAAGCGTTATCGGCAGAGCCAAAAACGACGTTTGCGCAATCGTTCAATGCGGAGTCAGGTACGTACGAAAATCCGGAGTTTTCTCGAAGCAATTGATGCAAGCGACCGCGCTACTGCGGAGGCTCGACTGCAGGAGATAACAAAGCTTATCGACACGGCGGCCGGAAAAGGGGTATATCATAAAAACACCGCAGCGCGCACGAAATCCCGTCTTCGGAAAAAGCTCAACACCCTGTAGGTGAGCTCACCCTTGCGCAGGGCTGCCATCTTCCACTGAGGAGCGCACGTGGCAAAGGAAAAGCTTACCAAAGCAGAAATCGTCGACAACATTGCCGAGCAGAGTGACGTAAGTAAGAAGGAGATCCAGCGAATAATCGACTCGTTCTTTTCCCAAGTGAAGGGTGCGCTGCTCGAGGACCGCGTTGTAGAGTTTCGGGGTTTCGGGACGTTTGAAATCCGCACCCGAAAAGGCCGCGAACGCGCGCGAAACCCCAAAACGGGGGAAACGGTGAGCGTTCAGAACCATGGGGTCGTCGTCTTTCGCCCCGGGAAAGAGCTCAAAGACGCTTCATGGTCGCTAAGGAGTTAGCCGAGGAGAATGCCGTCCTCGGTAAACTTCGAAGCGGGGTAACAGCGCGAACCGGAGAGGTGCTCGCGGACCTCGTGCTCATTTTTCTCTCGGCGGCACTGTTTTCGTTTGCCTTTCCGAGTATCATTTCGGAGTGGGGGTGGTTCCCGCTTGCCTACGTTTCACTGGTTCCACTCTTCATCGTTGTCCATCGTAGCCGATGGTCTACCATATGGCTGTACGGGTTGCTCTACGGCTTCCTCACGTACTCCCTGCTGAATTACTGGCTACTCAATTTTCACCCGCTTGCAATCTTTATTGTCCCCGTCATTTATGCGGTGTACTTTGCGGTGCTGTTTCCGCTGCTCAAGCTTGCCGAAACGCTTTTTCCGCGCTACGGCTACCTTCTGCAAGTGGGCATATGGGTGGCATACGAGTATCTGCGGTTGCAGGGGTTCCTTGGGTATGCCTACGGTATTATCGGGTATAGCCAGTATATGGTCAGCCCGCTGGTGCGCCTCTCTTCAATTACCGGCGTGTGGGGTGTCTCGGCACTGGTGGTCTTCCCCTCGGCGTTTCTCGCCGCCGGCATCGTGGAAGGGCGGCTGACCGAGTTTTCGCGCTTTGCGAGAGCTCACCGGCTCGAGGGCATTGCCTACGTTGCAATCGTGGGGGTGGTACTCGGCTACGGGTGGGCTTCGCGGATTGACTATTCGGATGCGCGTTCATGGCGCGTGGGAGCCGTACAGCAGAACATCGACCCGTGGCGTGGGGGCATCGAGGCCTACAGGGATTCGCTCGCGGCGCTTGTGCGCCAGAGTGATCGGGCTCTCGCTGCCAACCCCGACATCGTCGTATGGTCGGAAACATCGTTTGTACCGGCCATCGAGTATCACACGCGGTACCGTCCCAACGCCGAGACCTTCGAGCTGGTGCGGGAGCTACGCACCTATTTGTCGTTACAGCGCGTCCCGTTCGTGCTTGGAAACAGCGATGCACGGCTCAGCCGGAACTTAGACGGTTCGCTCGAACGCGTAGACTATAACGCAGTTCTGCTCCACGAGGACCAAGAGTTCGGGCAAACGTATCGGAAGCTCCATTTGGTGCCCTTTACCGAGCACTTCCCATATGAGAGCTCGTTTCCATGGCTGCACCGGCTGCTGGTGGAGAATGACACGACCTTCTGGGAAGCCGGCGACGACTATACGATTTTCGAGACCGACGGTGTTCAGTTCGCGACGCCGATTTGTTTCGAGGACACCTTCGGGTATTTGTCTCGGGAGTTCGTACGCCGAGGTGCGGATGTCATAATCAATCTCACCAACGACGGATGGTCACGTTCGGTGCCGGCCCAGATGCAACATATGGCCATGGCGGTGTTTCGGGCAGCGGAGAATCAACGGTCGGTTGTTCGCAGCACCAACAGCGGCATGACGAGCGTAATAGACCCGAACGGGCAGATCGTGGAGTTGCTCGACCCATTCGAAGAAGCGTTCATGATAGCGGATGTTCCCATATATAGCAGCTCGGTAACGTTCTATACCAGATACGGTAACTGGGCGGCATGGGTTGCGTTGATCGGTTCGGCTTTGGCGCTCCTGTTCGGTGTGATGCACCGAGTGTTGCGCGGTCGGATTGACAGTCGTGACGGGTTCTGAGAAAATCACATCAAGAGGCATTTCCCATGGACACAAAGGGAACCATACTCATCGTCGACGACGAACAAATTAATCTCGATTTCTTTGACGTAATGCTGTCCAAGCTCGGCTTTACGGTCGAAAAGGCCAAAGACGGGGAAGAAGCACTCGAAAAGGTTCAAGAAATCGAGCCGGACCTCATCATTCTCGATAACATCATGCCGAAGCTCTCGGGGTGGGAAGTTACGCGAGCCATCAAGCAGGATGAGGACTACGAGGACGTGCGAGACGTGCCGATCGTTATGTTCTCGGCTATGGACGATGTAAAAGACAAAATTGAAGGGTTTGAGCTGGGTATCGAGGACTACATTACGAAGCCCTTCAACTTTTCGGAAGTGCTTGCCCGTATCAAGGCCGTGTTGCGGCACCGCGACCTATCTCAGCAAGTCATCGAACGGGAACGTCGAATAGCAGTTGCAGAGTCACTGAACCAGTCTCTCGTCTATTTTACCCGTCATCTGCGTAACCCGGTGCTGGAAATCATTTCGGCGGCCAAAGAGCTCGACCCGGCGGATCAAGGGCGGGTAAAAGAGTTCGTAGATCTCGTCCGAAAAGAATCGGAAGAGACTCTTGCCACGCTCGACGGGTTGGAAGAAGAGATCCAGGAGCTTCAGAGCAAAGGCGACGAGATCAAAGCCCGCGAGACGACGCTTGAAATGCTCGAAGAAAAATACCAAAAGCATTTCGACAACTATCATAAGCAGGCCGGTCGTCAGAACGGTTGACTAAAGGGCACGAAACCGATGATAACCGAAGAGAAGCGTCAGGTACTGACGCACTTTACCGAGGGACGTAAGCATTATAAGCTTATGAACTTCGAGGACGCCCTGTCTCGATTTGAGAAGGCTCTCGAAGTCGACCCTTCGGACGGGCCGTCCCGTGTATACGCAGAACGATGCCGCCACTACATAGAGCATCCTCCTCCCGAGGATTGGGACGGGGTGTTCGTTATGCAAACGAAGTAAACAATGGCAAAAAACGTACAAAAAAAGCAGCGAGATCTTCCCCGCATCGCGACCCGGCTCGGCCAACGCACGTCCTTTAATGGGCGTATGAAGTTCAGCTCACCGGTAAAAATTAGTGGGCGGTTCGAAGGGGAAATCGTTGCGGAAGGCTTCCTCTACATAGAGGATGGGGCCTACGTTCGCGCCGACGTCACAGCCGACTCCGTTGTGATTGCGGGCGAGGTCCACGGAAACGTGCAGGGGGCCCGGCACGTAGAGATGTTGCCGAGCGGAAAGATCTACGGTAACGTTCGTACGGCAAAGCTCCGCATTGCCGACGGCGTGGTCTTTGAAGGAAAGTGCGAAATGTTGCGCAATCCGGATTCTATAGACGTGTTCTCCGCACCGGTCGAGCAACTGAAAGAATCGGCGCAGCGTGTCTGATCGGCATCATCGTTCGGCGGTACTTTGCGTTGGCGATGAACTGACCGAAGGGCGCACCCTCGATCGGCACGGGAAGTATTTGTCGGCGCTTTTTGCCGAATTGGGTGTATCCGTGGACCGCATCTCGCTGGTTCCGGACGATCTCGATGCGTATCGACGGGAGTTTATAGATCTGTTTCCGCGGGTCGGCACGGTGGTCATAACCGGCGGACTCGGGCCGACCTCGGACGATCTTACGAGAGAGGCTGTTGCCGAGGCGGCACGCGTCGAGTTGGAGTTTCACGAAGACATTTGGGATCGGTTGGTTAATCGGTTCCGTGGTCGACGGATTTCCGATACCAATCGTAAGCAGGCGATGATCCCCGCGGGCTTCGAGGTCGTGCCCAATGAGGTTGGTACGGCGCCGGGGTTTATTGGGGACATCGATGGGTGTACCGTCATAGCGCTTCCCGGCCCTCCGCGGGAGTTGCAGCATGTCGTGAGCACGCATATACGCCCGCTACTCGAACGTCGGCTGGGAGTTGCCGTCGAAGAGCTCCTGTGGCTCACGACGTTTATGGTGCCCGAGTCCGACCTCGAAGAGGCACTCCAGCGCACTGCGGCCTCGGGCGTGACGTGGGGAACAAACGCCGAGGGCTACCGGATCTTGCTGAGCCTTCGCGGCGGCAGCGAGACGGCGCGTCGAGCCTTTTACGAGCGATTACGAGAAGATCTGGGCGTCGAGCGAGTCGTGGAGGGGCAACGGGAAATCGGCGAGGTACTCCTCGACGATTTGTCGAGGGCGGGCGTCCTTTTGGTGTGCGCAGAGTCATGCACCGGCGGGTTAGTGACGAAACTTATGACGGATGTTCCCGGCAGTTCCGCGGTATTGTGGGGAGGTTTCGTCACGTACGCCGACGCGGCGAAAACAAGCGTTTTGGGTGTTTCGAGTGAGACGTTGCAGGCTCATGGGGCGGTCAGCGAAGAGGTCGCCGGAGAAATGGCCCTGGGGGCGCTGCGGCGCACCGATGGAGACGCCCAGATTTCGCTATCGATAACCGGTATTGCCGGGCCTGGCGGGGGGACGGAGTTAAAACCGGTCGGAACGGTTTGGCTGGCCGTAGCGGTCGGGGAGAGAGTTGTTCGCGCTCAGCGAATCTTTTTACCGAGGGAAAGGGATCGAGTTCGAAGATGGTCGGCGGTTAGCGCGCTGCTTTTGGTACGAGAGGTGCTACATGAGGTCGGCTTGACATACAAGAGCTGACGTCATATACTTAATGGAACCTTCTAATCCAAGAGCACGTTCCGTCGAAATCAAGCAAACAAACAAGTGTATGAAGCGGGTGAGTAGTGTAAGCAAACTCTTGCCTGAATATTGCGACGCATTCCACCACCAAAGAACCGTCTGGAGTTTCCAATGGCTTTTGTGAGAAAGAATGGTAAATCTCAGGAGACTGCTCCTGGGGAGGACAAAGACGTGGAAGGATCCACAGATATACAGCAAGAGTTCGAGCTGCAAGCCGGTGGCGACGACCGTAACCACGACAACGACCGCAATAACGGAGAAAGCGAACAGGGCGGGAGCGAACGCGGGGGCGACGCTGCGCCGGACTCGTCGCAGGACGACGCCGCAAAAACGGAACAGGGCGACGCCGAGGATCAAAAGAAGCCCAATAAGAAGAAGATCCGCGTAGCGCTCAAAAAGGATAACGGTTCCAACCGTGGCGACGCCGCCGGCGAGGACGAAACACGGCCCTCCGGCGGCGAGGCCCGCGAGGAACCCGGAGCCGAGCAGGCTGCCGGGCAAAACCGTGCGGAACCGTCGGCCGCGAACAACGAGTCCTCCGAAGGCGAGTCCTCCGGTAATCGGAACAATCAAGAGGACAAAGACTCGCAACAATCGAAAAACAAGGGCCAACAGTCCGGTGATGATTCTTCCGGCGGTGGAAGAAGCAACTCCGGTAATCAATCCGGTGGGAATAGCGGGTCAAATAAGAACCGCGACCGGAAAAAAGGTCGTTCTTCTCGACGCGGCGGAGGCGGCGGTGGCGGCAACGGCAACGGCAACGACGCCGGCGGCAATAAAGACCGCAGCCTGAGTATCAATGACCTCAGCAACATGAACATGAAGGAGTTGCGGCAGTTTGCCGGTAAAATGGGCATAAGCCAAGACAACCTCCTGTCGCTGAAGAAACAAGAGGTCATCTTTGCGATACTGAAGGCGCACACCGAAAGCAACGGAACCATATACGCCTACGGATCCCTCGAAATTTTGCCGGACGGTTACGGATTCTTGCGCTCGCCGCAGAACTCCTACCTTCCCGGCCCCGACGATATCTACATTTCGCCGTCGCAGATTCGCCTCTTCAACCTCAAGACGGGGGACACGGTTTACGGGCAGATTCGTCCACCGAAAGAGGGAGAGCGCTTCTTCGCAATGCTGCGCGTGGAAACGGTCAACATCGACAATCCCTCGGTTGCCCAGACGAGGATTCCGTTCGACAATCTTACGCCGCTCTATCCGGACTCGCGCCTCGACATGGAAATGCCGAACGGCGATATCTCGACCCGGATGATAAATCTGTTCTGTCCCATAGGGAAGGGGCAGCGCGGGTTGATCGTTTCCCCACCGCGAACGGGTAAGACCATTCTGCTGCAGAAAATCGCCAACGCGATCACGACGAACAACCCCGAGTGTGTGCTCATCGTGTTGCTTATCGACGAGCGACCTGAAGAGGTTACCGATATGCAGCGAAACGTGGACGCGGAGGTCGTTTCCTCCACCTTCGACGAGCAGGCCACTCGGCACGTGCAGGTAGCGGAAATGGTGCTCGAGAAGGCACGCCGGCTCGTGGAGCACAAGAAGGACGTTGTCATTCTACTCGACTCTATAACCCGGCTGGCCCGTGCGTACAATCAAACGGTACCTACCTCAGGCAAGATCCTGTCCGGTGGTGTCGACTCCAACGCGCTGCACAAGCCTAAACGCTTCTTCGGTGCTGCGAGAAACATCGAAGACGGCGGCAGCCTCACGGTCGTGGCAACGGCGCTTATCGAAACCGGTAGTCGCATGGACGAGGTCATCTTCGAGGAGTTCAAGGGTACCGGTAACATGGAGATCGACCTCGACAGACGCCTTGCAGACCGTCGTCTGTACCCGGCGTTCAACATCAAGAAATCGGGTACTCGTCGCGAGGACCTGTTGTTGACCGAGGAGGAGCTTCAGAAGATGTGGGTGCTCCGCAAAGTCATCAACCCGATGGACGACGCGGAGATCATCGAGCTCCTGATTGACAGAATGAAGAAAACCAAGAACAATGAGGCCTTTCTCCGCTCGATGAATACATCATCGTCTATGGAATGAAGAAGGCATAAAGACAGGAGCAGTTGCACTATGAAAAAGGACATTCATCCCCAATATCGGCCGGTCGTATTTCGCGACACCGCTTCGGGCACCCTCTTTATGGCCCGCTCAACGGTAAAAACCAATCAGACGGTCCAGTACGAGGACGGGAACGAGTACCCCGTGTTCGACGTTGAAATTTCGAGCGCGTCACACCCCTTCTTCACGGGTAAGCAGAAGCTGGTAGACACCACAGGTCGCGTCGAGCGGTTCAAGCGGCGCTACAACATAAAATAGCTTCGCCAAGAGAAGCCTTCCCCTCGGCGGCGCGGGCGGTGTCAAAGCCTGCCGGCCCGCCGGTCTCGAATGTACAGCCAGACGATAAGGAGCCCGGTTCCCAGCGTCAGTAGTCTCCCGAGCCAGTCGCTGTAGCGCGTGTAGAGCGTCGCCCCATCGGTGTCGTAAATCGGCACATCGGCACGAACGGCTGAAGCCTCGAACATGGGCACCTGTTCCGTAACCGTGCCGTACGCATCCACGACCGCAGTGAGGCCCGAATTCGTGGAGCGGGCAAGTGCCGTGCGATTTTCGATGCTGCGAAACCGCGCGGAGACGAAGTGTTGGATCTGTGCCGATTCGGTCCGTGACCAGGCATTGTTAGTGAGATTGACGAGGACGTCGGCTCCCTCGTAGACGAATCCGCGGGCCAGGTACCCAAACGAATCCTCGAAGCAGATGGGGGTTCCAATGCGTACGCGTCCGATCTCCTCGTCATGCACGTCGAGATCGAAGAGTCGGTATTCGGTGCCGACGCTCCATCCTCGGGCAAGTCCGATGGTGTTTCGATAGAAATCCCGCACCACCTGTAGATTCCAGAACGGAATGTGCTCGGCAAAGGGCACGAGATGTTGCTTACCGTAATAGTCGGACCGCTCACCGGAGGGAGATAACAGAATTGCGCCGTTCATGGTTTCGTCACCCTCTCTGTCGAGTGCGACCGGCGCGCCGGTAAGGAAGGGGGTCTCGATGTCTCGCAAGAACGACAAAAACGGGTCTCCGCTCGGGTGCCTGCGATAGAACTCCCGATACTCGGGGTAGGGACGTTGTAGCGAGGTTTCGCTCCACGCCACGAGATCTACCGCTTCTGTGGTTGCGCGCAGTGCTTCGCGGGTGAGCTCCTGTCCTCTGCGTATGCTCGGTTCCTCTTGGCCGCTTCGCCATTGGTCAATATTCTGTTGCACCATAATCAGGCTCAGATTGCCGGATACGGGTATCGGGTTGGCGAAGCGCCACACGCCGAACAGCAGCGCGATGCCGATAAGGAGAACCACAAAAGCGGCCTGGCGCCCCAGGGTGCCGGCTAAACGGGTCGGAGCGAAGCGTCCCGCTGAGGCGAGCACCCGGAGTGACCTCGGCGACCGGAGTGACCCCGGCGACCGGAGTGACCTCGGCGACCGGAGTGACCCCGGCGAGCGGAGTGACCCCGGCGACCGGAGTGACCCCGGCGACCCGCCTCGAATGAACGCTTCGGCTATGACGGCGTTGGCGGCGGCCGTCATGAACGACAACGACCAGATACCGGTGATCTCTATATGTTGAATGTACAGTAAGATATTGCTCGGCGGATATGCCAGAAGTCCCCACGGGTAGGCAAGAAACCCGACCGATTTAAGATATTCGTAGGCCGCCCAAACCATGGCAACAGCGAATGGTCGCCACAGTCGGTCTTCGCGGAGCATGCGCATGAGAGCGGGGGCAAGGAGCGCATGGATGAGCGCGTAACCGAGGGTTGTTCCGCCGAGTGTCCACACGGAGAAGTCCTGAAAAAAGGCCAACCAATAGTTGGAAGATGCGGTGGAAACCGCGCCGTATATCGCGCCGAGCAGTGCCCCGGTGCGGATGCTCCGTGCTCGGTGTAGAGCGATGAAGTAGGGAACGACACAGATGACACCGAGAATGGAGCTTCCGGACGGGAACAGCTCGTTGGGAAGAGCGAGTGCGGTAAGGAATCCGGAAAACGCTGCGAGAATCATTGCCATCGCGCCACCGTACACGAAATGGAGTCTTTATTGAATAACCCGACCGTTTGCTGTAAAATGAGGCCGTCAAAAACCTTTGGGGGTCCCTCCGGATGAAAGACTACTCCGCTGCTCACGAGGCGGAATATGGCGAAACCGCAGAAATCGTGGTGTCTGCTCCCGGAGGTATCGACCTCATGGGGTCTCACACCGAAGTCAGCGGTGGCCCTGTACTACGCTTATCAGTACCACGCCGTATGTGGGTGGTGCTCTCCCGTCGTAAAGATAGCTCGTTACGCTTTTTTGCAGCCGATTACGACGAGCGTAAAAGAACCAACATCTCTAATTTAAAGTATCGACGAGAGGATCGATGGGCGAACGTTCTGAAAGGTGCAGTCGCCGAAGTGCTCGCCGTCGAAGCGGGGATCACCGGTATTAATCTCACCGTCGGCGGTACGGTACCTCAGAATTCCGGACTATCGGGCTCTGCTGCGCTTCTCATGGCCGCGCTGGTGGGGATGCGCGCACTCTACGAAGCAGACCTCTCGGATCAAGAGTTATGGCTCTGCGGGAAACGGGCGAAGAGCCGATTTTCACAGGCCGGCGGTGGCGTTGCGCCGTTCATGTCCGCGCAGATTGCCCGCCCCGGCCATGGACTGCTATACGACGACCGATTTCAGGAGCCCCAGCATATTCCCATTGAGCTCGGCACGGCAGTACTTGCGGTCACGGTAGCGGGCGTTCCTCAGCTGCCCACGGAGTCTACGTTTCGTTCGCGCTTTGAAGAATGCCGGCGTGGGCTGGCGGCGTTGACCCGTCATCATAGCGGTACGGCGCTGCGAGATTTCCGCGTTTCCGACATAAACGAACAGATGGGGCGGGTGCCGGAGACCGTCCGAAGACGATGTATTCACGTTGTTGAAGAAGGCGCTCGAGTTGGTGAAATGGCTCGGGCGCTCTTGCACGGAAACGTAACGACCGCCGGCAAGCTGTTGACGCATTCGCACATTAGTTTGCGAGATCAGTATGAGGTTTCCTGCCCCGAGGTAGATTGGCTGGTGAAACATGCCACCCAAATCGACGGCGTGTACGGAACGCGTATCGCCGGTGGTGGTTTCGGGGGCTCGACGGTGTCTCTTCTTGAACGCGATAGTCTCGATGCGTATCATGGCCTGTTGGAGCGCTACCATCGGATATTCGGGTTTCGCACCGAGACATTTTTAGCTTCACCGACCGACGGTATCGACGTCCAATGGAGGGAAAATGCGCGTACTGCTGACCAACGATGACGGCATCGACAGCCCTGGACTGCACGCAGTCAGAGAGGCTCTCGCGCCGCACCACGATATATGGGTGCTTGCACCGGATGGGGAGCGAAGCGCCATGTCTCACTACATCACCGTCAAGGATCCTATTCGGTGCCGCGAGGTCGGAGAGCGTACCCTGGCGGTGGGCGGGTCTCCGGCCGATTGTGTTATTCTCGCTCTGGCCGGTGTTATGCCGGAGCGTCCGGACGTGGTCATCTCCGGCATCAACATCGGGGCGAATCTCGGAACCGACATCATCTACTCCGGGACGGTAGCCGCTGCTCGTCAGGCCGCAATTATGGGAATCGCCGGTATCGCGCTGTCGGTAAACGGGTTCGACACGACGTTGCACTTCGATCCGCTGGCCGAGCTCGTGCGTGACAGACTCGACGAGCTGGTGTCGCTGTGGAACGACGAGCATTTTCTCAATATCAACGCCCCGAATACCCCGGAACGTGATAAACCGATAGATATCACCTCGCCGTCGGTTCGGGTGTATCAGGACAAGCTTTCGGAGTTCAGAACTCCCCGGGGAGACGTTTACTTCTTCATGGGCGGACAGCCGGCGGAGCCGGAGCTTGTCCCCGGAACGGATTGGTACGCGGTTGCTCACGGGGCCGTGTCTATTACGCCCGTCAGGTTGCATCCTACCAGTCATCCGAGTGAGAGCGAATACCGCAAAGCGCTGTACGCAAATTCCACGGTGTGAATACAATGGCGTCGATACAAGATGGTGTCAAACTTCTCGAAGAGGGCAACTACGAGGAAGCGATCAATACCTTCCTCGCCCTCGATATAGATCCGAAAGAACACCCTGAGCTCTCCTATTATTTGGGACTGTGTTACACGAACCTCGAGCGCTACGACGAGGCGGTTTTGTACCTCGAGCAGGTGGTTTCCGGCGAAGTGGAGTTCTTGCATATCTTCCAGGGCCGGATGCTTTTGGGGTACATATACACGGTTACCGACCGGCCTCAACTGGCCGAGCTCGAGTTTTCGAAGCTGCTCGAAGACGGTTTCGAATCGGCCAAGGTCCGGGCGGCCATGGCTCACGTTGAGTATATGATGGGAAAGACCAACGCCGGTATCGCCGAGCTCGAGCGGGCGCTCGAGGTGGACCCGGAAAACGCGAACGCCCTGAACTCGCTCGGCTATATCATGGCGGATAACGGCATGCGACTGCAGGCGGCGCTCTCCTACTGCAAAAAGGCGGTGGCTGCTAAACCGGACAATCCGGCCTATCTCGACTCGTTGGGATGGACGTACTTCAAGTTGGGAAACGTCGCAGAGGCTCGCCGCTACATCGGGGCCGCACATGAAAAAGCCCCGGACAACGAGGAGATCGCCGAGCACTGGCAGGCCGTGAGGAGGGTTTCTTGACGGACGCACCACAATCGCACCCCGCACGCTGTGCGCACCGCAGCCGGCAGCGCGCCGCCGTTCGCCACCACTTTGAAACCGCCGACGGCGCTCACCGCAGGGGGCTTTCGGCACTATCGAAAGCGCTCGTGTTTGCCGTGGCAGCCGTGGTGTTCATTGCGTTCCCGTCAGAGCTTCGGGCACAAGACATCGACATGGACCTCATCGAGGCGGAGGAGGAGTTTCGCTTTGGGGTGCAGGCCTTTCACAATGGGCGCTATAACGAAGCCATCCTGTCATTGAGTCGGGCGCTCAGTAACGAATCGACCGATCTGCCAACCCGCTACTGGCTGGGCCGTGCGTACTATTTCGCCGGCTTCGTCGACGCCGCCATGAATCAGTGGCAATACATAGTGGATGCCGGAGAGAGCAACGCGCACTTGCGTACCTTGTTGGACATCGTCGACGCGCGTTCGGGCGTCGTTCCGGAGCTCTACGAAGCAGGAGACTGGGCGGTGATGAGCGAATTATCCGGGACGCAGGGGGAACGTGCACTCTTTCGACGTCCGGTAAGCATCGAGCCGCGCTCGAACGGGTCCTTTTATCTCACCTCGTTTTCCACGCAGGACGTGCTGCTGCTCAACGCAAATGGTGTTCTCGAGCAACGACTAAGTGGGGGTTTGGCCGGCTTCGATCGCCCGTTGGATGTGCTCGACGTCGGAGAAGACTTCCTTTTCGTCAGTGAGTTCGGAGGAGATCGAGTTGCCAAGGTTAATCGTGGTGGTAACAAGATCCTTACCTTCGGTGGCGCCGGAGGTGACGGCGATTCCGAGGAATCCGACGGTGGGGACAACCCCGAGGGTTCCGGTGGAAATCTCCTGGGCCCGCAGTACCTTGCCTCCGACGGTAACCGTTTCATATATGTAAGCGACTGGGGAAACAGTCGGATTTGCAAGTACGACTTCGACGGCGAATACGTTCAGTGCTTCGGCAAAGAATCCCAAGGCGGCGATTTCGACGGGCTCGACGATCCCACCGGCATTGCGTACATCGACGGCCAAGTGTTCGTGGCCGACGCCGCCGACGGAAGCCTTCACGTCTTTGACGACAGCGGCAACTTTTTGCGCAGTATCTCCGAGATCGGGCTGGTTTCTCCGGAGAAGATATTCGTTACCGACGACGAAAATCTCTTGATCGCCAACGGCGACCGGCTCACCCTGGTGGACCCGGAAAACGAAACGACGACTCAAGTCTCGGACCTCCCCGGCTCATCGGACCGAATTACCGCCGGTGTGATCGATGTCAATGGGAATATGCTTGCAAGCGATTTCGGAGAAAACAATCTGTATTTTTTGTCACGAGTTCCGGCCCTGTATTCCGGCCTCCACGTGCAGGTGGAGCGGGTAGTCTCGGAGAACTTTCCCGAAGTGTACGTTGACCTCGCGGTACAGGACCGGCTCGGAAATCCAATTGTCGGTCTACACGCCGGCAATTTTTACGCGAGCGAGGACGGCGAGGAATTACCACAGCCGGAGCTCATCTCGGCTGCGCACGAAATATCGGAGGCAGAAATTGCGTTGTTGCTCGACAAGTCACAGGAGATGAGCGAACATACCGAGGACTTCGATGAAGCGGCGAGTCAACTCGTCGATGCGTCGGGGGCGTCGGTGCGTGTCGTTTCCGCCGGCGAGTCGCCGGTACTCGAGGCGCGCTCCGGTTCTTCGGCCGGCGCGGTTTCCTCTGCAGCAAGCTCTGAAGAGGGCTTTTCGGGCCAGTGGGCCTTTGATCAAGGGCTGTATTTCTCGGCAACCTCCCTTCTCGACAGCCGCGAACACCGGGCGATTGTTTTTGTCACGCGGGGAGAGCTCGGAGAGGGAGCCTTCCGCAACTACGGGTTGCAGGAGCTTGCCGCGCTTCTGGAGAACAATCACGTGCGTTTCTATCCCGTGTATGTAGAGCGCGGACAGGAGAGCGACGCCCTCGAGTTCTTGAGTCGCGAGTCCGGTGGCGAAAGCATGTACCTCTATCGAGACGACGGCATCGGCTCTATTCCCGAGCGCGTGATCGATACGCCGTCGGGGCGGTACACGCTGCGTGTGACCTCCGGGAGCGACACTGATTTCGGCCGGGCCTACATCCCCCTCGAAGTAGAGGCGTATCTCATCCGCCGCAGTGGTCGCGATGAAACGGGCTATTTTGGTCCACGGGAGTTTTAAACACGTGGAGTATCTTTGTGGCTAGGATGACACCGCCGAGCTCTTACGCGGGCTATCGCCCACCATGGGATTATGCTACGTAGACTCATCGAAATGGCCCAACGGCGGCGGCGGAGATGGGAGTCCCTGTGCGACCAGTGCGGTCTGTGCTGCTATCGAAGACACCGCGGACCACGCGGTGATGTGGTCATCGAGTACGATAGCCCATGCAGGTTTCTCGACACCGAAAGCGGGCTGTGCCGCGTGTACGAGGGGCGTTTTAAAGCGAACCCTGACTGTCGCAAAGTCACCATTTTTCATGCAAAGTTTGACCGACTCATGCCCCGGACCTGTGGCTATGTGCGGGCCTACCGGACCCGGCATTGATCGGTTTGACCGGGTTACTCGCCCGCTATTATCTTAACGACGGTAACAACAAGAGAGCATGAATTGGCGGTGTAGCGATGTCGACCGGACCATCGGAGAGTATTAAAGAAAAGAGCAAGGAAGAGGTGAAAGAGCCCGATATGTATCGGGTGATTCTCCACAATGACGACTACACCAGTATGGAGTTTGTTGTGGAGATACTCATGAAGGTCTTTCGCAAAACGGTTATGGACGCAACGAAGATCATGCTCCATGTACACAAGAACGGAAAGGGAAACGTTGGTACATTCACCTACGACGTAGCCTCGACCAAAGTTAACCAGGCGCACAAAATGGCACGGGAGCGGCAGTATCCGCTCAAATGTACGATCGAAAAAGAATGAACGGGGGGAGACCCATGAGAATAAACAGGGAGCTTCAGGCCATTTTGAATGCCGCCTATCAGGAAGCCAAGCAAAGAAACCACGAGTATCTCACGCCTGAGCACGTCCTGTACGCGGCGCTTCATTTTGACTATCCGCGTGATATCGTAGCAGAGTGCGGGGTCGAGCCCGACGGGGTGCGTACGCAGCTCGATTACCACCTGAAGGAGAAAGTGCCGGTGGTAGAAGGAGCTGATCCGCTACAATCACTCGGTTTTCAGAACGTTATAGAGAGAGCGGTGTTTCACACCGAAGCGGCCTCGAAGGAAGAGGTCGATATCGGCGATATAATCGTGTCCATTTTCGACGAAGAAGAATCGTTCGGCGCGTTTTTTCTGCGCAAAGCAGGGCTCCAGCGAATAGACCTGCTGCAAATTATCTCCCACGGTATATCCTCCGTTCAGTATGATGCTTCCAACGAGTCGGAGGAGGAAGACTACGAAGTCGAAGACGACGAGGCCATAGGCGAGGAAGACGAGGAGAATCCCGAGCTCGGTGATGCCGAGGAAGCCGAAGCCGAAGAGGAAGGCGGTACCCGCAAGAAAAAGGATGCGCTCACCAAGTTTACGACCGACTTAACTCAGCAGGCGCAGGAAGGGCGGCTCGAGCCGCTCATCGGGCGTGAGGAGATCCTCGAGCGAACGGTCCAGGTGCTATGTCGGCGCTTAAAGAATAACCCGGTGCACCTCGGGGATCCGGGCGTCGGTAAGACCGCCATAACCGAAGGGCTTGCCCAGCGCATCGCCGACGGGACAGTCCCCGCCGCTCTTCGCAACTACAAAGTTTTGGCCCTCGATATGGGCGGTATGCTTGCCGGTACGAGATACCGAGGGGATTTCGAAGAGCGAATCAAGCAAGTCATAAAGGCGCTCGAAAAACGAGACGACGTAATTCTCTTCATAGACGAGATTCACACCGTCGTCGGTGCCGGAGCAGTCGCCGGCGGATCAATGGATGCCGCCAACATGCTCAAGCCCGCGCTCGCCTCGGGGAAAATACGCTGTGTGGGCTCCACGACCAACGAGGAGTACAAAAAGTACTTCGAGAAAGACCGGGCGTTGTCGCGGCGTTTTCAGAAGATAGAGGTCCCGGAACCCAGCGAAGAAGAAACGGTGGAGATTCTCAAAGGTCTGCGCAGCAAGTACGAGGAGTATCACAACGTAAACTATACCGACGATGCGCTCGAATCCGCTTCGCACCTTTCGCATCTCTACATCACCGATAGATACCTGCCGGATAAGGCCATCGACGTTATCGACGAGGCCGGCGCCTACGTGCGAATGCGGGTAGAGGCATCGGAACACGAGTCCGAGCCGGTAACGATAGCTGATCACGACATCGAGAAGGTCGTGTCGAAAATTGCCAAGATTCCGGAGCGCAGCGTCAGTACCACCGAAAAGGACCGGCTTCAGCACCTCGACCACGACCTGCATCAGGTGGTATTTGGTCAGGACGCCGCAATTTCATCGGTAGTGGACGCGGTGAAGCGCTCGCGCGCGGGCTTCCGCAATCCGGACAAGCCGGTGGCCAACTTCCTGTTCGTCGGACCCACCGGTGTGGGAAAAACCGAGCTCGCGCGACAACTTGCCACGACACTCGGCGTTCCGATGCACCGCTTCGACATGAGCGAATATCAGGAAAAGCATACGGTTTCAAGGCTTATCGGCTCGCCGCCGGGTTACGTCGGGTACGAAGAGGGGGCAATGCTGACCGACGCGGTGCGAAAGACACCGCACTCGGTATTGCTGCTTGACGAGATAGAGAAAGCGCACCAGGACATTTTCAACATCTTGCTCTCCGTCATGGACTACGCAACCATGACGGACAATACCGGAAAGAAGGCCGACTTCCGCAACGTCATTCTCATCATGACCTCCAATGCGGGCGCACGGGAGATCGGAAAACCCATGATCGGATTCGGCGAGCGTCAGGTCACGAACGAGGCCGTCTCCGATGCGGTAGACAATATCTTCTCGCCGGAGTTCCGTAACCGCCTCGACAAGGTCGTTATCTTCAACGCGCTCGGCACCGAGGTCATCGAGAGCATTGTAAGCAAAGAGATTCAGGCGTTTAACCGGCAACTCGCCGAAAAGAAGGTCGAGGTAGAGGTAACTCCTGCTGCGCTGCAGTGGCTCGCCGAACAGGGATACTCCGAAGAGTTCGGCGCTCGCAACATTTCCCGCCTTGTCGAGGAAAAGGTGAAGTCGTACTTCGTCGACGCCGTGCTCTTTGGCGAGCTGGAACAAGGCGGAACAGCGGTCGTCGATGTCGAGGATGACGACATCGTTATTCGAGCCGAGGGTCTGGCCGCCGAACAGATCGAGTCCGGCGAAGAGAAACCCGCCCTCGAGGCCCCGTCCGACGAAGAAGAGAAAGAAGGCGCTGCATCTACGCACGATGAGTGAGACGTTTCCCTACCTCGGCGAGCATGAGTACCGTCGGGTAACCTTCCCGCTTCCCTCGGAAGCGGGGCCCGACGGACTGCTCGCGGTAGGTGGTAACCTATCGCCGGGAGTTCTTTTGGCGGCTTACTCGCAGGGGGTGTTC
The DNA here is from genome assembly GCA_041686235.1 of Spirochaetia bacterium. Lineage (GTDB taxonomy): Bacteria > Spirochaetota > Spirochaetia > DSM-27196 > PWMO01 > JAAAOH01. Next base: position 19,991 of record JAWLED010000005.1, on the reverse strand, counting down.
CCGTGGTACTCGCACGGGGAGCCGATTCTGTGGTGGTCTCCCGATCCCCGGTTCGTCCTCTTTCCGGCCGAGCTCCACATTCCAAAGAGCCTCCGCCGCACACTGAATCGAGGACGATTTCGTTATACCTTCGACAGAGCCTTTAGCGAGGTCATCGCCGGGTGCAGTGAGTCTCCCCGGGCCGAACAGGCGGGGACCTGGATTACCGACGAAATGATTTCGGGTTACGTGGAACTGCATCAGCTCGGATACGCACATTCCTTGGAAGTGTGGGACAGCGACCGTTTGGCCGGAGGGCTGTACGGTGTGAGTTTAGGTGGTATGTTTTTTGGCGAGTCCATGTTTGCCCGCGTTCCGGATGCCTCCAAGGCCGGGTTTGTAACATTCGTTAAACTGTTGGAAGAGAGAGGCTTCGATTGCATCGACTCGCAGATGTATACCGAGCATCTCGATCGTTTCGGAGCACGGGATATGGACCGTAGTGAATTTTTGGAACTCTTGTCGGCTTCTTTGAAGCGCCCAACTCTCAAGGGAGACTGGCAGGAGCTGCTCGGCTCGCCCCGATTCGGTGGGCACTGACTGTGGAGTGACTATGGAGCTATACGAAGCCGTTCGAACGCGCAGGAGCGTGCGCAGATTCTCCGAAACACCGGTTGCGCAGGATGTCCTCGAGCGTGTTCTGGAGGCGGCGCGTCTTGCGCCTTCGGCGAAGAATCTTCAAGAGTGGCGTTTTGTTGTGGTGCGCGAAGAGCGCACACGCCGTCAGTTGGCGCAGGCCGCGTCCGGACAGCGGTTCGTGGGTGATGCGCCCGTCGTCATCGCGTGTTGCGCCGAAACAAACCACCGGCGCATGCGCTGCGGATTCGAGTCGTTTTTGATCGACACAGCAATAGCGACCGATCATCTCACCCTTGCAGCCGCGGCGGAAGGGCTCGGGACGTGCTGGATCGGGAGTTTCGACCCCGAACGTGTGCGCATGATCTTGGGAATTCCCGAGGAGGTGGAGGTTGTCGAGTTGTTGCCGCTCGGCTACCCCGAAGACGGCGGCCCCACCTCGAAGAGGCGGTTGCCGCTGTCGGAGATTGTGCGCTATGAAACGTACTAGTAGCTGAACCCGCTTTCTCCGACGAACTCGCGGAGGATCGACTCTTCGGGAACGTATTTCTCGGGTATTGGGGTAAAATTCTCGAGGAACGAGAGGAGCCGGACGGCCTCATGATATGCGTCGTGGTAGGGCTTTACCTGATCGAGCAGCGGAAGCGCATGGTTGCGGAGAACCCCGAGCTCATAATCAAGGGCCGAGTTGAAAGCGACGTCCGCTGAGTCTTGAAACGGAAAGATATTTCGGTTCTCACCGCGGCGGACCGACGGCCACATGTGCAAGGTTTCGAGCGCATCGTGTCCGCGGAATTGGTGGTCCCGCACGAGACGGCGGATGAGCCGATTGTCCGTTGTCGAGATGCGATTATGATCGTCGAGGTTGAGCTGGGTCAGCGCGGAAACGTAGACCTTGAACTTATTCGAGCGGGCGATACGCGGGGTAAGCCGGTCGTTGAGCCCGTGTATACCCTCCATGATAAGAACACCACGCTCGGGCAGGTCGATCGTATGTCCGCTCGGCGATCGGGATCCGGTCTTGAAGCTGAAGCTCGGCAACTCGATTTCTTGACCGTCGAGTAAGGCTTCGAGATGCTCGTTCAAGAGCTTGATATCTATGGCCTCGAGGTGCTCGAAATCATAGTTGCCGTCCTCGTCCAACGGTGTCTGTTCCCGGGGAACGAAGTAGTCGTCGAGTCCGATGGACACCGGCTTGAATCCGAGCACCGTGAGTTGAATCGACAGCTTCTTGGCGAACGTCGTCTTACCGGATGAAGAGGGTCCGGCAATGAGGATGATCCGGGCCGAAGCCCGCTGATCGTGTATGCGATCGGCAATTTCTGCAATTTTCTTGTTTTGTAGCGCTTCGGCCACCCGAATGAAGTCTTTGATTTCGTTCGAGACGGTAAGCTCATTGAGCTTGCCGGCGGAGCTGATGTTCAGAATTTTGCCCCACTGCTTGTATTCTTGATAGATGGAGAACAGGATCGGACTTGCCTCGAAGGGACCAAGGCGGTACGGATCGTTGTCCCGGGGGAAACGGAGGATGAAGCCCGGAGGATACTTTTTCAGCTCGAAGTAGGCGAGGGTTCCGGTAGAAGGAACAAGGGGGCCGTGAGAAATATCCATGGTTCTCCCGCATGTATAGACCGGAATCTTCGCGTCGTTTCGGTGTCTCAGCAGAAGGGCGGTATCATGCATCCGGTGTTTTTCGAAATACTCTAAGGCGTCCGTATACGAAATGAGCCGCCGGACGATGGGGAGGTCCTGCTCAACGAACTCCGTCATCCGCTTTTGCAGTCGTTCCACTTCTTCGTCCGTGATGGGGAGCTCGTCGTCGAAACGGTAGTAATAGCCGTTGCCGAGTGAGTGCCCAATAACCAAATGGCGGTGGGGCGATATGTCTTGTGCAGCCATGGCGAGCAAAAAACAGAGGCTTCGGCGATAGACGCGCTGGCCCTCTCGGGTCTCCATCGTTACCGCCTCGAGTTTTGTGTTGACGTCGAGACGGTAGTACAGACTCGTCAGCTCGTTGTTGGCCAGGACCGCCATGACCGGGCCCCGACCGGAGTCGTATTCGGTATCTTCGAGTACCTCGGCGACGCGTGTGCCTGTGGGGTACTCTTTCTCTGTGCCGTCGGGTAACGCAACTCGTACCGAATGCATATGAGCTCTCCTTTCTCGCAGGCGTTGTTTACAGGGACAAAAGCAGGATACGGCTTTTAGCTCTTCTCGCCGTGTATCACGTCCTCTTCGTTGAGGGACCGGGCGACGCTGTAATTCTCGTCGACGGTCCTCACGTGGGGTTGATCAACATATCGTTCTCCGTCGGGCGACAGTATGAGCCGCACGATCGGCGCTCTCGGGCTGTCGTTGGAGGTATCTACGACCATACCCTTGTATCCATTTGCAAGCTCTACGTAGCTGCCCAACGGGTAAATCGAGAGATTTGCTACCAACGCCTTCAGAGCAGTAGCGTCGTACAAGGTGTCTCTTCCCTTTAACAACTCGAGAATCGAATTATGCTCGTTTCTCGCCTCGCGGAAGGGGCGCTCCGATATGAGCGCTGCATACGAGCTCGTTACCGAAATGACTTTGGCATAAAACGACATCTTGTCGCCGGTTACCCCACGCGGATACCCGGTGCCGTTGAGATATTCGCGGGACTCGAGTACCGCGAGGCAGACGCTTAGGGGATATGAATACTGTTTGAGCACCTTGAACCCGAGAAGGGTGTGTGCGGTGATAGCCTTTCGCTCTCGTTCGTTGAGCTTTCGGTCGGTCATGTAGAGCTGAGGAGGCAAACGTATCATGCCGATTTCATGCAACAGCGATGCGGTGCCCAGCTCTATGAGCTTGTGATTGGGAAGCTTAACGGTATTCCCGACCGCAAGCGCGAGCATGGTCGTCTTGACCGAATGCTCGACGACGTAGTTCTTATCCTCGTTTTTCAGGTGTTTCAAGCGAAGAGCATACTGGCGGCGGCTGCGTACGATGTCGTTGATCTGCTTAACTTTGTCACTCACATCGTGCTGGGGCAGCTCACTTTTCGTCACAAAATTGGTGAAGAGCTTTTCGGTGAAATTGAGTGCCGCGGTATACACCTCTTGCACTTCTCGCAAGGCCTCGTTTTCACGGACACCTTCCTCGACCGAAATAAGCGGCGCTTCGTCGGCTGCCTCGGCTCCCGGGGCGGCTCCGGAGCCGTCAACTTGCTCCCCGGCGGTAAACACGTGGTCGAAACCCCAGCGTGTCAGTCGGTTTTTGAGCTGTTCGCTGAACGGGGTTTCCGGTGAAAGAAGGATGTATCGATCGTCGAGATATACCTGTTTGTCGAAATAGGTGCCGGGTTCGACGCCGTTTACCAGTACGTGTTCCATTCTTACCGTCCGTTGACCACCGTGTAGCTATGATTTAGACTCATTACCAACGTAATTATAGGAGAAAACGAAATGAAGTTTAAGGTCATTTTTGTCATATTCAACGTCATTATACTCGTTTCGTTCCTCTTCATCTTCCTTATCCCGTTCTTCATGCTGGGATGGGACTACACTCAGGTATTCTGGACCGACAATTGGCCGGTTGCGTTGGTATTTGTCGCGGTCATGGCAGGGCTCAACGGGTACTTTGTGGCAAATTGGAAGTTGTTTACGCTCCTCGAGCGAGAGGACTGGTACGCACTCATAGACTACCTCGAAGACCAGGTGTATACCCGTAAACGCTTTCGCCGGCAGCACCTGCGGGTATTGGTGAACACCTATGTAATCACTTCTCAACCGGAAAAGATCGCTCGGCTGGAACAGTTTCTCAGAGAAAACCGTGCCGCGCTCGTGCCCCGCTTCGCGTTGCATCTCGGGATACCGCATCTTCTGGGTAACTCCGCCGAAGATATGAAGGCGTATTACGGAGAAATGCGCGAACATCCCCATTGCGCCGACAGAGACTGGATCGACTGGGCCTACGCGTTTGCGCTGATGCTCGATGAACAGTCCGCAGATGCAAAAGACGTCCTCATGGAGCTGCTTAACCGTACGAAGAACGACGTGCTCGCGCTGCTTACCTTGTATCTGCTCGACGCATTTACCGTGTCGGACAATCAAGTCAACAACATCGTGGTCGAGCGCAAACGCGCATTTCAAGCAAAATATACGTCCGAGCAGTGGAATAAAGAGGTGGAGAAGAACCGCGGTAACCTGCAGGTAATCGTCCTTTCCAAGCTCGTGCGAGACGCGAGCAACTGGGTGTTTTCCGACGGGACCGAAGCCGCTTGACGGTCGGCGCATTGGTTGACCGCGGTTCGGGCCGCCACTATAATTCTCGGCGTATCGACCCGTTTCAAGAATAGCAATTGAGGTATCTATGAGCGTACGCGTGCGTTATGCCCCGTCGCCGACGGGGCTGCAACATATCGGCGGTGTCCGCACCGCTTTGTTCAACTATTTTTTTGCGCGCTCCGAAGGCGGAGTATTCGTACTGCGGATCGAAGATACCGACCGCGAACGCTACGACGAAAAAGCCCTTACCGACATTTATGAAACCTTTGAGTGGCTGGGAATTCACCCCGACGAGGGGCCCGAGGTCGGCGGTCCATACGGACCGTACGTGCAGTCACAACGAGAAGAGCTCTACCGACGCCATGCCGAGGAGCTCGTTGAAAAGGGCTATGCCTATCGAGCCTATGAAACCCCCGAAGAGCTCGAGGCAATGAGAGCCGAGGTGGGCGGCTATGACCGGAGCGGTCGAGATCTCAGCGACGAGCAGCGCAGAGAGCTCGAGAGACAGGGGAGGACGCCCGTCGTTCGATTCAAGGTGCCTCTCGAAGGGGATACGAGCTTCGAAGACGTCGTTCTCGGCAGAGTAAAGCGCAAGAACAAGGATATCCCCGCAGATCCCGTGCTGCTCAAGTCGGACGGGTTGCCGACCTATCACCTCGCGAATGTGGTGGATGACCACCATATGGACATCACCCACATTCTGAGGGCTCAAGAGTGGGTCCCTTCGGGTGCACTGCACGTACTACTGTATACGGCGCTCGGCTGGGAACCGCCGGTCTACTGTCATCTTCCAATGGTCATGGGCAAAGACGGCCAGAAGCTTTCTAAGCGTCACGGCGCCACGAGCGCAATCGAGTTCAGGCAGCAGGGCTATTTGCCGGAGGCTATTGTGAACTATGTGACGCTGCTGGGATGGGCGTACGACGACTCCCGCGAGTTTTTTACCACCGCCGACTTGGAGCGTCTCTTTTCTCTGGAAAAAATCAACAAGGCCCCGGCGGTGTTCGACTACAAAAAGTTGGAGTGGTTTAACGGCGTCTATATCAGAGAAAAGAGTGATGATGAGCTCCAAGACATGGTGCTTCCGTACCTTCAATCCGAAGGGCTCGTTTCTCGACCGCCGAGCGAACACGAGCTTTCGATCCTGCAAGGGGCAATGCCGCTCATCAAAGAGCGAATGAAATATCTCAGTCAGGCCCCGGAGCTGGTGCGGTTTCTTTATCGCGAAGTGGACGACTACGACATAACGCTCGCGATACCGAAGAAGCACACCGCCGCCGAAACGCGTTCGCTCTTGAATGAGGCCGAGTCTTTGCTGGAAGGGTTCGAGAATCGCAGCGACGAGGAAAACGAGGAAGCCTTCCGTAGCCGAGCGCAAGAAATCGATAGTAAAATCGGCAACTTGCTGATGCCGGTGCGGGTTGCGGTTACCGGCTCTCGGGTTTCACCACCTCTTTTCGGCTCGATTCGGCTTTTGGGGGTAGAAACGACGCGGCGGAGAATAGAACGCGCAAAAGAGCTTCTACAGAACAAGATTGAGGAAGGGGAAGAATAAGAATGGCAGAGCAGAGCACCGACCCGAAGCGCATGGAAGAAATCGTATCACTTGCAAAGCGACGCGGCTTCATTTTTCAGTCGTCCGACATTTATGGGGGGCTCAGCTCCGCGTGGGACTACGGTCCGCTTGGTGTAGAGCTCAAGAACCGCCTGGCGAACTTCTGGTGGAAGGAGATGACTCAGCTTCACGAGGGCATTGTCGGGCTCGACGCGGCCATCATGATGCATCCCAAGGTATGGGAAGCCTCCGGCCACGTGGACAGCTTTGTAGACCTCATGGTGGAAGACACCGTGACGAATGAGCGTTTTCGTTTTGACCATCTGCCGGAAGAGAATCAAAAGTCGATGACCAGTCCGAAGGGGAATCCGCTATCGGAGCCTCGTCGCTTCAATCTCATGTTTCAAACCCACCTCGGACCGGTGGAAGACGAGGGATCGCTCATCTATCTCCGTCCTGAAACCGCTCAAGGGATTTACGTAAACTACAAGAACGTCGTCCAAACGTCCCGGGTAAAGATTCCGTTCGGGATTGCCCAAATAGGGAAGGCCTTCCGGAACGAAATTGTCACCAAAAACTTCATCTTTCGCACGTGTGAGTTCGAACAAATGGAGATGCAGTATTTCGTGCACCCTTCCGAAGACGAGAAGTGGTTCGAGTATTGGAAGGACGAGCGCATCAAATACTACGAAAAACTCGGCATTCGCTCCGACAAGCTTCGCTTTCATCGCCATGGACCCGACGAGCTCGCGCACTATGCAAAAGACGCGTTCGACATTGAGTACGAGTTCCCATTCGGTTGGAACGAGCTCGAGGGGATCCACAACCGAACCGATTTTGACCTGAAGCGACATGGGGAGTATTCGGGGAAGGACCTTACATATCTCGACGACCAGAGCAAAGAGCGCTTCGTCCCGTACATCATCGAGACATCTGCCGGACTGACCCGAAGTGTGCTCATGGTGCTTTCCGACGCCTACGAGGAAGAGCAGGTCGACGAGAATGACACGCGTACCGTACTCAGGTTCCATCCGAATGTGGCGCCGATTACCGTCGGCGTGTTTCCTCTTGTCAAGAAAGACGGCCTGGCCGAGCTGGCTCGGGAAATCGAGCGCGACCTTCGTGAGGATTTTGCTACCTTCTACGACCAGGGTGGGGCCATAGGCCGGCGGTATCGCCGTCAGGACGAAATTGGGACGCCGTACGGCATTACGGTGGACTACCAAACCAAAGAGGATAACACGGTCACGCTGCGGTTTCGCGACTCGATGGAGCAGGTTCGGGTCCCGGTTCCCGAGCTCACTACCCGAATCAGAGAGGCAACGAAGAACTACAAGCGAGTCGGAACATGAGTGAGACGGCAAACACAGGCGCGGTAAACGAAGGCATGGGCGCCGGCGGTGGCGCTGCCACACAAAAAAACGGGATCGAGGTACTCCGGGAACGAGGGTTCGTCCGGCAATGCACCGACCTCGAAGCTCTCGAAGCCCTTGCCGAGAAGGAGCCCGTAACGTTCTACGTCGGGCTCGACCCTACCGGGGGAAGCCTCCATGTGGGACACATGGTGCCGGTGATGGCCGTGGCTCACTTGGCGAAGGCCGGTCACAACCCGATCATTATTATCGGTGGCGGGACTGCACGTATTGGAGATCCGTCGGGCAAGACCGAAATGCGCAGAATGCTTTCGGTCGAACAAATCAATGAGTACGGCGAAAACTTCAAACGGCAGATCGGAAACGTTCTCGCGACGCAAGGGGTAGAGCCGAAGTTCGTCGACAACGCCGAATGGCTAACAGAGCTGAACTATATCGATTTCTTACGGGACATCGGCAGGCATTTTTCTGTGAACCGGATGCTGTCATTCGAGGCGTACAAGCAACGGCTGGAAACGGGGCTGTCCTTTATCGAGTTCAACTACCAGCTTCTGCAATCCTACGATTTCCTGGTGCTCAACGAGAGATACAACTGTAAGCTGCAAATCGGCGGTGACGACCAGTGGGGGAACATCGTAGCGGGTACGGACCTGATCCGTCGGGTGAGAGGTGAGGAAACGTACGGACTCACGTTTCCCCTCGTAACCCGGGCAGATGGGAAGAAAATGGGCAAGACCGAGCAGGGCGCCGTTTTTGTTGCTCCGGAGCTCATGGGGCCCTACGACTTCTTCCAGTACTGGAGAAACGTTCCCGACGAGGACGTAGTTCGGTTTCTCAAGCTCTATACCTTCCTGCCCATGGACGAGATCAATAAGCTTTCGGGACTTTCGGGCAGAGAAATCAACCACGCCAAAGAAGTGTTGGCCACCGAGATTACTCGGATGGTTCACGGGGACGCGGAAGCCGACAAGGCGGTTGCCGCATCCAAGGCGGCGTTCGGCGGCACCGAGGAGGGGGACACCTCCGCGATCCCGCGGATGGCGGTGTCACGCGCCGATTTGGAATCCGGTCTGAGCGCGGTGGACCTGTTTAGCCGAACGGGCCTCTGCAGTTCGCGGGGAGAGGCCCGGCGGTTGATACAGCAGGGTGGCGCTCGAGTGAACGAGCAGAAAATCGAATCGACCGAAGAAATGGTAGACGACCGATGGTTCGAAGGCAATGAAGCCCTGCTGAAGGCGGGAAAAAAGCGGTACTTTCGCGTCGTTCTTCAAGACGGAGACGAATGAAGCACGAGCCGCATCGGGGCAGGGATTACCTCTCCATAGCGGCAGCGGCGTTGGTGCTCGTTGCGGTGTGGAAGCTCGTTTCGGTGCTCGTCGGTTTGGAGATGATCTTGCCGTCTCCGGAAGCGACGCTGGGGCGGTTTATGGAGATTGCCGTAACGCCCTCGTTCGGAGCCTCGGTCTCGGCCACCGTGGCTCGCGGTCTGAGCGGGTTTGGAATTGCCGCCGGTGCCGGACTCTTATTCGGCGGTGCCGCGGGGTTGCGACCCACCGTGCAAAACGTGCTACAGCCCGCCGTTACGATCATTCGCTCTACCCCGGTGGTAGCCTTTATTCTTATTGCTCTCATATGGTTCGACACCGCTTTCGTGCCCGTGTTCGTCACGGTGCTCATGACCTTCCCGGTGATATACGAAAACATCGTAGAGGGCATCCGGGCGGTGGACCGGCGGCTTGTCGAGTTGTGCCGCGCGTACCGTGTCGGAAACCGCCGAATGTGGTTCCGCCTCTATCTCCCGTCGCTGTTCCCGTTCCTGGCCTCTGCCGGGCGCACCGCGCTGGGGCTGACCTGGAAGGTTGTTGTTGCCGCCGAGGTCCTGAGCATTCCCGAGCTCGGGGTGGGCTCCGAGCTGCAGGAGGCCCGTGTGATGCTGGAGACACCGCGGGTGTTTGCGTGGACGGCGGTCGCGATTCTTCTGAGCGCGCTCACCGACCTGGCATTTACGCTGCTCACGCAAAAGCGCCGCCGCATCATGGCGCGAGGGGCCGGCGCATGAGTTTTACCGTAAAAGGGCTTAGCAAGCAATTCGAAGAGCTTCCCGTCATTCAAAAAATGAACCTCGAGGTTCCCGACAACGGCGTTACCACGCTCCTCGGCCCTTCGGGGTGCGGTAAGACGACGCTCCTGCGAACCATGGCCGGGTTGATAGAGCCGGACGTGGGAACAATTGAGGGGCTTGATCGCGAGGAAGTGACGTTTCTCTTTCAAGAGCCGCGCCTTTTGCCGTGGGAGACGGTGTTTTCCAACGTTGAGTTCGTGCTGCCCCCCGCATGGAGCCGGGAAGAACGTCACGCGGCCGTGTCGGCGATTCTTGCAGATGTGCAGATGTCGGACTTTTCCGCGTATTATCCCGCCGAGCTCTCCGGCGGGATGGCACAGCGGGTCGCGCTTGGCAGGGCCTTTGTGTATCCGGGGCGGGTGCTTTTGCTCGACGAGCCGTTCCAGGGTCTCGACTTCTCGTTGCAGCTTGCGTTGATCGGCGTGTTCAAGCGGTTGCTCCGCACTCATCCCCGTACCAGCGTCTTTGTGACGCACAGCGTGCGGGAGGCGCTTCTCGTGGGGGACACGCTCGTACGGCTATCCGAACGGCCGGCGAGGGTAGTGGAGGTGTTCGTGAACGATCTCTCGCCCCAAGAGCGGCGAGTAGACAGCGAGGCGTTTGCGCGCCGCGAGCGCGAGCTGTACCGGGCAATCGGCGGGTGGACCGGCTGACGAGCGCCACGGCCTGCAGCGGTGCCGCTCAGGAGGCTCCTGCTTGTGCCTTTTGCGAGTTTGTCAGACGCATCTTGACTGATAACACGGCATAGCCCGACGAGAGATCCTCTTTCTGGACAATGACCTCTTCAGGAACTTTGAGTTTGACGTTCGTGAAGTTCCAAATGGCGCGGATTCCGGCCCGCACGAGGAGGTCGGCAACTGCTTGTGCGTGACCCGAAGGCACGGTGAGAAGGGCCATATCGACTTCGAGCTCTTCGATTTTTTCAGACATTTGACCAAGGGAATATACCGGCGTCCCGTGGAGCGAGTTCCCGATTTTGTTCTTATCCAGATCGAAGGCGGCAACGATATTCATACCGCGCTTATTGAACTCTCGGTACCCCATGAGAGCCGTCCCGAGGTTTCCCGCCCCGATAAGAATAGCCCGATGCTCTTTGTCCCATTCTAAAAACGAGTAGATAGCCTGGATCAGCTCGTCGACGGGGAAGCCGATGCGCGGCTTCCCTACGATCCCGGTGAGTGCGAGATCTTTTCGCACCTGTATCGGCTCGAGCTTCAGCTCTTCGGCGATGACGGTACCGGAGATGTACTCCTTTCCCTCTCTCTGAGCGCTCTCAATAATGTGCAAATAGGAAGGCAGGCGTTTGATGGTCGGTTGGTTAGTAACTTTGGGTGTCTGCATCCGCGGCTCCTTGCGAGTTGTCGTCGTACATAGGTGCTCCGGTTCCCTGGTGCTTTAATCTATAATTATTTCGCGAAAAGCGCGAACTTCCATGCGAGACAGTATAACGCACCAGCCCAATTTTTGACAGGGATTTACCCTGTCGTGGTTAGGTGCCCCGCCGAAAGAGCGACTTCAGCCACTCGATTAATCTGCGAAACCAACCGGGGTTTCGCAGACGGTCGAGTCGAATATAGGCATCGGCGAGCTCGTCGCTGGTAAGGTCTTTGCGTTGTGTGTTTTCGTCGATTTCCATTTCAACGAGATCCGCCTCGTTCTCGTGCGTAATGACCCTGGCGGGGATGCGAGGCCATTTCAGGCGTTTGGCCGCTTCGAGGCGACGGTGTCCGGCGATGAGCTCGTTTTTCTCATTGATAACAATCGGATTGAGCAGGCCGTGCTTTCGTAGGCTCTCCGAGAGTGCCGTTACATCACCTAAGTTATGACGAACTCGTTTGCTCACCTCGACCTTATCTACGTCGACTTCGGTTATTCTCGCGCTGCGTTTCGCAACTCTACGTTCTTGTTGCATGGTAATTAGTCCAAAAACGGATTCCCGTCTTGCTGGTCTGAACGGGTTTCCGTAGATTCTTCCCCTTCTTCATCTTCCGCCTCATCGTCTTGGTCATCGTCGAGCTCGTCGTCGCCAAGATCGAGCTCGAGGTCAAAACTCGAGAGCCGCCGGTCGACGTTGTCGGAAGGGTTGCTGTCGAGCGAATAGTTTTGGTTCTCGATATTCCGACGGAGACGGTCAACTAAAATCGGCCTTTGCTCTTGCTCGAAGTCCTCCATGGTGTCGAAGTCCTGCGGCTCGGTGCCGCTGATGAAAATCTCTTCACGAGTCGAGCCGTCGTAGTCTTCCGTTGGGAGCTTCCCGGAGCGCTCGCTGACTTCTACCGTCTCGAGGCCGTCGGCGGGGCGCTGGAACTCTTCTCTCGGCAGATCTTTATGGATGGCGTTCATGTAGCGTCCCCAGACCGGGCCGGTGGTAACCGCGCCGGTCTGGTTCGTACCGAGAGAGTTCGAGCCCCCGCGGTCAAACCCAAACCACAACGCGGTGGTGTAGTATGGCGTAAAACCGATCGTCCACGCATCCGACCAATTCTGCGTCGTTCCCGTTTTTCCGCCGACGGGTTGATCGAAGTCGTCGTCAAAATAGTTGTCCGGGAGGTGGCTCAATGTGCCCCGCTCGACAGTGGTCTGGAGGATGTCGGTCATGATATAGGCCGTTTGCGGAGAGACTATTTGAGTTTCATCGCCGCGCTGTTGCTGTTGTTCACGAAGCTCCTTTTCCGGCTCGAGGATAATGCGGCCGTCGCGGTCTTCGATATAGCGAATACCGATGGGCACGACTTCCTCTCCTTGATTTGCCAGAGTGGCAAATGCCTTTGCCATCTCGATCGGAGCTACCTCTACGATACCGAGCCCCACGGGATACCGTCGAACGAGGTTGCGGCGTGGCCGATTTTCTTCAGGAATTCCAAGGAGCCCCCCCGCAATGTCGAGGGCCGTATCGAAGCCGACACGATCGAGGATTCGCAGCGAGGGAACGTTCATCGAGCGCGCCAAGGCATCCCGTGCGAGGACCGGGCCCGACCACTCGCCGCGATAATTCAGCGGCGTATAGGGCGAGCCGTCGTCATTCCAAAACACTACCGGCGAATCGTAGAGCATCGTCGCGGGAGTGATTTCCTCCGATTCGATTGCAGCGGCGTAGTAGAGCGGTTTGAACGAGGAGCCGGGCTCGACCCGTGCATCCGTGGCTCGATTGAACTGGTTGCGTGCCTCGTACTGGCTGCCGCCGATCATTGCGCGAATACGGCCTGTATCGTTTTCGAGGGTGACAAGAGATCCCTCCACCGTCGTACGCTCCGACTCCCGTTGCCCAACCGCATACGACCGTCGAGATGCCTGTCGAAGTTGGTCGTTTTCCTCGGTGGCAAACATCAGCGAAAGCATGTCGACCATGGGGTTTAGTTTGTCGTGGTACGTGCTTTTTGCGGATTGACGCCGTTTTGCGTCCCCAACGTACAACTGGGGTATGTCGGCGGTTAGCGATAGGAGGTCGATGATCGGAACGAGGGTATTTTCGTAATCCGACCGCTCCATGGTGTTTTCCCGGTATACCGCATTTGCCTTAGTTAACCCTTCCTGCACGAAAGAGCGGGCGTGTTCCTGGAAATCGAGATCGAGCGTGGTGTGGACGACAAACCCGTCCCGATTGATATCGGCACTGCCGAGCAAGAGCTCGTTTTCCAGCTCGTAGCGGACATACTCGCTGAAGTACGGGGCCTTATCCTGTCGGTCGAAAAACGCGGTTGAGGTATTAGACCGCGTGAAGTCATAGTTGTCCCAGTACCGCTCGAAGGAGGACTCCACCTCTTCCTGTGTCGCATACCCGTTGCGCGCCATCTGATCGAGGATTCGCTCCTGCATGGCCCGCGCGTTGTTCGGTCGTCGAATGGGCGAGTAGAGCGAGGGGTTGGCCAACTGAATGACGAGCATTGCCGACTCGGCTAGGGTGAGATCTCGCGCGGAGTGCCCGAAATAGTACTGGGAGGCGGCCTCCACCCCATAGTTCCCGTGTCCGAAGAACATCGTGTTGAGGTAGCGCTCCAATATCTCGTACTTGGTCCAGTGCCGCTCGAGCTGAAGGGCCCACCATAGCTCCCGCATTTTACGCGTTACCGAGAACTCATTTCGATCGGCATAAAGGTGGCCGGCGAGTTGTTGGGTGAGGGTGCTGCCGCCGGAGACATAGTTGTTGCTAAGGAGATTCCACGCCGCCCGAGCGGTGCCCTGGAAGCTGAAGCCTTCGTGCTCGAAGAAGTAACGGTCCTCGCGCGTTATCAGAGCATAGATGAGGTGACGCGGCAGCTCATCTATGGATACAACCTCTCGGTTTTCCTCGGAAAAGAACTCCGTTATGAGCTCTCCGTCTCGATCCAATATCTGAGACGGCAAGGCGGCCGTCTGATTACTGTAATTGTCGACGTCCGGAACGCCGTATACCGCGGCAAGCGCGAACCCGGTGGAAACCCCCACGGCGACTGCCACCAGCAGCGCCACAGCGATGAGGATACGAATCGCGAGTCGCCGCTTTGCTGTCTCACCCATACCGATAGACTATGGTTTGCTGAGAAGCTTGTCAATATGACGAGCCCCTCTATCCACGACCTCAGGGGCAAAAGCAGGGCCGAAATCGGGGGGCAAAAGGGTCGGAACGCGGATACAAAAAAAGGCCGGTTCCGAAGAACCGGCCAGGTAGGTAACGTCGGTCGATATAGCAACTGGGAGGGGAACTATATGTGATGACCGACGTTTCCATTATCGTCTCACGACGAGATTTTATTAGTCTTCACTTATTAATATATCGAGAGAAAGCGAAATTTCGTAGCTCTTTTTGGGCTCCACCTCGATTCGTCTGCTAACAGTATACTCACCTATCTGAAAGGTTACCGTGTGATCCCCCGGGGACAACGTAAACCCGGAGCTCGTGTGGTCCACCTCCTCACCGTCGACGAACAATGTCACATCTTGCGGTGCCTCGAAGCTGACCGATGACTGCGGCTCTTCTAATTGTAATTGTACTTCCGAAACGGCCCCTCGTTCAACACCGAAGGTACGCCGCTGATTCTCGAAACGCGCCGATTCAAGAGAAACCCTGTGCAGTCCCGGAGCCAAAAAGAACGGTTCGCCGTCATAATCTCGTTGCTCGCCGTCGAGAAACAGTTGGAATTCCCTCAGGCTGCCGGCTGATTCGAGAATATCGGTTCCCTCCGGGTCGAGAATGCGGAATTGTGCGGCGCCGACATCGAGGAGTAGGGGTTTTGCGGTGATCGAAAACTCTGCACTCATCGCATCGTCCGGCATGCCCTTCATAACGGGAAGAATAGTCATGAGCAGCGGAAATTGATCGGGCGGAACAACCGAGTCCACCACGTGTGTGTCTGCCGTTTGTTTCAAACGGTGTTCGCCGGATACCGGGACGCTCATGAAAAAGCGACTTGTATTGGGGATGTTCTCGGAAGAGATTCGACGTCCCTCATACTGCCGCCGACCGGAAGAGGGGGCGGGGCTGACGTCACCGTACAGGTATAGGGCAAATCCTCCACCGGATTCTCGAACGACATCCGGTACGCGAATTTCCAGTTGAATACCTTTGAGAAAAGCGAGCTCTTGATCGATCGATATTGCCGCAAGACGTTCCGCTCTCAAGGGAGCCTCGACGCCGTCGGTGTTCGAAGGCTCCACAGTTAACTCGGTGGTGAGCCTGCCGCGAACCTGGTTTTGGCCGAAGGAGTACCACGAGAGCGCGAGGCTGAGAAGAACCAGTGCACATGCTTTTTTCATCTGGCGAGCCCCGGAAGATGGTGTACCGGATCCCTGCGTTTGCCGTATTGGCGAATTTCGAAGTGTAGATGCGGTCCGGTCGAACGTCCCGAATTACCCACGGAGCCTATTATCATACCGGAAGAAACGCGGTCGTTCAACCTCACCGTTACGTCGCCGAGATGACCATAGAACGTTTCGAACCCTCCGTCGTGTTCGATTCGTATGTAATTGCCGTAAAGCGGGTCAACACCGGTGCCACTGACTCGGCCCCCTCGCGCGGCAACAATATTGGTGCCGGCGTTCGCCGGAAAATCGACCCCACCGTGAAACTGGGGCCGGCCCGTGACCGGGCTGTCGCGAAACCCATAATGTGAGGAGATAACCGCATCACGTACCGGCCGTTCGAATAACAGGCGTAAGAACGCGCGTCGTTCTATTTGATCGAAATCGGAGCCGGGGAAAAAGTGAAAATGCTGTCTCTCCCCGTTCATGGTAACCGAAATCCGCCGCGCCCCACTGACTTCGTCTTTACGCTCTTCCCACATAAGATACTCGAGCTCGGTTCTCGGGCTCTCGGGTAAGAAAATGCCGGGAACGTTCGGGACAAGAATTGTATCGCGATCTTTGGGAATCTCGGTATTGGCAATCCGGTTGAGGCTGGCAATCGAGCCGTATGGGACCATCAACTTGGAGGCGATGGTGATGAGTGTTTCCCCATCTTTCGGCTTGTAGCTGTACAGCGCCAACTCGGGAAGATCCCCGCCGGTGCGGGAGCTCCGGTGATACTCTTCTACCCCCGATTGGTGCTGCTTGTAGACGACGTCCCTCGAGTTGAGTGCACTGATGCGGGGATACTCAGCGTATGTCCACTGCGGGGTGACAAAGAGGACGAGCAAAACAACGATGAGCGCGTCGAGGATGTGCGGCCTACGTAGCTCCATTGTCATGTCGCGTAGTCCTTCTCCCGGCTGCAGCGTAACCGACCCACACGAGCCCGGCAAGGGTAATGACGATCGCCGCCGTGGTATATCCCCGCACAAACAGGAAAACCAAGGCGTATATCAGCGCCAGGATAGCCAACACGCGGCCCGCCGTCTTTATTATCGGAATGACTGCCCCGATGCTTTGGCCTCGGACGCGTCGCAGGAGAGCGGTCAATATGCCCGCGGCCGTTAGTGTGATGACCGCAACAGTATACGCCTCGGTGGCGCGCGTGGCGGCCAGCCACAGGGGCACCACTATGGCGAGGCTGACAATGGCTGCCGCTGCGGCAAGCGAAATGAGGTGGAGAATCCAGGAGCCCACCCGTGCGTATCCGCGAAGAACGCGCCGGAGCGCCGCCGCAACTGTAGAACCGGCCGAATAGCCCGCCGGTGTTTGTTCTCCGTTTTTCATGTCGGTCATTATGGTGCCGCCGTGGTCGCCGTTTCAACTCGCTGCCGCTGTTCGCTGTACTCGCGAGCCTCGTCTTCGCGACCCGCCACCTGGGCGCTGCGTTCCAGTTCGCTGAGGAGTTGCAGCGCGGCCTGGGCGTCGTTTCGCACGATATGAATTTGCAGAGACCGCTGCAAATAGTCGAGTGACCGGTCATAGTTGCCGAGCCGTCGTTCGACGATCCCGAGGGCCATGAGATCTTTGGCGATGCCCACGGAGTTCTCCATACGCTTGTCGTGGTCGAGCGCCTCGTCGAGGAGGGCGCGCGCGCGTTCGAGGTCATCTTCTCGCGCGTGGACGAACGCGAGCATGTAAAGATTTGCCGCGAGCTCGCTAAAGCGCTCGCGATCCTCGTTGATGCGGCGGGCCTCACGGAGGTGGTCCCGTCCCTCCTCGTATCGCCCCAGGCGCACTTTCGCGGTGCCGAGGTTGTGGAGGAGGATCGCGCGTTCTTCCTCGTCGTTTTCAGCTTCGGCCTCGGCGAGCGCCTCTTCAAACAGCGGGACCGCGTCGGCCGGCTCGCCACGCCGGAGCTCTACCTCGCCGAGGTTATTGATGCTTTGACGCGAGATCCGGCTCTCGCCGATCCGTTGCGAGATATCCCGCGCGGCGGAGAACGCGTCGACGGCGTCTTCATAGGCGCCACGCTCGAGGTGGAGCTTTCCGATCGAGTTCAGAGTGCGCGCCACCCCCGGCTCATTGTCTACCGAGCGGTGTTCTTCGAGCGCCAACTCGTAGAAGTACAGAGCTTGGTCATAATTGCCTTGGGTGTACTGGGCGTCCCCGGACTCCGCGCGGCGTGCGGCAAGGTTTTTTGATTCCAGCACGCGCTCCGGTTGCTCCGGAGTCGAGGAACACCCGGCGCTAAGTCCGATGAGGAGTCCGACCGTCAGTGTCGCGAGTAGTGTCGCGAGGACTCGCGGTTTCGCCGGTGGTGCGCAGGGATTGTTCAAAACTGGTCGTCCCTATAGCTCGAAAAGGTATCCGGCTGTTCCACGCGTTGGGGAATCCCTCCGCGCAAAAAGGGATTGTTCTTCAGCCCTTCGAGCACGTCTTGGCCGGTCGTTAGCGTCTCACGCCCTTCTTCGAGGAGGTCTGAGAGCTGCGGTGTCGAATCGTTGGCAAAGCGCGACAACTCCTCGAGCTGGGCTACGCTTTCGTTGAGGCCTTCGAGCATGTATTCGACCTCCCGGTAAATGGCGTTGTCATCGTCGAGAAAGGTTTCAAAGGAGCCCTTGGGGTCGACGAGCCGTGTGGCGAGGCCGGTTGGGTCGCGCATCTCCTCACTTGCCACCGCTACGTTTGCCGTTATGGTGTCGACGTTGGCAATTACCGTTTCGAGCTGCGATATGGAGGCCTCGGCTTCTGCGAGGATGTCGGTGACCGGGCCGGAGCTCTCTCCGGTGAGCGTCCCCGAGATTTGCAGCATCGCCGTATCCAGAGACACCAAGACCCGGTTGGCGTTCTCCAGGAGGGGATCGAGTTGGGTCAAAATTCGGTTTATGGGGTCCTGATTCCTCGGCACGATGACCTCGTTTCGCTCCACGAGAAACCGCGCTTCTTTGGTGTTCCAGGAAGGAATGTAGGAGTACTCGGGAATGGGCTCGCCGGCGGTTCTGCCCTGGTGGAAGATCAGTCCACCGCCGAGGCCGAGCGGATTGGTCACGAGGCGAAGTATCGAGTTTTCGTTTACCTTTTCGATGTAGGTATCCTCGATGTAGAAGGTAGCTCGCACTTCGTTGTCTGCGGTGAGCTCGATGTCGGTAATCTTGCCGATGTTGAATCCTTTGAACTCGACGGGCATGCCGACCGACAGTCCGTTTGCAGAGGAAAACGTGCTGTAGTAGTAGTAATTCTTGGCAAACCACCGCTGATTTGCTCCCATGGATATGAGAATGAATACGAAAAGGCCAAGCGCGACCAGCAGGAATATCCCGACGATCTGACTTGCAAACCGAATTTTGAACTTCATCTCACCGCCACTCTAGCCCAGCAATGCGCTCTCGTCAATTCAGTCCTCCGGGTCGAGCAGATCAAGGATATCGGTGTCGTAACTCGCAGCCTCACTCAAGACCTCAGAAAGGATTTCGACAACCCGTCTCTCCTGCGAATGAACGATCTCGTCAAATCGTCCGGCGGCAATCACACCCCCACGGTCGAGCACGATGAGATAGTCGGCCAACTGCGAGCTGATTTTGGGGCTGTGGGTGCTTGCGATCAACGTGGTGCCGCGTTTCTTTAGCTCTCGCAGTCGGGCAAGAATCATCTGAGAACCGTGGTAGTCCACAAAACTCAACGGCTCGTCGAGGAAGAGGAGTTCCGGCTCCAGAATAATGGCTCGGCAAAACGACACGAGTTTCCGCTCGCCCGCCGAAAGCTCGGCGGGTCTCTGTGATAACCGATGGCGCAAGTCGAAGCGTTCGGCAAGAGCGTTCACCCGGGTTTCGGTCTCCGACGGTCCGGTAGTCACCTGGTGATATTGCAGCGGTAGCGCAAGATTCTGATAGACGCTGAGATTCTGCCACAGGGCCGCATCCTGAAACACAAAGCCGTTTCGCCGCCGCAACTCCCGCTCTTCGGTCCGGCGCAGGAAACCGAGGTCGTAATCGAGCATCCGAACGGTCCCCTCGTCCGCAGGGATAAGCCCGGCGGCGAGTTTCAAAAGAGTCGATTTGCCCGAGCCGCTCGGTCCCATGACCAGGGTGGTATGTCGCAACGGTATGGAAACCGAGATCTTCGAGAATATCTCGGCCCCGCCGCCGCCGCCACTGCCGCCGCCGCCGCCACCACTGCCGCCGCCGCCACGACTGCCGCCGCCGCCGCGACTGCCGCCGCCGCCGGAGGAAAGCGATACCTCGTGCAGCGATACCGCCTGAGGTGAGTCGGCGTTCAACTCGTTTGCATTACTCATATACACACAC
>JAWLED010000058.1:8835-18541 GCA_041686235.1 Spirochaetia bacterium | reverse complement strand
GCGGGAGGCGCAAACGGTGCCTTTTCCCACCGGGTGTCTATATCTCCCTACTGCCCAAACGGTTCTGCTGCTTCAATCAACAGAGTTATGGATACTTCTAAATACTTTACCGTTCAGCTATACTTTTGTAACTTATCCTTATGACAGAAGCAACCGAAAACAAAAAGGCAATACTCGATCTAGAAGGGGCAAACTGCACCTCTTGCAGCATTGCCATCGAACATCTTGGGAAGAAACTCGACGGAGTACACGACGTATTTGTCGATCGAGGTACGAGTACGGTACAGGTAGAATACGCAGGAAACGTTCAGACGTTGGACAAGATCGTAGACTTCGTCGATCGTCTCGGCTACAAGGCCTCCATTCGCACAACGGAATAGCAGCAAAGTATCAACGAGATTGTTGACAACTTCGCGCTAAGTCTCTATTGCAAGAAAAGAAGGACGGCGAGGCGGAACCCCAAAATGCCAATTACCGCAGCGTTCTTGGGCTAAATACCGTGAGCACCGTCAGTTCGGGAGATGTCTATCAACAGACTCGTTGATACTTCACTTTGGAACATCTTTCATTCCCGCAACTCGCTCATTCAGCCGAGACAATCGCTGCGCAAGTAGACGGGCGAGGAAAATGCCGTAGTGAGGGTTTTCCTTGATCGCATTTACAAAACTGTTTTTCGAAATCTGAATTAGCGTGCTTCGCCCACGAGAGATTACCGTGGCTGAGCGCTTATCGTTGAGCAAAAATGACATTTCACCGAGAAACATGTCTTCCGGGGTTAGTGTAGTGATGTGCCCCCCTCCCGAATACACATCCAAGGTTCCCGAAACAAGATAGAATAGGTAATTCGACTCCTCTCCCTCGGTAAACACGACATCTCCGTCGCCAAACTCGGTTTCCTCTTGGTTCGCGAAGATCCCCGGAACCGCGTTGACCTCTAGGTTTCGGTGCACGAGCTCGAACGAAACCTCGTTGCCCTTCTCGTTATAGCGGAGATTCTCCACGTAATGTTTGGTCATGCTGATGCCATGTCCGTGCATGGTCAGGTTGGGGCCGTCGTCCTGCGGCGACACTCGCGCACGCCAGTCGAAGCCCCTACCCTCGTCCCGTATGCGAAACTTTGACCGCTCGGGCGTTATCCGGTAGGTGAAATGTACCCGCTTTCTTCGCACCTCCGGATCTTTGGTCTTCTCGCGAATCAAGGTGATGATATCGCCGCCGTTTTGAAGCCACTCGGTCTTCTCTTCGTAGGATATTTCGCAATTGCCGTGCTCGACCGCGTTCATCAGCATCTCGAACAGAGCCACATGGAGACGCTCCTTTGTATCGAGATCGATGTAGTGTGAGTTATAGAGAAAGTTGGTTACGAGGTTCGAATAGGTGTGCACGTTGAACGGGTCGTTATCCATCACCAAATTGCCCGATATGGTGCCGGTGAGGTAACTCTGTATACCGCGCTGAAAGAGAATCTGGCGATTTTGGATGATGATTCTCAAAACCCGGAAGAAACTGTAAACGAACTGCCCCCGAGGGATCAGGCTGATGATGTTTGAGTCCGGCATCTCTTGTGAAAGCTCTTTCTCTTGGTTCGACGTATGCACCCCGATAATCCCACCGTAATGAAGCCATGGGTCGGACTTGATGAGATCGAGTATGCTTCTTGCGTCGATGCTCGGATCCGCGAAGTTTATGATGTTTACCTCAGGCAACTCGTATTTGAGGTATTCGAGCGCACTCGAAGCCTTTTCAAAGAACACCGGCTCGAACACGTTATCGAACTTTTCGCAAATCCGCGATATCCGGTCGTTGACGTGTTGATCCGAGCTAATCACCGGCATTTTCCGCATTATGACATCACCCCTTGTGAATATATCGGCGTCTGACCGCGCGTGTTGCAGTCCGGGTTCCTATCTTGTATTTTTGACGAATAGGAGTCAAATATGCAAAGCATCGCATACGGATTTCCGCGATTAGGGCGCAAGCGAGAATACAAAAAGGCTATAGAAGGTTACTGGAAAGGGAACTTTGACGAAACACAGCTCGATGCGCAGCTCACCGAGCTTCATCAACAAATGCTCGACGCATATGCTGCTCAAGTGGACGAGTACCCCACCGGGGAGATGACTCGCTACGACTGGATGATCGACACTGCTATCATGCTCGGGGTCTATCGACCTGCCGACCTGAACGAGTACTACGAGCTATGCCGAGGAGAGCACGCTCTCGAAATGACGAAGTGGTTCAACACCAACTACCACTATATCGTACCGCAGCTCGACGGCGTGGAACCGGGGGATCTCAGCCTTACTGTGCCGGCTCGCCCCGAGGCATCCCAGGCGGAGCACACGCCACCGCGGTTTCTCATCGGTCCGTTTACTTTTTTCAAGCTCTCAAAAGGCATATCGGAAACACGGTTTGCCGAGTACCTCAGAGCGGCGGCGAAACTCTACCGGGATCTGCTCGAGGATTACGCTGCCTGTCACATCCATGAACCGGCCTTCGCGATGGATATCTCCGAGAGTGAGCGCGCCGCCATCGCCGAGGCATACGAAATCATCTCGCACTCGGGCGCCCAGATTACGCTTTTCACCTACTACGACAGCGTCGATTTCCTTGAGGAGCTGTTCGCGCTTCCGGTGGACGGCTTTGGCCTCGACTTCGTTCATGGCTCAGAGAATGTCGGTGAGATCCTCCGCATTGGTTTTCCCGAACAAAAGCGCCTCGTGGCCGGACTCGTGGACGGACGTAACGTATGGCGAACCAACCTTTCGGCGGCACGGGATACGCTCGAGGCGCTTTCCGGGGTAACCTCGCGACTTGCCGTGTCCAACGCAGCACCGCTCTTTCATCTGCCGGTCACCCTCGAAGGGGAATCGCTCGGAGCGCAGCTGACCGCGGCCCTTGCCTTTGCCGAGGAAAAGCTCGAAGACATCTCGCATCTCGCTGCAACCTACGACAGCGGCGAACGCGAGGCCCTGCCGCAGTCACCGGCGGTTCCCGGCGAGGGTAGCGTCCGACGCACGGTCGAAGAGCTCACCGAGGCGGACTTCACCAGATCGGCTCCTTACGAACAGAGGCGGAAGCTGCAGTCACAGCGCTTCGACCTTCCGCTTTTTCCCACGACCACCATTGGAAGTTTTCCCCAAACACGGGAGGTGCGAAAGACTCGTGCCGCCTTCCGTCGCGGAGAAATCACCTCCGAGCAGTACCAAGGCTTCATCCGAGAGACTATCGCCGACAGCATCCGGCGCCAGGAAGAAATCGGCCTTGACGTCTTCGTCCACGGCGAGCCTGAGCGCTCGGACATGGTCGAGTACTTCGCCGAAAAGCTCGAGGGCATCGCCACCACCCAAAACGGATGGATCATAAGCTACGGTACCCGCGGGTATCGGCCTCCCATCATCTATGGGGACATATCGCGCCCTGAGCCAATGACCATCGACGAGATATCCTACGCTCAGAGTCTCACCGACAAACCGGTGAAGGGCATGCTGACCGGACCGGTGACAATCATTGCCTGGAGCTTCACGCGAGAGGACATCCCTGTCCATCAGGTGGCCTATCAGCTGAGTCTTTCACTACAGAAGGAAGTCGCCGACTACGAGGAAGCCGGAATAGGGATGGTGCAAATTGATGAGCCGGCTTTCCGTGAAATGGCTCCCAACAAGCACCGCCGCTGGGCCGATTACTTCGACTGGGCAACGCGCGCGTTTCGCCTCTGCGTGGCAAACGCGGACCCGCGCACCCAGGTACACTCTCACATGTGCTACTCGGAGTTCAACGAGATCATCGACGAGATCCAAAAGATGGACTTCGATGTCATCTCCATCGAGGCGACCAGAAGCGGCGGTGAGGTCATCGACAGCTTTGAAAAAACCGATTTTACGCGCCAGATCGGGCTCGGCGTCTACGACATTCACTCCCCTGCGGTGCCGACCCAAGAGGAGATCGAACGTGTCGTGCAGCGAGCGGTGGAGGTCATCCCGCGGGAGAACTTCTGGATCAACCCCGACTGCGGGCTGAAGACCCGGGACTGGGAGGAGGTCATGCCGTCGCTGAAGAATATGGTGAGCGCCGCAACGAGCCTCCGCAGGTAAGTGTCTATTACCCTGTTGGTAAATCCGCGCTAATTTCTTGTGGTACGGAACGTCGCCCGTGGCAGAACCAAGCGCACAGCGTATCCGACGCTAAATGTCGGAACCATCGTGAGATCACGGAGATCTATCAACACTCTCGTTGATACCTCACAAGAGGCCCAGCCGGTGGTAGATTTCTTTCGCCACCCGCGCCCGATTGAGAATATAGAGATGGAGCCCCCGAACGTCGTTCGATAGAAGATCCGAGGCCTGATCGACCGTCCATGCGATTCCGACCTCTTCAGCCTCCTCGTCGGTGCTGCACGAGGCCATCCGGCGCTGCAATTCCGCCGGGTAGCGTGCCCCCACGGCAAAGTCCGGAATCCGCTCGAAGCTCCGAAGCGAAGTAATGGGCATGAGCCCCGCGACGATCGGTACCTCGATCCCCGCAAGACGACACCGCTCAACGAAATCGTAGAAATCGTGATTGTCGAAAAAAAGTTGCGTGCAGATGTAATCGGCCCCGGCGTCGACCTTTTCCTTGAGGTACTGCATCTCCTGAAGCCGATTCGGAGTACCCGGGTGGCCTTCGGGAAAGCCCGCCACACCGACGCCGAACCCCTTCGGATCGGGATGAAATCCGCCGGCGTTGTATTCTTTGATGAGACGCACCAGGTCCACGGCGTGCTCGAACTCACCGTCACCACACGCAACACCGGATCCCTCTTTCGGCGGGTCTCCCATAAGAGCCATGACGTTTGAGATGCCCTTTTTTGCGTAATCGTCGAGCATGGACCACACATCCTCGCGCGTGTGACACACAGCGGTCAGATGCGGCACAGGCAGCAACTCGGTGTGGGATCGTATCTGCAACACGAGCTCGTGTGTGTTGGTTCGCGTGGTCCCCCCGGCACCGTAGGTCACGCTGACAAAGCTCGGGCCAAGCAGCTCGAGCTCCCGCATCGATTCGAGAAGCCGTTCCCACGCCTTCGCCGTCTTCGGGGGAAAAAACTCGAAACTAAACGTCGTATCGTAACGAGCGAACACATCGGTGATATGGGTGCTCTGCGGTTTTCGCTCTACCATCGGCTATAAGGGTATTGGTTTCACATCCTCACGGCAACAAAAACGCCTTCCCGCAGAACTGCAGGAAGGCGCGTTATCCGTATAGGGAGGTGCGCTATTCTTATTTGGAGTAGAACTCGACGACTGCCTGCTCTTCGGCCACCGTCGGAATGAGGTCTCGTGTGGGCAGCACCGAAACGGTTCCCTTCAGATCGTCGGGGGCGATCGACAACCACGGAGGCACCGAACGAGTCGAGTTCTCCGACAACAGTTGGCGTACGAGGTCCCGCGTAGCTTTGCGATCGCGGGCGGAAATGGTGTCGCCGGGGCTAACCACAGCGGACGGCACGGTCACTTTCCGGTCGTTCAACATGATATGGCCGTGTGAGACGAGTTGGCGCGCCTGGCGCCGGCTCGTTGCCATACCGAGGCGGTACACCACGTTGTCGAGACGCCTCTCGAGCAGAATGAGCATGTTAGTACCGGCCACACCCTTCATAGACTTGGCCTTATAGAAGAGATTGCGGAATTGCTTCTCGGAAAGGCCGTAGGACCACTTGAGCTTTTGCTTCTCTCCCAACTGCCTGCCATACTCCGTCTGGCGAATGCGGCCCTTTTTGGGCTCACCCGGGGGCTTCGGCTTTTTCTTAAGCAGTCGGTCGTATTTCTGGTTGCCAAAGATATTTACGCCGAAACGGCGTACAATCTTACCATTGGCCTTTTCATTCCTAGCCATCTACAAAACTCCTCACAAGTCCTTCCAAAGTAAACGAAACATAACCAACATGGCGTGGATATCTGTCTGTGGAGCCCAAAACATATGATAGCACCGCCAAAGTGTCAAGGCCCGTAGCAGGGTAACTCGTGCAACTCACGCGTGCAACTCACGCGTGCGGCGCGCGCCCGGCGAGCCGGCCGTGTTCCACTTCAGTCCCAGCGCCCGTTCACGGCCCGACGCTCATTCGGACGAGCCCTCGCCGCTGCCGCCGAAAATGCGCGAGAGTCGTCGCCACACCTTTCCCCCGCGGCCGGCCCTGCCGCTACCGCCGGAGTCTTTCGTGTCGGCGGACCCTGTGGCGGCACCGCCACCTTCGTCGGTGCCGCCACCCTTAGCCCCGCCGGTATTCTCGGCGGGACGGGAACCGGAGGAGCCGTGCGAGCGCTTCGAGGCGCTCGAACCGGTAGAGCCGGCGAGCTCAAAGTCTTCACCGTATTTTCGCCGGTAATACTCGAGGCGATCTTCAACGGACGTCTTTTTCGACGGCTTGGCCGAACGTGCCGGCGCCGAACGTGGCTGCCGTGTCGGTTTATGATGCGCCTGGGGGTGTTGTTTCTCGCGCCGGGGAGATTCTTTCGAAGAGCCCTGGGCGCTCCCGCCGGCGCGGGCCGCGCTGTTACCGGCCTCGCGGGCCCCCTCGTTATCGGCGCCCCCGCCCTTACCGGCGGCGCGCGCCCCACCGTTACCACCCGAGGCAGCCCCACCTTCGCCGGCGTTCTTGTTGTCGGTCGCCTTGCCGGAGGCCTCGCCTCCTGTGGCCGTGGCCGCCGCCGGTCGGCGGTCACCATCGGAAGCGCCGTGCTTGTGCGCGCCGCTCTTCGCCGGCGAACCCGCTTCGGCGCCGCCTTTTCGGCTGCTTCGCCCCTGAGAGCTCCGGCTTTGGCTTGCCCGATTTTGGGCGCTTCGGCTCGCACTGCTGCGACTCTCGCCGCCTCGGGTTTGCCCGGCGCGGCTTTGGCCGCTCACCGGAGCCTTCTCGCGGCGCACACCGAGCTCTTTTCGTACCTGGCCCAACGAAAGCCTGCTACTCCCGTCCATCTTGAAGTCCTCGTCGCTCAATTGCCCGACGGGAATCTTCATATCAATCAACCGCTCGATAGCCTCGAGGCCGTACACGTAGCGCTCACAGGCGAGAGCAACGGCCCGGCCGCTTTGTCCCGCCCGCGCCGTCCGCCCGATACGGTGTACGTAGTTCTCCGGATCCTCGGGAATATCGTAGTTGATAACAATATCGAGGTTGTCGACGTGAAGCCCGCGCGCGGCGACATCGGTGGCCACAAGAAACCTGACGTCTCCGTTCTTCATCCCATCGATGAGCTGCATCCGCTTTTTTTGCGGGAGATCCCCCATGATGAACTGCGCGGAGAACCCGTTGTAGCGCAGCCGCAGAGCCACCTCTTCGGCGGCCTGCTTAGTATTGGTAAAGATGAGCCCGTTCTCGGGCTGATAGCGCTCGAGGAGCCCGAGTACCGCACTGAGCTTCTCCCGCCGAGCAACGTGGTGGAGCTCTTGTTCCACCGTATCGACCGTCAGTCGCTCCGCCTCGATGTCCACCTCAGCCGGGTCGTTCATGTATTGCCATGCGATATTTCGCACTTTGGTGCTCAGCGTGGCGCTAAAGAGCATCGTTAAGCGCTCCTCACGGGGGCGCATGTCTTGCATCATCCGGCGAATATCCGGATAGAACCCCATGTCGAAGAGGCGATCCGCCTCATCTATGACAACGATGCCGATGTTATCGAAGGGAAGCTTCTTCGAACGGTGAAAGTCGAGAAGTCGCCCGGGAGTGCCGATGATGATGTCAACGCCCTCTTTCAGCGCCTTCTCCTGCGGCCCATAGCCCACACCACCGTAGAAGTTGGCGATGCGAAGCGAGAGATGTGCGCCAAGGCGCCGGGCTTCGCGCTCGATCTGGACGGCAAGCTCTCGAGTGGGGGCAACAATGTAGGCTTGCCTCCCTTTGAACCGCTCGTCCTCGCTAAGCAACTGAAATATGGTGATAAGAAACGCCGCCGTTTTGCCGGTACCCGTTTGTGATTGAACGGCAACGTCGTTTCCCGCGAGCGTGTGTTTGAACGTTTCGTCTTGAACCGGCGTGCACTCTTCAAAGCCGACTTCTTCGATGCCACGCCGGAGATCCGGATGCAACTCGATATCTGCAAATTTCATTGGGCAAAAATATCCAATTTAGCGGCCGCGGACAAGGCCGCATGCCGGGTCCGGCCGAAACCGGTGTCAGGAGTTATCGCCGCGACAGAATAGTGTCTACCGCCTCGGCAAAACCGCGAGCCCCACGGCTCTCGGTCACATACGTTGGTGGGCTCGTCATGCGAGAGAGGAAGTCCCGAACGTTTGCGACTCCCACTGACGCGGGAAACGCGCGAAACGCGGGCTCGTCATTCGGGGAGTCTCCGATGAACAAACTCCGCTCGAGCGCCTGCTGCGCGTCTGCCTCGCTATCCCGCTCGAGAAGCAGTCGCATGCAACCTACCTTATCATAGTCGCCGTACCACGCGTTTACATGAATGCTCGAAATCTTATAGTGCAGCCCAACCTCTTCGAGTATTCGGCAAATGCGGTTTATCTCCTCGTCGGCGAGCGGTCCCACATCCTCGGCGAAGTCCACGGCCAAGTCGTAAAGGCGAAAGGGCTGGTCGGCGGCAATTGCCGCCTGCGGCACCTCCGACAGCACCCGCTCGCGCGCCCGCTCGAGGAGCTCTACGCCCTCGCGCCGCTGTTCTTCGGGAAGGACATAGATCCGGTGCATTCGCTTGGCAACGCGGTCGTAGGAGAAGTAGAACGCCCCGTTCTCTCCAACCACCGCCTCGACCGGCCACATGCGCGCGATATGATCGCACCAACCGGCCGGCCTGCCGGTGACGGGGACCACCCGTACGCCCGCCGCCTGTAGCCGCCACATTGCATCGAGCGAGGAGGCGGGCAACAAACCGTCGGTGGTCATCGTATCGTCAATATCGGCAAAGAGATACCGAAGACCCGCGCACAGCCCGGCAGGGATTTCCCGAATCGAGTCCACCGCTACCTCTGTATCGAGCCGGTTTCGAGGAGTGCATCGACGTCGATCTCGGCGTAATCGGTGAAACTCTGCTTCGCGCTCGGGAGTCTGTCGGCCTCACCGACTCCCACGCAATACATACCGGCGGCGAGCCCGGCCTCGATACCGCTTTCGGCATCCTCGAAGACGACACAGCGCTGCGGCGGCACGCCCACCCGTTGGGCGCTCAGGGTAAAGATTTCCGGATCAGGCTTACTCCGGCTGAGATCATGACCGGTGACAAACGCATCAAAATAGTCGCCGAGCCCAAGTGACTCAACCACTGTCATCGCATTCTTGCTTCCTGAAGCCAGCGCCGTGGCAACGCCCCGCTCACGCAGAGCCGAGACGAACTCGAGCGCCCCGGGATAGAGATCACCCTCGTTGATGTCCTCGAGCAACTTCTGGTAGTAGCCGTTTTTGCGGTCGGCAAGGCGCTTCTTTTCCTCTTCGGAGAGCTCGACGCCGTTGTGATCGAGAATGACCTGCAGCGAGGCCATCCGCGAGACTCCGCGCAGCTGGTGGTTCAACTGCTCGGAGAAATCCCAGCCCTCTTCCTCGGCGAGCCGTTTCCACCCGAGGTAATGATACTTGTCCGTAAATGCGATCACCCCGTCCAAATCGAACAGCGCGGCATCAATCACCTTTGCCATCTCGTTACTCCCCCGGCCTCGCCATCAGCTTGGCCTCGCAATCTGCCCGGTCTTGCTATCGCCCGGCCTCGCTATCGCCCGG
>JAWLED010000058.1:0-8735 GCA_041686235.1 Spirochaetia bacterium | reverse complement strand
GCTATCGCCCGGCCTCGCTATCGCCCGGATCTCCTCGGCCTCATTTCGAGCCGTTCGCCTTCAATTGCTGCTCGATCTTCGCCCACGTGTCGCGCAGCGTAACCGCGCGGTTGAACACCGGGTGCTCGGCGGAAAAATTGTAGCGATCCGGCGTAAAGTAGCCGTAGCGCATAAACTGATATATCGTCCCGATTTCCGCATCGCGGAGCCCCGGCTCGACCTTGGCATCGGCGAAGATCTCGAGCGAGCCCGGATTGAGAAACTCGGTAAAGTCTCGTCCCTCTTTCTCCCGCTCAACCGGGTTCGGAACGGTAAAGAGCCGGTCGTAGGCGTGAACCTCCGCAGTAACGGCGTGCTCACAGCTCACCCACTGCAGCGTGCCCTTGATCTTTCGCCCGTCGGGCGTCGAGCCCCCGCGGGACTCGGGATCATAGGTGCAGCGTAGCTCGACAACTTCGCCGGCCTCGTCTTTTATCACTTCATTACAGGTGATGTAGTACGCGTGCTTGAGCCTCACCTCGCGTCCGGGAGCCAGACGGAAAAACTTCCGAGGCGGATCCTCGCGGAAATCGTCCCGGTCGATGTAGAGCTCGCCCGAGAACGGCAGCATCCGTGTGCCGGCGGTCTCATCCTCGGGATTGTTGATCGCCTCGACCTCTTCCACCTGTCCTTCCGGATAGTTTTCGATGACGACCTTGAGCGGTTTGAGCACCGTCATGACCCGCGGAGCGCTCTTGTTGAGCTCTTCGCGCAGCAAATGCTCGAGCAACGCGAGGTCGAGAACGCTGTTGGTCTTCGACACCCCAATGTGGCGGCAAAAACGCCGAATTGCCGCCGGGCTGTAACCGCGGCGGCGCATTCCCGAGAGGGTCGGCATGCGAGGATCATCCCAGCCGGAGACGTAGCCCTCGTTTACCAACCTAAGAAGTCGCCGTTTCGACATAACGGTGTAGTTGAGGTTGAGCCTGGCAAACTCGATTTGTTTGGGCCGATCGGAGGGCGCCCCCAGCGCTTCGAGAAACCAATCGTAGAGCGGGCGATGGTTTTCAAACTCGAGCGTACAGATGGAGTGGGTAATTCCTTCGATCCAGTCCGACTGCCCGTGTGCCCAATCGTAGGTCGGATAGATGCACCACTGGTCACCAGTGCGTTGATGGTGGGCGTGGCGAATGCGGTACATGATCGGGTCTCGCAAGTTGAGATTGGGGGAAGCCATATCGATTTTGGCCCGGAGCACGTGTGAGCCGTCCGGAAACTCGCCGTCCTTCATTCGGCGAAAAAGGTCGAGGTTCTCCTCGATGGGGCGGTCACGGTAGGGGCTCTCGGTACCGGCTTCGGTCGGCGCGCCTCGCTGCTCGCTCACCTGCTCCGCGGACTGGCTGTCCACGTAGGCCTTTCCCTCGCGTACGAGCTTGAGCGCGAGCTCGTAGAGCTCGGCGAAATAGTCCGAGGCATAGTACTCGCGGTCGCCCCAATCGTAGCCGAGCCAGCGCACATCCTCTTTAATGGACTCTACGTACTCGAGCTCCTCTTTCTCGGGGTTTGTGTCGTCAAAGCGTACGTTGCATAGGCCCCCGTAATCTTCGGCAATACCGAAGTTCAACACGATGGATTTTGCGTGGCCAATATGCAGGTATCCGTTCGGCTCCGGCGGAAAACGCGTGTGTACGCGCCCTCCGTAGGTGTTTCGTTCGAGGTCTTCATTTACGATGTCTCGGACGAAGTCGCGGGAGCCGGGATCGGTCGGTGCGGAATCACTCATAAACCGTGCTCCAATGTACTTTGGGGTGACTCTATCAGAGTCAGGGCCCCGCGACAAGCCGTAACGTATCAACGACCTTGTTGATAGATTTTTGCGAACCCACGACAAGAAAGAAAGTTAGCGTCGAGTGTGCCGCGCCGAACGGTTCCGTAAAGGGCGTTTCCATGTCACGCAAACATTTAAGGCTGATCTATCAACAGTCTCGTAGATACTTCAGGTAGGCTGATAGGGCGTTTCCGTGCTAAAGTTCCTACCCAGAAAGGAGGATACGTCATGCTAACCATTGCCGTCGCGCAAACCAAGCCAACGTTTCTCGATCCATTTGCTAATTACGAACAGGCCTTTGAGCTCATAGAGAGCGTGGACGCCGATATATACCTGTTTCCCGAGCTATTTCTCTCCGGCTATACCTTCTCCACCCAGGATGAGGTCGAGAGCGTCGCGCTGACCCAGCATAACCGCTACTTCGAGGGGTTTGAAAAGCTTTCCGAGGAGCGAAGTATAGCGATCTGTGGTGGCTACGCCGAGGCTTCCGATACTGCATTTTTCAACTCTTCCTTCTTTATCGCCGACGGCGACCTCGTTTCCAACTACCGCAAAACCCACCTGTTCTATCGCGAAAACCAGTTCTTTTCGCCCGGAGACTCAGGCTTTTCGGTGTTCGAGTTCAGGGGCACACGCATCGGAATGATGATCTGCTTCGATTGGATGTTCCCCGAAGCGGCTCGGTCGCTGGCGATGCTCGGCGCGCAGATCATACTCCACCCATCCAATTTGGTCATGCCCTACTGCCAGCGGGCCATGTATGCGCGAGCCGTGGAGAATAAGGTCTACATTGCGACCGCCAACCGCGTAGGAACAGAGAGCAATTCGCTCGGAGACAACCTCACCTTCACAGGTATGTCGCAAGTAGTCGGTCCCGACGGCACGTATCTGCTAACGTTCGGAGAGTCGGAAGCTGCGGTGAAGACGGTCAGTGTGGACCCCTCGAGCGCGGAAGACAAACGCCTCAACCAATTCGATACGCTCTTGTATAACGTCCACCCGGAGATGTATGTTCGAGAGCCTGCGTCCCAGGCTTCTCACGCGTCTCACGCTTCTGAAAAGGGAGCGCGCTGACCGGTTGGCCAAGATTCGTCGTATAGCCGTGAAAAAAAGACCAAGGCGCTACAGAACGCGGTTCACCGCACCAAGACCGAGCAGACGCGCGCGACGGGCGCGTCTGAGCCACCACGGCACCCTGGCGCATCTCGTAGAGAGTGAAGAGAAGTACCGTCAAATCTTTGAGAACGCAAACGACGCCATTTATCTCTTCGAGCTCAACGAGCAGGGTTTACCCGCGCGCATCTTAGAGGTAAACGACGTTGCATGTCGCCGACTCGGCTACACCCGTGAAGAGTATCTCGCCATGGATCCCTCGCAAATGGACGCACCGGAAATGGAGGTCGACATCCCGGCAAGTATGTACCGGCTGAGGGAGCAACGGCACGAAACGGTCGAGTTGGTACACCTTACGAAAGACGGGCGCCGCATCCCGGTGGAGGTCAGCTCTCACCTCTTTACTGTGCGGGGAAAAACCCGACACCTTGCCATCGTCCGCGACATACGGGAACGCAAGCGCGCCGAGGAGCAGCTGCGGGCATCCCTGCGCGAGAAAGAGGCGTTGTTGAAAGAGATCCACCACCGGGTAAAGAACAACATGCAGTTGGTTTCGAGTATGATTAGCCTCCAAAGCCAAGAGCTCGGAGAGCACGCGATCATCGAGCTCCAAACGCGCGTTCGAGCCATGGCGTTGGTCCACGAGTTGCTTTACGGCATGCAGGACTTAGCGCACATTCGCTTTGATGACTATCTCGGCAAGCTTGTGCGCGAGCTACAATCAACCTACGAGAGTAGCAATACCACGTTAAACCTCGAGCTTTCAGAAGTGCGGCTTCCCATTGAGACCGCGGTTCCCCTCGGGCTCATCATCAATGAAATCGTATCTAACACGTTTAAACACGCCCATCCGCCGGGGCAGTCGGGGCACCTCTCCGTGGAGCTCTCACACCGCAACGCTACCCACATTCGTGTGGCCGACGACGGGGACGGCATGCGGCAGACCGCATATAGCGAAAACTCTCTCGGCCTGATTCTCATACATGAGCTGTCAAAACAATTGGACGCCGTTATAGATATCTCGAGAGAAGGCGGAACGACCTACACCATATATGTACCGGAGAAGGCAAATGAGTAGCCATGAGGTAACACACGACGCAACGATGACCACGTTTTCTGTCGATTTGGGCGATGCGGAGGCGGTCTTGACGTATCTGCCGGTCGGCGAGGACACACTGGATTTTGTGGAAACCTACGTACCCTCCGAGTATCGCGGAAAGGGTATCGCGGCGGCCCTTGCCGGCGAAGCGTTCGAGTATGCGAGGAAAAACGGCTACCGGGTGATCCCCTCATGCCCCTACATCGGAACCTACTTGAAGCGCCATCCCGAGTATCAAGACCTCGTTCGCTCGAGCTGATCCGTTGCGCCCCTTTTCTGTACCTCGCGGGGCCTATACCTCGGGCGTACGCATAGGTTGTGCTACGCCTCGGCCGCGAGACCCGTAGCGGCGTAGTACACACGTGAGCCAAGCTCCTCTTTGAGGATGCCGAAGGCTTCCCGACCGGTACAATGACCGGTGTACACGGCGGGGACGGAGGTAGAAACGTCCGACTCGTGAGCGCGGGGCGCGTTGGCGACAGACGAGAGCAAGTGCGCGATGCGCCGAACGTCCTGCGGCGCCTCTCCGTTGAGGTGAAAGCCACCAACCACCGAAACGAGCGTTCCATATGCCGCCGCTGCTTCCACGATGTTCACAATTCCCGAGTGAGAACAACCGGTGACCACCCGGATACCGTCGGACTCTTCCACCCACATGAAGAGCTCCTCTTCAAAGGGATCAGTATCCGTACCCCCCTCGTACTCTCGAAGCAAGCTCTTGTTGCCGGCCGGAACCGGGTGGGGTCGGTGCTGAACCCGTGAGAGGCCGACCCCATCAATTGGGCGCAGCGTATTGCTTACCTCATAAAAACGATTTCTATGTCTTTCATAGAGCTCGCGGTCCATGCCGATAGCGCGAGTGCCCGAGTCCCGCACGGAGAAACGCTCGGTAGTAATCCCGGGTCCCACGAACACGGGGGCATGGGAGTTGCGGTCAAAGAACGTACGCAACCCTCCGGTGTGGTCGGCATGGGCATGAGAAAGCACGAGAAAATCGGCTTGATCGATAGATATGCCGAGGCGGTCGGCATTGTCGGCGAAGGCGGAGCTCGCGCCGGTGTCAAATAGGACGTTTGCCTCGGCGGTTTGCACCCACAGAGAGATCCCGTGCTCCGCCGATAGCTCGGGACGCCGGCTTTCATTCTCCACAAGCACCGTGAATCGCATAGTGTATTGTAACACGGCCGCCATCCCTCTCATAGGTCCCGGGACCCCCGCTTAGCTGGGCGCCCCGGCCTCTCTGCGGGCCCCGACCCCGCTGGGCGCCCCGGCCTCTCTGCGGGCCCCGACCCCGCTGGGCGCCCCGGCCTCGCCGGGCGCTCCGGCACCACGGGGCACCCCGGACCCTCCACCGGCGAGGGCCTCAGGCTGGACACCGCCTTGCGCGCCGGCTCGAAACGAGAAGCTCTGTAGCGTTCGGTAGACGGGCGCAGTCTCGGAGGTATACCTTTGCCGTCGTATGCAACGCGTGGCGGTGGTAGGAGCAGGCATCAGTGGTCTCACAGCGTCCCGAGAACTTGCCCGACAAGGCTTTGACGTCGTCGTGTTTGAGCGGGGACGCGGCGTAGGTGGAAGAATCTCCCGGCGACGCGAAGCAGGGTTTGCCTTCGACCACGGAGCGCAGTACTTCACCGCCCGCTCCCAGCCCTTTGTCACAGAATTGGCGCGATGGGTCTCAGAGGGCGTCGCTGCCGCCTGGGAGCCGCGCATGGCAACGGCCACAAACGGCACACTCACTGCCAAGACCTCCCGCACGAGGCGATATGTCGGCACACCGGGGATGAGCGCCCTCGCGCACGACCTAAGCTCGGGACTTGATGTGCGCACCAAACAGCGGATAACCGCGATTGTGCGCCACAAAGGTGCGCCACGCATTTCGTGGGAGCTCCACGTCGAATCGCAGGGACACACACATCGTGAAGGCCCCTTCGACTCAGTCATCCTTGCCTGTACTCCCCAACAAGGGCTCGGGCTCCTCGAAGAGCACCCGGAGTTTAGTCGGAGAGCGGGCGAGGTCGCCTTCGACCCCACATGGGCTGTTATGCTCGGCTTCAATGAGGCAATCGGGATCGACCTCGACGCGGTCTTCGTTGATCATCCCGCTCTCAGCTGGGCGGCACGAAACAGCTCCAAGCCGGGCCGAGACCTACGGAGCCCACAAGAAGCATGGGTTCTTCACGCCTCGAGCGATTGGTCCCGCACCCGCGACGAAATGGACCCCCAGCGGGTCACCGACGAGCTGATTTCGGCCTTTGACTCGAGCACCGGCGTGGCGTTCGGGACTCCCGAAGTTGCAACAGCTCACCGATGGCGCTACGCACGCCCGGCACGCGCGCTCGGGCTCGGCGCCCTCTGGGACGGGAGGCTACAGCTCGGCATGTGCGGGGATTGGTGCTCGAGCCCGCGCGTGGAAGGAGCCTACGAGAGTGGTCGAGCGGCCGCGGCGTGGGTAACCGGCGCCCACGGGCGAGACAGCACCGGGCAAGACAGCACCGCGCGAGACAGTACATAGAACGCGCCGGCGGTTGTGGACCACGGCACTTCCCGTGAGTATCTTGCGCTCATGTTATTGAGCTGGATCGATTCACTTTCTTACGGAATGCTGGTACCTATCGCTCTACTACTCGGCCTCGCCCCGTTTCAGCCGAGACCTCACCTGTTCGAGAAGTTAGAAATGCTGACTCAGGGAACACTCAGCAAGCCGATTGATATCTTTGACTTGCTACTACATGCTACTCCGATTGTAATTCTACTCATCAAGATTCTCTACGACCTGCTCTCTCGCAGCACTGCCGGATAGCGCCGAATCGAAGCTCTCGTGCATCCACCCGTCGGGTCGCCGCACCGTGGTGTGGGCAGTCCGCCCTTCGAAGTCGCCCGCTGAGCCGAACACCTGTTTGATCGAATCGGGAAGCGCCTCGCAAAGCATAGCCGAAATCGCCACGTGGCCCGGCTCGGTTCCCATCTTCTCGAGGTGTGCGGCGTAGTTTAATGTTTCTGAGATGATCCGACCGGTGTCGTTGTAGAAGCGCAGAGACCCGACATCCATGCCGATTCTCACCGAAATCGGCTGCGGAATCGGATTCTCGGGGCGAATATTGAATACGGGTATCGAGGCCTGTGTTTCCAACGCCCACTGTACCGCGCGAACCTCTTTGCCTTTCATGGAAAACGCAATTATCCCACCGTCCCCGGCCCAGGACCAGATCCGCCCATCATGGTGCGAAAGCCGGCGGCGGAGAAAAGACCAGAACTGGTAATAGAAGCGCTCCATAGCCTCATGCCCCACAACCCGCACGAGCTCAGAGCTGCCTACGATATCAACGCTGGCTACGACAATATCATACATTCTTCCCTCACGCAGTGCCCCCCAGTTTGCCATCTCTTCGGGATCCCGACCGCTTTCTCGTAGCTTCCGGCGCGAGAAGTCATACACGTATCCTGCTCGCGCGAGGTTTGCGAGCAGTGGCTCCAACCCCTTTACCTCGACCCTTCGATTCATGAGCAGAGCCCCATCGGCCTCGACGACGAGTTGGATCAGATCGGCGATCTTTTTTTTCTCCTCGACCTCTTCGACGAGGGTTTGTGCGGCGTCTCGTACCGGTACCGTCACATGACGATGCCGTTCCGTTAAGCGATGGAGGTCGAACTTTCGCACCGTGAGGCGACCGATCTCCGAGATTTCGTCACTGTTAAAGCTGCGCGCCAGTACCTCTATGAGCTCCGCGCGCAAACTCGCGTCGAGCATATCTATTACCTCCACTGCCGGGACGGGCAGTAAACGTCTATTTTGGTTAATTTGGACGTTCAGTATGGCCCGAAGACAGAATCCTCGCAAGGGGTGAAACGTGGTCCAAACCTTGGGGGAGGTTGTGAAACGGGGGCCCAATTGAAGTATCAAGAAGCATGTTGATAGTTTTTGGCGAACCCACGGCATGGAAAACAGTTAAAGCTCAAATCCGCGGTGAACTCTTCTATTGCGAGTAGCTCCGTTGCGCACAACGAGTTGGCCCGGGTTTATCAACAATCTCGTAGATACTTCAAACCGCTCGATCACAGCAATTGATCGCTCTCTCTACTCAGCCGTGCCACCAGTTCGTTGACAAGGACAAATAGCAGCGCGTTTACAAACAGCGCCGGTCCAATCACCTCTAGGCCGAGGCGTTCAACGAGCAGGCCAACCAAGCCTACCAGCGAGACTGCACCGATGTTGGAAGCGGCAATCTGCAAGCCGACAACATGGGCCGACCGTGCGGGCCCGGCCCGTTGTGGCGTCAACCCGATGAGCAGCGGAAACATCGGCGCAAGGGAGAAACCGAGAATAGCAAGTCCGACGGCGCCGAGAAACGGCGGTGTGCCGATCCACAAAAGAACGATCGCCAGCCCAGCAAGAGCCGAATTACCGCGAAGCAGTGTATTGCTCGGAAAACGCTCGGAAATCCAGCCGAACGCCACTCGCCCCGCCGTAAGCGCGCCCCAATACATAGCTACCCAGGGGCCGGCTGTGCTCGCCTCGATTCCACGGCTGACGGTGAACAGAGCAAACGACCACTGTCCGGCAACGACCTCGAGCCCCGTGTAGAGAAAGAAGACAAGAAGGGACCCGAAGATGACCGACATCGCCCTATCTCCCGTGGATGGTGTCTTCTCGTGGCTCGATGCCGAGGCAGAGTATATTGGACTGTCGGGGCGCATCGTCTCTTGCGCCCCCGGGGC
>JAWLED010000057.1:14707-18811 GCA_041686235.1 Spirochaetia bacterium | reverse complement strand
GGGTGTGAGTAATGTCGAGAGAAATGTACGCACGCAACTTTGAGTAAAACGAACATGCATCTCCTGGGCGTCACCCTCGAGCTTGCCGGCACGAACTTCACGAATGAGGGGGAATACGAATGAATCGATCATTTCAAGACGGCCGTAGACGGTGATCGCACGTTCGAGTTCGTACCATAGTCTTGTATCGTCGAGGTTTTTCGCTGCTTCGAACCCCGCCTCTACCGAGGGGCGTGAGCAGATGTCTTGTGGTCGTGGCTTATTGATTGCATCAACATCCACTCGCAGCTCTTCGATTGGTTTATTTACAACTTCGCCGATCCGAAAGCCTTGGTCGACGAGTATCGACAGAAGAATCAATTTCTCAAGTAACAACTCGGAGTATACTCGGCGTCCTCGACTGTCGCGGCGAGGCTTTATTCCGTCATAGCGTCGTTCCCATGCACGCAGGGTTTCGCTGCTTAAGCCTGTTTTGTGAGCAACGACTTTCATGGGGTAATCCATGTGCACCATCCACTGTTCGTTTATGTACAAGCATTGTACAGCTTATAGATACAATATTTCATTGACGGGAGTCAAGACCATAAATAGCATACCACGTAGATAAACTTTTCGGCCGGAGGATTTGCCATGGACGCCGCAACATTCTCGATTTCAGTTGAGGCTTATGAACTCGTGCAGCACGTCTTAACATTTGGTTATGCCGCAATGGGTGCTGCGCTGTTGTACTTCATTCTCACGAAAAACGACAACGCACCTCGGTATCGGATGTCTTCGGTTCTGTCGGTAGTTGTCATGATTTCCGCATTTATA
Source organism: Spirochaetia bacterium (assembly GCA_041686235.1). Lineage (GTDB taxonomy): Bacteria > Spirochaetota > Spirochaetia > DSM-27196 > PWMO01 > JAAAOH01. Next base: position 17,998 of record JAWLED010000057.1, on the reverse strand, counting down.
CTGCTTTTTCAGCAGCAGCAGAGCTGGTCGTCGGCATATGAGTTTACCGGGGAAGAATATGCGTTGCTCGAAGGTGCGGACCTCTTTACCAATGGCTATAGATACCTGAACTGGCTCATCGATGTTCCCCATCTTCTGATCCAGATTCTTTTTGTAGCGGCGATAGTGGGAGCTGCCCGATACCGGTATGTTGCCAAGTTCGCCACCGCCGGTGGTCTTATGGTCATTACCGGGTATATCGGCCAGTTTTATGAACCTGGTCGTCTCAACGAAAACGTGGTTGCATGGCTGGTATGGGGCACGATTTCGACCCTTTTCTTCATCTGGGTACTCGTTCTCATTACTCAGGTAATACGCCAGGGAAAGGCAAACATGGCGGGTTCCAAGGCTCAAGGATTATTTGGAGCCATTTTGCCGTTGTTTTTCATTTCCTGGATGCTCTATCCGGGGGCTTACCTTATGCCGATTCTCATGCAGTGGGGCATTGCTGAATATGAGTTCACGATAGTCGCTCAGCAAATGACCTACACGGTGGCGGATGTAACCTCCAAGATCATCTACGGCGTAATGCTTAATCTCGTCGCGACGAAACTCAGTGAAGAACAAGGCTATAAGCCTTCCATATGACGGCGTTGGTTCTCGAGGGCCGGCATATGTTCAATATGTCGGCCTTTACTTTATGTGGTGCGGTAGGTTGGCATCTCACGGGGCCGTTTACAGCGGAGTAAAAGGTGCGTTCGATAGTAGTAGTTGGAGCCGGTGCAGCGGGGCTTTCTTTCGCCTATTACCTCTCGACGCTCAACTCGCGCAGCGATTTTTCATGTATCCTCATTGATCCCGACACCAAACAAGAAAATGATCGTACATGGGCGTTTTGGGGTGACACATTTGATTTTGACGCACTCGTCGAACATCGTTGGGATCTCGTAACACTTTCGCTCGACGGCTCCACCGTCGATTGTGATCCCGCCGGTTATAGATGTATTCCTTCAGACAAGTTTTACGCGTACTGCTTAAACCGTATCCGCAACGACAGTCGGTTTAGCCTGATTCGCGCGCGTGTCGAACACGTTTACGAGCGCGATCAAACGGTTTGGGTACGGTATCGACCCTTCGGTGAACGTGCTGTCGGAGAAAACCAGGCTGTGCGACGCGAGAATATCCACGAGCTTCGTGCGGATTACGCGCTGGATACTGTCTTCGGCGCCGCGCGCGATATCACCGGCGAAGCTCTCGGTCGGCGTCGTAGACCTCTTCGTCAAAGCTTTGTCGGCTGGGAGGTAGTTGTAAATGATCCATTTTGGGATCCCTCCGCCGCGACCCTTATGGAGTTTTCTACCGACAGTAGGCAATTTGGGCTCGAGTTCTATTACGCATTGCCGACAAAAACGTCGCGTGCACTCGTAGAATATACGACCGTCGACGAATCCGTGCCTGATCAAGAGTATCTGGAACACCGACTCGAACAGTTTCTCGTTTACCGTTTCGGGGCAGATTCTTGGAGTATCGTCCGGCGCGAAAAAGGCACGATCCCACTGTTTGAGGCGACCGGCCCGGTGGTCGAGGGACGTGTTGCCTATCTCGGTGTTGCGAGTGGGGCTGCACGGCCCTCAACCGGATACGCATTTCGGACAATCGTCGAGACTTCAAAGGCCCTCGCAGAGTCCTTGACCGAAGGAAATGAGTTGAAACTCCCGAAAGGCCTCCCACCCCACTGCAAGCGACGGCCACGGTTTTACGATCGCGTGTTTTTAGAGCTCCTTCGTCGCGAGCCGCAGCGTTTGCCGGAGGCCCTGTTTGCAATGTTTCAGCGGAATCCGGGCGGCAGAGTGTTCGATTTTCTTGGCGGAAAGACGAGTTTCCTCCACGAGATACCCATCGTCCGGTCGCTGCCGTGGCCACCGTTCCTGCGGGCACTCGCACGACGAGTGGTACGCCCGCTTATGCCCAACCGCAACGGGGAGGGTGCGAACGAGTGCAGCAAGCCACCCCATGTGCCGCCGGAATATCAAGGACACCGACAAACTCCTAAGGCAGGGTAGCTGTCGATATGACATTTAGAGACACGCATATTCACTCCACAGTGCTTGCACTAACTGCGTTGTTCGTGGTGCTTAGTATCGTTCGTTTCGACGAAATGGTTACGGTTCAGTATGTGCTGCTTGCAGTTGGAACAGTGGTCATCGGAATACCGCACGGCGCTACCGACAACTATCTGTATGTCCAACTGGTCGGCGGCAAGAAAACGGTGCGCTTCTACGCTGTCTATCTTTTAGTTGCGATCGTGTACGGCGTGTTCTGGATTTATCTTCCCGGGTTTTCCCTCATTCTTTTCCTTTTGATCTCCGTTTATCACTTTGGGCAGTCAAACCTCTTCTACATAGACCTGCCCGAACACGCGGTCGTTAAGAAGCTCATATATGCGCCATGGGGCGCATTTAATCTTGCGGCTCCATTGCTTTTTCGCTATGAAGAAGCGGCGCCCATTATACGCTTTCTTATCGGGTATAACCCTATACCTATTGAAGCTGCCCACTTCTGGGCACCCCTGTTAACCACTATTCTTCTTGTTGTGAACATTGCAATTCTATGGGCTCTGTACCGTTCACGGTGTTTAAGCCGAAACAGCCTGCTGAAGGAGCTTGTTTCATTTGTCCTGCTTTTCGGCGTGTATGCGACGGCTCCGCTGTTTGTTTCGTTCATTGTATATTGGGTCTTTTGGCACTCGCTAAACTCCGCGATCGAGATTTCGCGCACTTGGCGTGGGCTTCCTCCGTTAGCGCAAGTGTGGCAGTTTTATAAGGCGGCGATACCGTTGACTCTTGTGACTTTTGCCGGCATGGCAGTCATTTTTTGGGTTGTCGACGTGTACGGCTCGCTGGAAGGGCTTGTAGGAACGTTTTTCGTTATCATTGCGGCGGTAACTGTGCCTCATACCGTGGTTATGGAGCGGTTGTATAGGGCCTTGTGAGGCGTGGGTGGACTTGCACATGTGATCCACTACGTCTTTTCTCAGCCGGCGGCGGCGCGAGCGTCACGATCCTTATGTCCGCCGGGAACGGCCCCCTACCGAACAATGCGGGAGAGCAGCGTGTCGTTGGTGCGCCATTTGGGCTGTACTTTCACTCGCAGGTCGAGCTTGACCGGGTAGGGGAACAGCTCGGCGAGCTCCGCCTCGGAGTCGATGCGCACCGAGCGAATGCGCTCTCCGCCGTGGCCGATGACGATGCCCTTTTGCGACTCGCGCTCCACCGTTACGAAGGCTCGCACCCACAGGTGCTCGCCGGCGCC
>JAWLED010000057.1:0-14607 GCA_041686235.1 Spirochaetia bacterium | reverse complement strand
GCATGCGGGATCTCCTGCTTGAGCTGTGAGATTGCCTTCTCGCGGACGATCTCCGCGATTCGCAAGCCCGGGTCCTGATCGGTGTAGAACTCATCGGGGTAGTAGTACTCTCCCTCCTCGAGGTGGGAGAAAAGCGCCGAGGTGAGCTGTGACAGGCCCGTGCCGCTCAACGCGGAAACCTCATGAATCGCCTGCGCCCCGTCGGGTGGCGCCCCGGCATCGGGTGTCTCCCCGGCGGACGCTCCGGTCGCGTATGCCCCGTCGGCCGGAAGATGCTCCGCGAGGAAGCTTCGCGCCGCCTGTGGATCCGCATCCTCGTGATCGACCTTGTTGACGGCACACACCACCGGCACGCTCACCGACCGAAGCACTTCGGCGAGCTGCGACTCTTCCTCACCCGGGCGGCGGGTGGCATCGAGGAGGTAGAGAACCGCCTCGACCTCGTTGAGCGACTCGGTGACGATCTCCCTCATGTGGAGATTGAACTTGCGCTCGGAGTTATGAAAGCCGGGGGTGTCGAGAAACACGATTTGCCCTCGCTCGTCGGTGAGGATACCGCGAATCTTATTGCGGGTCGTCTGGGGGGTGGGAGACACAATAGAGATTTTATGGCCGCAGATAGCGTTCAACAGGGTGGATTTTCCCGATGACGGCCTTCCGACGATCGCAACAAAGCCTACACGTGGCATCGTCCTTGGATTCACCTCACTTCGCTAGTATATTCCCGACTATAGCAGATCACAGGCCAGCAAGGGAGCCACTATACAATGATTGATGACCGAATCGTGTTGAACAACGAAGATGACGACCAGGACAAAGACGAGAACGTTCAGGCCAACGAGCAGCTCATCCAGCGCATGCTCAAGACCCGGACCATTTTGATCTCCGGGGAAATAAACAAGCCGCTTGCCGAGCGGGTGGTTCGCCAACTCTTGCTTCTCGAAGAACAGGGTGATGAGCCGATTCGCGCCTTCATCGACTCTCCCGGCGGCGACGCAGACGCCGGGTATGCCATACTCGATATGATGCGCTTCGTGAAACCGACCGTATACACCATCGGGATGGGACTCGTGGCGAGCGCCGGCGCGTTGATCTTACTTGCCGGAGACAGCGAGTACCGCATTGGTCTGCCCAACTCGCACTACCTCATCCACCAACCGTTGAGCGGCATGCGCGGCGTGGCAACCGACATCGAGATCCACGCACGCGAAATAGACAAGATGCGGGAGCGCATCAACACGCTCATTTCGCAGCAGACCGGCCAGCCTTTCGACAAGGTGGCCAAAGACACCGATCGCGACTTCTGGATGAGCGCCGAAGAGGCAAAGGAATACGGGCTCATTTCTAAGATCGTGAGCAATCGGAGCGAGCTCACATAGGCCGAGAGACAGCGGCCCGCACGGAGCAGGTGCGCCGGCAAAAGGCGTGCACACGGGCGCACCTGCAAAAATGTGTGAAAAAATGGGGAAACACAGAAGCAGCAGGTCATTTAGCCCCGTAGTAGGGGGTGATGAAAACAATTCAGACGGCCTGCGTGCTTCTCACCGCACTCCTTGCCGCCCTTTCCCTCGGCGCGTGCAGCGCCTCGCGCGCAAATGAGGAAGAGCACCTAACGCTCCTCTCCTACAATGTGCAGAACTTGTTCGACGGGGTCTACGACGGAACCGAGTACCACGCCTTCGACCCTCGAGACGGGGTTTGGGACGAGGCTGCCGCCGAGGCGAAGGCCGAGCGTATTGCACGAGTAGTGCGAGAGGCGGTTGACGGCGGCCCCGATGTACTCTGTTTGCAAGAGGTGGAAAATGCGCGCATCGTATCCCTTTTGGCCTCGGAGTTCCTCTCGGGGCTCGGGTACCGCCACGCCGCGGTGACCGAAGCCGTCGGCCCGGCGGTGCAGGTTGCGGTTCTCAGCCGCCACCGTGTGCGCGACGCCCGGGTCCACGCGGTCGCTGCCGGGGGCGAGCGTGGCGGCGGCGAGCAGCCCTTCTCCGCCTCGCGGCTGCGACCGGTGCTCGAGACGCATCTCGATATCGACGGTGCGAGTCTCCATGTCTTTTCCAATCACTGGAAATCGAAATCCGGGGGTGCAGCCGCAACCGAGCCGGCGCGCCGCGCAGCCGCGGGGGTGATCGCGCGGCGAATCGGCGCGATCGAGGCCGACGATCCGCGTGCCGACATTGTTGTCTGCGGCGATCTCAACGAAGAACCCGCTGAGTACCACCTTGCAGACGGCGCATATCCGACCGCGCTGATGCCCGCCGAGCTTCTTGGTGCTGTGGAGGACGACGGGTTGTCGCTGTATCTCAGCACCGACCCCACCGTCGTTTCCGAGGCCGCGGGGGCGGCCGTTGATGGTACCGCGGCCGCCGGCGCCGCCGCTGGTGGTGCCGACGCGGCCGCGACACAGACGGCGGGTGCCGACGCCGCCGCGCCGGTGCTCTACTCGCCGTGGAGCGAGAAGCACGCCCCGGGAAGTTACTTCTTCCGCAGCCGGTGGCGTCGTCTCGACCATACGCTGGTCTCCGGTGCACTATTTGACGCCCGGGGCTTCAGTTTTTCATCCTTTACCGTCGTTCGGCCGGCCTTCGCCGTTACCGCCGACGGACGCCCGAAGCCCTCGCCGCGGCCCGGCGCAGAAGGGTGGGACACCGCGCCGGGTGAGGGCTATTCGGATCATTTTCCGGTGCTGCTCACCCTCGAGCGTGAGTCCCGGTAAGGCGACCCGGCCGGGCGGCAACCCGGCCGTGAGGCCCGGCAAGGCCCGCACACGTGTTGTGGGGGTCGCACTCTCTCAGTCCCACACACCCATTTCCACGAGCTCTTCGGTGGCGGCTTGCGCCCATCCTTGGTTGGCACGGGGACTGGCCGGGCTCGGATGGAGGATGCGGCCGACGGAGGGGGCGCGGTGGTGTTCGGCGTCCGCGGTGCGCTCCGCTCCCTCGGTATCGGCGAGCGCTGCGCGCACGCGGGTTTCGGCAAACGCTCCGACACCGATAACCCAGTGCGGGCGAAGGGCGGCGACGAGACGGCGAAGATGTGCGTCACAGGCCTCGAAAAGCGGTGCGCGCTCTGCGGCGGCGAGCTTGTCGGGGGTGCGGTTTCTCCCGGAGTCTTCGAGAAACAGTAGCGGACAGTAGTTGGCAACGAAATGCTCGGAGAAAAACTGCTGTGGGGTGCCGTATCTCTGCCGGAACAGCCCCCACAGCCGCCGGCCGCTTACCTCGCTGCGCTCTGTGTGCAGTCCCAGGACGGGGCGTTTGGGGTGTGCCTTGCGCGGGGCGAGGACCTTCGCGCTAATCCCGAGCCAGTCGCGCACGGCGCCGACCTCGCCGAAGGGTACGCCGGTCTGTGCCATGCCCCAGGGTCCCGGGTTCATGCCGATAAACACGATGCGCGCGCCGCCGGGTGCAAATGAGCGGATGTAGCGCCGGTGCGCCTCCCACGCGTAGGAGAGCGGGTTGTAGACGTGGGTGACCGGCGGCCCGAAGCTCAGACGGTCAACGTTCTCGCACAAATCCGCCGCGGCTTCTTCGAGCGCGCCGGCTACGGCATCGGTGGCGTCTCCCATCAACCTTCTCCCTCGCCGTCCTCCGCAGCTTCTCCTTCTGAGATGTCGAGCCGCTGTCGCAGCCGATCGACGCGGTTGTCCACCTCCGAGAGAGACTTCTGGAGGTTCTTCAGATGTGTCCCCGCCACCGAGAGCGATCGTGCCAGCTCATCGGACTCGGTGCGGGCGGCGGTGAAACGGGCAAGCATGGCCCGCGCGTCTTTGCTGACGGCAAAACCTCGAAGCCCGTAGGCAACGGTCTGGAGATAGAGAAAGAGTGTCGAAGGGCTTACCGGGACAACGCCCCGGCTCATGGCCTCACCGAGTAGATCTCCGGTCTTTTCGAGGAACACGTACTGATACACCCGTTCCGAGGGGATGTACATCAACGCGAAGCCAAGAGTCCCGTCGTTTGGACGGATGTAGCGTTCGGCTATGTCGGAGACGTGGCGCATAAACGCCTTCCTGAGCTCCGCCGAGGGCTCGCGCGAGGCGCCTCGCCCGGTTTTGGCGGCCCCGCCGGCACCGGCGGCGCCGGCTCGCTCGCCCCCGGCGGCGCCGGCGGCACTCTGGGCTGCGCCGCCCGCCGCGTGAGCACCGCCCCCACCACCTCCGCCGCCGGCCTCCCCGGCGGGCGGTGCGCCGGCGGCTTCGTCCTTCTCCATGGCGCGCTTTGCCGCCTCGAAGGGGAACTTTGCATCAACCGGCACGAGGTAGCGGCCGAGCTTCACCACCGCGTCTACCCGGGTGCCGTCGCGAAAAGAGTACTGCAGGTCGAACGCGCTCTGCGGAAGCCAGTCCTCGAGCAGCCGCGAGAGAAGGGTCTCCCCGATAGCGCCGCGGGATTGGGGAACCGAGAACACGCGCTGCAGCTCCGCCACCGAGCGCGAGATGTCTTCGAGGCGGGCGCGGGTGGACGACTCGTCGGTCGGCGGTTGTTTGCGCCGACGCACGAGAAGCAACACGAGCAGTGCCACGGTGAGGGCGACTGTGAGGACGAGGAGGGCGGTAACGGTCCACCCGTTCGGTGCCATCGGATACATACCGCTATCCTACCCGCGGGTGCGCGGCTTGCAAAGCATATACAATCGTACTATAAAGGAGCGAATGGCGGAGTTCACCAGTGAGAGGGAGTATGTGGATACCCTGACTCCCCGGTCCATACTGCCGGCGGGGTTTCGGGTTTCGACCACCCGTTTGAACTTCGTAGCGCGCGAGCGGCCGAGCGAAGATTCCTATGCCATGAACCTGGCCCTGCTCGTTGCAGACGAGCCGACGGAGGTATTCGCCGGAGCGTTTACTTCCAACAAGGTCACCGGAGCGCCGGTTCAAATCGGCCGGGAACGCATGACGCGCGATACGATGCAGGCGGTCCTCGTCAACAACAAAGTTGCAAACGTCTGCGCCCCCACCGGGAAGCAAGACGCACTCACGATCACGGGCGAGTTGGCCGCGCACCTGTCCCTCGATCCCGAGGACTGTTTGCCGGTCTCCACCGGCGTTATCGGGTGGTCGCTGCCGGTAGAGGAGATGATTCGCGCGCTTCCCGAGCTTGTCGACCGGCTGCACACCGGCGCCTCGGTCGACGTTGCCCAAGCGATCATGACCACCGACTCCTTCCCCAAGGTGCGCGACGCCCGAGTAGGCTCGGGACGTATCGTTGCAATAGCAAAAGGGGCGGGAATGGTGGAGCCCAACTTGGGTACGATGCTGGTGTTCATCATGACCGACGTAACGATATCGCGTGAGGAGCTTCGCGCTGCGCTCTCGGATGCGGTGGAGGCCGGCTTCAACACGATTACGATCGACGGCGACCAGAGCACGAGCGACATGGCCGTTGCGATGAGCTCCAATCTCGAGCCGGCGGTCGACCCCGAGACCTTCAACGGCGCACTCAAGCGGGTGTGCAGAGATCTCGCCGCCGATATCGTTCGAAACGGTGAAGGCGCCGGCCACGTCATGCGTGTGGCGGTCGACGGGGCGCCGAGCGCGGCGGATGCACGAGCGGTGGGAAAGGCGGTGGCGAACTCGCCGTTGGTGAAGACCGCCATTTACGGGAACGACCCGAACGTCGGGCGCATCGTCTCTGCTGTCGGAGATTTTGCCGGAAATACCGGGTTTCCGTTGGACCTCGAACGCATGCGCGTTAGAGTTGGGGAAGAGCTCGTGTTCGAGAACGGGACGTTCCTCCTCGACCGGGACAAGGAAGCTCGGCTGTCACAGTATCTTTCCACTGCAGCGATGAACCCGCGTCTGCACGGCTACCCGCAGCACGAGCGTGAGGTCGAGATCGCCGTTTCCCTGCACGGCGGGTCCGGTACGGCCGAGGTGCTGGGATCGGACCTTTCCCATGAGTATATTCGAGAGAACGCTGATTACAGAACGTGAGAGACATACACTATGAGTGAGCTTCAGTCCACCGAAACAAAGAGCGAGGTCCGCGAGGCAAGCAAGATGCTTGACCGGGTGCGCGATGAGATCGGGCGCAGCATCGTGGGGCAGAGCGGAATGATAGACGGCTTGTTGATGGGCATCCTTGCCAACGGCCACGTGCTGCTCGAGGGCGTGCCGGGGTTGGCAAAGACGCGCGCGGTGAAGGCCATCAGCTCCGCCATTGACTCGAGCTTCAAGCGCATACAGTTCACCCCCGACTTGCTGCCGGCCGACCTCGTGGGAAATATGGTCTACCGCCAGCAGACCGGCGAGTTCGTGCCGCGCAAAGGCCCGGTGTTCTCGAACATCGTCCTCGCCGATGAGATAAACCGTGCACCCGCCAAGGTACAGTCGGCGCTTCTCGAGTCGATGGAAGAGCGCCAAGTGACCATTGGTGATCAAACCTATCCGCTGCCCGAGCCCTTTTTCGTGCTCGCGACTCAGAATCCCATCGAGCAAGAGGGAACCTACCCGTTGCCCGAGGCACAGCTCGATCGATTCCTCATGAAGCTCGCGGTAGAGTATCCCACTCCGGACGAAGAGCTGAGCATTCTCAGGCGAGTAGGGATGGAGCAGGCGGTAGAGCTCAACCCGGTGCTATTTCGCCCGGACGTCCGAAAGCTCAAGGATATCGTTGCTCGTATCGCGGTCGACGAGCGCATAGAGGAGTATATCGTTGCCCTCGTAACCGCTTCTCGCGATAACTCCCGCGGCGGACACGCCTTTTCTCGCTACATAGAGTTCGGCGGCTCTCCCCGTGCAACGATCTACCTCTACCGCTGCGCAAAGGTAAAAGCGCTGTTCGAAGGACGTGACTATGTGGTACCGGAAGATGTAAAGGCAATCGCACGGCCGGTGCTTCGCCATCGCGTGGTGCTTTCCTACGAGGCCGAGGCGGAAGAGCTCACCACCGATCACGTGGTCGACTATCTTCTCTCGGCGGTGCCGGTGCCCTAGCGCGGAAGATCGATAAACCTCATGGACAGAGCTCGGATCCTTTCTCGGGTAAAACAACTTCAGATTCTCTCCAACAGGCTCGTTGAAAGCTTACTTGCGGGAAACTACCGCTCGGTGTTCAAAGGGCCGGGTATCGAGTTCGATGAGGTGCGCGAATACGTCGAGGGTGACGATGCACGGCTGATCGACTGGAACGTCAGCGCGCGAATGGCGAGTGCGTTCTCCAAGACCTACAGAGAAGAGCGGGAGTTGACCCTCTTTCTCATCGTGGATCTCTCCGGCTCGCTCAACGTTGCCGCGCAAGCGGAATCGCGGCGCGAAGTGCAGAGCGTGCTCTTTTCACTTCTGACCTTTGCAGCCGTGCACAACAACGACAAAGTCGGGGCGCTGTTCTTCACCGACCGCATAGAGCACTGGGTCTCACCGGTGAAAGGTCGAAAGCATGCCACGCGTCTGGTGGAGGACATGATTGGGTTCGAGCCTCGTGGTCGCGGATCGGACCTCTCCCTCGCGCTGCGCGCCGCCGGCGAGGCGCTCAAACGCCGCGGAATCTGCGTGGTACTCTCGGATTTCAAAACGACGGGATATCTCAAGGAATTGAGTTTGCTCGCACGTCGCCACGACGTGATTGCCATGCGCATTTTCGACCCGATGGATTTGGAGTACCCGCGCACGGGACTCATACAGCTCGAAGACCCCGAGAGCGGACGCACCATCCTCGCGTCCGGCCTGTCACGCAAGTTTCGAAAACAATATCGAGAGTTCTGGGAGGTCCAGCGGTTGCAGTGGCAGCGAGATTGCCGGCGCCGTGGGATCGCAACCCTCGAGGTGTCCACCGAGGATGATCCGGTTGCACGGCTTATCGAGTTTTTTCGGCGGAGGAAAACCCGATGAAGAGGAGCCGGCGGGCGACGGTTCTCGCTCTTGCATGTGCCCTCAGCGTGGTCGTCATGCCGTACGTTGCCATGGGCCAGGACGGCGAGGGCGGCGGAGCCGATCCACGTGCGGAGGCAAAGGTAGAGAACACCAATTTCTTGCCGCAGGTGTTCTACGTGGGCGACCGAGTGGAGATGCGCGTGGAGTTTCGCCTCGATTCGCAGGCGACCGTACGGTTGCCCGAAGAGACACCAACTATGGAGTGGGGGACACTGCATCGGGTCGGGCTCGAGGAAATCTCCTCGGGATGGGAGCTGCGCGTGTCGTTTACCCCGTTTCGCCCCGGCACCCAGACGCTTCCCTCGATGGTGCTCGGCGACGCGTACCTCAGCGGTGTCGACGTGCCGGTGGCCTCGATCCTCGAGGAGAACCGCAGCGAGCTCGCACCGCTGCGCGATCAGCTGATGTTGCCGGCCACCAGAGTGATGTTGGCGGCCGCTCTCGGGCTGCTGGTGGCGGTTCCGCTCGTGTGGTTCGTCTCGTTTCGCTGGGGCAGACGACGGCTTTCCTCGTTGGTGCGGCGGTACCGCGATGCACTTCCCTACCGCCGAACTGCGCGCTCGTTGCGGCGCCTTTCCAACGAGATGGACGGCATGAGCGACCGCGAGTTCTATATTCAACTGCTCTCCGACTTCCGCGCCTACCTTAGCAGGCGAATGCACACCGATGCTCTTTCGGCAACCACCGAAGAGTTGGCGACCGAGCTCGAGCGATACATTCCTTCCGCCGAAGACCGGGCGGCGGTGCTCGAGGTGTTTCACTTCGGCGACCGGGTGAAGTTTGCAAGTCAACGTGCTACGGCGCGAACCCGGGCCGAGCACTTGGAAGCGGTGCTGCGGGTGCTTCGTCACGTCGAACGCAAGCGAGAGCCGCGCCACAGCGACAGCGCCTCGGCTTCGGGCAAACGGCCCCCTCGAGGCGGAAAGCGGCGCTCGCGCAAGAGGGGGGCCCGCGTTGGTGTTTGAGAGCCCCGGATATCTCTTCTTGCTGCTCTTCGTCCCGGTGGGGATCTACTTCCGCCACTTCTGGCCCGGGCGGGGCGGGAAGCTGCCGTTCGCCTTTCGCATATGGAACACTCGCGGGTTCAACCCGAGCTTTTTCGTGCGGCGTGCGGTATTCGCTCTTGCGGTGGTTTCTTTCTGGCTCGGTGTAGTAGCGCTCATTGCCGCGCTTGCCGGCCCTGCCACCGTGGACCGGGAACGGGTGTACCTCAATCGGGGAACCGACATGATGGTCATTCTAGACGAATCTCCGAGCATGGCCGCAGAGGATTTCGCCCCGGTCAACCGCTTCGAGACCGCACGCGATACCATTCGCCGCTTCGTGGAGCGGCGCGAGAACGACTCGATTGGTCTGGTAAGCTTCAGTAAAGAGGCGGCGCTGCGGGTGCCTCCGACAACCGACTACGAGAAGCTCGTCGATTCGCTCGACGAGTTACAGATTATGAACCTCGGTGACGGGACCGCCATCGGGATGGGTATTGCGCTGGGCGCACTTCATTTGCGCTCGAGCTCCGCACCCGAAAAGGTCATCATCCTTCTTACCGACGGCAAGAATAATGCCGGGGAGGTGCTCCCCGAAACCGCGGCACGTGTGGCTACGGAGCTCGGGATCCGCATTTACACGATTGGTATCGGCAGCGAATCGGAGACAAGAATCGAGTTCGAGAACCCGGAAACCGGCCAAGTGTACCGCGGAACGTTCGAGGGGGGATTCGACGAGGAGTTGTTGCAGGAGATCGCCGAGTTCTCCGGCGGGGCGTACTTTTACGCCGGCACGAGCGGAACGCTGGAATCGGTGTTCGAGGCAATCGACTCCATTGAAACGGTCGAGAAGAGGGTTCGCATCGAGGTGCGTACCGAGTCGCAGCACCGAATCTTGATCATATTTGCCCTTGCAGCACTGTTGTTCGACTTCTTCATTCGTAAGCTCTTGTTGCGGGAGGTGCTATGAGCATCGAGTATCCGCAGGTGCTGTGGTTTCTGCTCGGCCTCATACCGCTTGCCGCCTTGCAGTTGTATCACTATCGCCGAGGGCGACGGGATCTCTCGCAGTTAGCCGGCGACCGCCGGGAAGCGGTCCTGACGGTGTACTCGGTCAAGTGGTTTTTCTCCTCTCTCTTTTTCTCGCTCTTTTGCGCGTTTTCCATTCTTGCACTCGCCGGGTTTTCCTGGGGACAGGAGTCGGTCGAAGAGAGCCGAGGCGGCTTGGACGTCGTTCTCGCGGTGGACGTGTCCAAGAGCATGCGCGCCACCGACGACGAAGATGAGAGCCGAATCGCCAGGGCGCAGGAGATTGCCCGGGGGCTCGTGCAGGAGTTGCCGTCTACCCGCTTCGGTATCGTCGTATTCTCCGGCAGCGCGTTGCGCTCGGTACCGATGACCGAAGACCGGACCTCGGTGGAGTCCTTTCTCTCCGCGTTGCGCACCGATGTTATGTCGGCTGACGGGAGCAATCTCGAAACGGGCCTCGACAGCGCCTTTTCCGCCTTCCCGCAAGGGTCGGGCAGGAACCGGGTCATTGTGTTACTATCGGATGGAGAGCAACACAGCGGCAATCCCCTTCGTCCGGCCGAGGTCGCCCGCGAGTCCGGCGTGCCGGTGTTCACGGTCACGGTCGGCTCCCAGAGCGGCTCGACTATCCCCCTTTCGGAGGGCGGGCGGCTAAACGACCAGGACGGCAACGTGGTGCTCAGCCGCGCTGATCCTGATACGATGCAGGAGATCGCCGAGACCTCGGGTGCGAAAGCCTTTCACGGGGCGCAACGGGAGGTGTTTTCTCCGCTGCTCGGGGAAATACGCGGATTCGAGTCACGACGCGAGCGAGAGGGGTTTCGCCTCGTCGCGGTGCGTCGCTATCGGTTGTTCGTTGGCGCGGCGTTGATCGTTGTCGCCCTCAATCTTTTGGTACGGGTATTTCGATGGAAAGGCGTCATATAGCTCGGATTCTCATACTTGCCGTTCTCTCCCTCGTTCTCTCCTCCTGCGGCATGGAGCAGCATCTTCGCGTGCTAAAGGGAAACTACGCTCACGGGCAGGGCCACTTCCAAAATGCCACGGTTGATTACCTGCGCGCGTGGGAGGAGCGGGAGTACCGAGAATGGGTGGCCTACAACCTCGGAAACGTGTACTACGCTTTGGGCGAGGTGCAGGCCGCGCTGGGAATGTGGGAACGAGCCCAGGAAAGCGACGAGGCTGATATCCTCTTTGGAGTGACATTCAACAAAGGCGTCTTCTACTACGAGCGCGGTCGCTACGATGACGCCTATACGCAGTTCAAACGCGCGTTGGAAATCGACCCGGGCAGTGTTGATGCAAAAGTAAATCTCGAGCTGGTTTTGCAAAAAATCCAAGCCAGAGAGCAGGTGACACGCGGGGACGAGCCCTCAGGCTCCGACGGGGAGGGTGAGCCGACGGCCCAATCGATTCGAATCCTCGAGTACATGCGTCGCAAGGAGGAGACCAGGTGGTTCGCCACAGAAGAGATCGAAGACGAATCCGATACACCGGCGTGGTAGCTGCTTTTGTCTTCTGTGCACTACCGGCTCTGTTTCCCACAGCGTCATGGGGCCAGGACGCTGAAGAGGCTCAGCAAACGGCCTCCTCGAGGCTCGAGCCGGCACGGGTGGCCGCCGACGAGGAGTTTTCTCTGTTTATTTCGGTATCGGACTTACCGGTGGACGATTTGTCGATCGAGGAGCCGGATTACCCCGATGCAATATCGAAACGCGCCGGCGCCTCCATAAGAGAGTTGCCCCGAGCCGCCACACCGGGCCCTGAGACCGATAGGAGCGCCGACACCGAGCAGGGGCGCACCGAAATCGAGATCCCCTTCCGTGCCGTGGAACCGGGGCGTGTCATCATCGAGCCCGTTGTGCTTCGCGATGAAGATGGAAATACCTGGCGCACCGAGCGCCATCTTGTAGAAATCGCCACCTCGGCCGACGACGACGCCACCGTGCCCTTTGACGTTTCGTGGAGCGTGACAACCGACACCGTCTACGAAGGGCAGACCATCCCGGTGTTCCTCAACATCGAGCGAGCCACCTCCTTCTCCTTCCCCGATGAGATCGCGGTGGAGCAGCCCGAAGGAGCGGTGTTCGAAGAGGTGGAAGGGCTCGGCTCGGTCGAGAGCGAAGTCGTGGATGAGGTGGAATTGCTGCGTTATCCGGTTGCGACGTTTCTCATGACACCCTCGAGCGAGGGCGACATCGAGATCCCCGCCGCGAGCGTTGGAGAAGGAGGGTCTGCCCGCCGAGCGCAGGCGCGAGAGATCACCGTCGAGCAGCTTCCCGAGCAGGTTCGCGACAGCTTGGCGGTGGGGGACTATCGGTTTTCCGCCGAGCTTTCCCACGAGCGTGTCACAGAGGGGGAAACGACTACCCTGACCATGCGCGTGGAAGGTACCGGCAATTTGGACTTCTTCCAATTTCCCAACGTGGAGGCCGACGGAGCAACGGTTGGATCTCAGGGAGAGCAAAGCGACGTGTCGCCGGTGTCAGCCGGACTGGTCGGCTCCCGCGAGCAACAGCTGCGGATCACGCCGCAAGAGGCCGGGGAGACCGAGGTGAGGGTGGAGCGGTTCAGTTGGCTCGATCCCGACACCGACCGCGTGAGCGGCGAGGGCCCGCTGCGGTTCAGCCTCGAGGTCGACGCCGCCGACACCGCTATTGCCGAAACGCAGGACGATGCCCCCTTCGAGGTGCTCTCGAGCGAAGAGATAGTGAGGGCTCAGCCGGTGGAAATGTACCGGTTTCCGGTATTCTATCTGCTGTTTCTCCCCCCGCTCGTGACGATCGCCCTTGCATTTGCGGGGGTGGGGGTCAAGCGAGTGGGCTCGGTGGCAATGACCACGCTCGTGTTTGTGCCGCTGCTGTTCGTGCTGACCGCCTCGACTCCGGTTCGCGAGTTGCCAAAGGAGGAGCTCGACGATGCGGTAGCGGCACTGGAAGAGGGCTCGGTGGCCGAGGCAAAGTGGCGTTTTGAAAACGTGCACGAAGACTATCCGCGCAGCCCGGGCGTTCTGTATAACCTCGCCTACGCCGGGTACCTCTCCGAGGATCGCGGTACCGCGGTTTACGGGCTTCGAGAAGCGCTTCGGATCAGCCCGGGCATGAATGAAGCCCGCGAGGGGCTCGAGTGGGTGGAGGATCAGTACGGACTGGACCGGCAAGTTCAAATGAGCTCACGGATACGCCCGGATACCGCGCTCGTGGGCCTATTCGTTCTCTCCTACGTGATGGCCGGCCTTGCCGTCGGCGTTCGTCGGCGAAAAGACGCGCGGTACGCAATCGGCTTTCTCTCCACGGGCTTGTTGATGCTCGCCGGCGTCATATTTATGCTGTACGCAGTTCGCGGTGCTCGGGTACCCACCGCCGTGGTCGCCGAGCAAGAGACGGTTATACGCCAAGTTCCCGTTGTCGAAGCAAAGGAGTGGTTAACACTGCCGGCGGGAGCGGCAGTGCGGCCGCGGGACGTATATGGTGACTATCGGTTGGTGCATACCGGATTCGGTGTCGAGGGCTGGGTCAGCTCCGACGCGTTATTGGTGAGTGAGCCTTGAGTTTCGAAGAGATCTTTCGCCGGTGGGAAAAGCGCAACAGCGAATCCGGCGACCCGGCCGACCCCGACGGCGGTGAGAAGGCGCAACGCGAGCGGGAACGGCTGGAGTCTCTGCTCGACCAGTATCCGCCTGATCCGGCGTTCACGTCTGAGTCGGAAGAACACAGCCGATTGGAGAAACCTCATCCACGCACATTGCCGATAGACGATGAGCTCGACCTTCACGGGATGACGGTGGAGGAGGCTACCGCGGTAACCCAACGGTTTATCGAGTCGAGCTTGGCCGCCGGGCACCGTAAGGTGCTCATAGTACACGGAAAGGGCCTGCACTCGCAGGATGGCGGTGTCCTCAAGCAGGCAATTCGCCGATTTCTCGAAAAGCACCCCGATACGGGGGCAATGGGGACTCCGAAGCAGCGCGATGGGGGCTCCGGGGCCTCGTGGGTAATGTTGCGCTACCGTTCCCGATAAATGATACGGCCTCGGTTTAGGTCGTAGGGGGAGAGTGCTACTTTGACTTTGTCGCCCGGAACAATGCGAATATAGTGCTTGCGCATTTTCCCGGAGAGATGTGCAAGGATCAAATGTCCGTTCTTTAGCTCTACGCGAAACATCGTATTAGGAAGCGATTCCTTTACGATACCTTCGACTTCAATGGCTTCCTCTTTGGCCACATAGCCTCCTTAGTAGGTCAATTGGCGAAATGTATTCACGCATGAACGGTATGGGAAACGACGGGCTTTGTCAACGTGAATAGCTGCGGATAGAAAAAAGCCAATTCTTGATATGAGACCGTGTTGACTTTTTGATCTCTTTCTATCAATGTGAGTCGCCATTATTTCAGTAGAGGAACAAGATGGACAAAGAGTTTGTCGATCGTATGAAGCGGAAGCTTCAGGACATGAAAACGGAAATTCTCGAAAACCTGGCGGCAGAAAATGAGGATTTTCAAAATATCATCGATACGGACGATTCAAAAGACTTGGTCGATATAGCAAGCACCGACGTCGACAAGCAGGTGCTCGATGCCCTCGGCGCTCAAGAAATCAAGCGGCTTCGCCTCATTGAATCGGCTTTGGCGCGCATTGAAGAGGGCAAATACGGTATCTGCCTCAAAAGCGGCAAACCCATTCCAAGAGAACGATTAGAGGCTATCCCCTACGCGCTCTATCG
>JAWLED010000056.1:0-18873 GCA_041686235.1 Spirochaetia bacterium | reverse complement strand
CATCTTCATATACCTCCTGTGTATATTCTTACAAAAGTGATGTAGATTACCCTGTCTTCGTGTCTTTTGCTACCCCCTTTTCCAACGGTGATTTCTTTTCCAAAAAGCGCAGGGCGGTCCGAACGAACAGCTCCACGCCGATCGGCATGGTATCTTCGTCCACATTGAAATGAGGATTATGATGGGGATAGTCGGTGTGCTTTTCTTTATTTCCGGTGCCGAGAAAGATAAATGCCGAAGGCACTCGCTTGGCGTACGCGGCAAAGTCCTCGCCCGCCATCGAGCGGTGCTCCACGATTTTTCCCTCGTCCTCGAGAATCTCGGAGGCCGTTTCGCGCACGAGGTGCACCATCTCCGGGGAGTTGATAACGACCTCGTTCTCTTCTTCAATGTGGTACTCGTAGGAGCATCTATGGACGGCGCAAACGGCCGCCACGATTTCCTCGAGTCGGGTGGGCGGGTCCTCATTATCGTCGTTCGTCGGATCGAACAGATAGCGAAGCGTCCCCTCCACCACGACATCGTCGGGGATAATGTTGTTCTTGCTGCCGCCGTGTATCTTGGAAAAAACCAACGCCGTCGGCTTCAAGAGGCTGATGTCCCGCGTTTGTAGGCGCTGGGCGGTTTGGATGAGGTCGGCGGCGGCAAGCACCGGATCTATCGCGCTTTCGGGATAGCCGGTGTGACCGCCCTTCCCTTTTATGACGATACGGAATACGTCCATGCTCGACATGACGCCGCCGGCGGTCGCCCCGATCGTGCCGCTCGGAAGCGGGGTCCAGATGTGCACCCCCAGTGCCCCGTCCACCGGCGGGTCCTCGAGCACGCCGTTTTCGACCATGATCTCGGCGCCGGCTACTTCCTCATTCGGCTGAAACAGAAAGCGTATACGCCCCGACAGCTCATCTTTCATGGCTACGAGACGCTTCGCCGCGGTGAGCAGCATGGCGGTGTGGGCGTCGTGACCGCACGCATGCATGATCCCGTCGTTTTGCGACTTATATGAGACCTCGTTCGCCTCCTGCACCGGCAGTGCATCGATGTCGCTGCGCAGCAATACATGGGGACCGGCTTCCGCTGCCCCTCCCACGAGGTCGGCAACGACACCGGTCCCGGCTACCCGACGGGGTTCGAGCCCCAAGGCGCGCAGCTGCTCTTCTATGACCTCGGCGGTTCGGTATTCTTCGAACCCGAGCTCAGGGTGAGCGTGCAGGTCACGCCGTATCTTGATCAACTCGTCTTTTAGCTCCAGCGTTTTCGTGCTGATTGCCATTGTATGTGTAGCTCTACGGGACGCTCACCAAATCCATCGAAACCAGAGTCTCGGCGATCTGGACCGCGTTCAACGCAGCTCCTTTGCGAATGTTGTTGGACACCACCCAGAGATTGAGCCCGTTGGGCACGGTAATGTCTTCCCGGATGCGGCCCACCATCGTCTCGTCCACCTCGTTGCTGTCGAGCGCCGTGGGGTACTTGTTGTTCTTCACGTCGTCCACGACAATCACACTCGGTGCCGCAGCGAGAATATCTTTCGCCTCTTGTTGGGTGATCTTCTCTTCAGTCTCAACGTTGATCGATTCGGAGTGGCCGTACCAAACGGGCACCCTCACGCAGGTCGGGCTGACTGCCACGCTCGCGTCGCCGAGAATCTTCTGCGTTTCGTACACCATCTTATACTCTTCCTTGGTGTAGTCTTTCTCTTGAAACACATCGATGTGGGGGACGCAGTTGAACGCCAGCTGTACCGCGTGAACCTTCGGCTCGACCGGCTTGCCGGTGCGCATGTACTCTTGCGCCTCCGAGGTAAGCCCGTCATACCCCTTTCGCCCGCTGCCGGAGGCAGCCTGATAGGTCGATACAACAACGCGCCGTATCTTGCTGCGCTCATGAAGCGGTTTGAGCACCACCACCATTTGGATGGTCGAACAGTTTGGGTTGGGAATGATTCCCTTGTGCCACTTGAGGTCGTCGGGGTTGACCTCCGGCACAACGAGGGGACACTCGGGGTCCATCCTCCACTGCGAGGAGTTATCCACCACGACCGCGCCCATCTCGACTGCTTGGGGAGCAAGCTCTTTACTGGCATCCCCTCCGGCGGAAAAGATTGCAATATCGATTCCCGCGAAGTTCTCCTTGACCGCAGCCTGGACCTCGACGGGACTCCCATTAAACTCGACCGTTTTGCCTGCGTTCTCAGGGATATCCAGTGGACGAAACTCGGCGATGGGAAACCCTCGACGTTCGAGTGTTCGAATCATCTCCGTGCCGACCATCCCCAAGGCTCCGACGACTGCTACGTTATATTTCTCTTTGCGTGCCATGATGCCGTCCTTCCTTTCAGAAGCTATTCCTACATCTCGTTTTCGATGTCTTTGATAACCTGCCCAATGATCTCTACACCCTTCATCGCAAGAGTTTCGGTGATGATGAGCGGGGGCAATAGTCTGGCCACGTTTCCGTGGTGCCCGCCGGCCTCGATCATGACGCCACGCTGATGGGCGTACTTTCTCACCTTCTTGGTCAACTCGGGCGCGGGTTCTCGGGTCTTCTGGTCGCGGACCATCTCAATACCAAACATCAAGCCGATACCGCGGGCCTCTCCCACAATGGAGGTTTCGCTCTCGAGCTTCTTCAGCTCGGCGAGCACCTTTGCACCGAGCTCGGCGGCGTAGCCCGGAACGTCGTTCTCTCTCATGAACCGGATGGCCGCCGCCCCGGCGGCAAAGGCCACCATATTACCGCGGAACGTTCCGATCGTTGCGCCGGCCGGCCAGGTGTTGAGCTCTTCGCGGTAGGCGATGGCGGAGATCGGAAACCCGAGGCCACCGAGTGCTTTGCTCATGGTAATGATGTCGGGAACGAAATCATCCCCCGCATGCTCGAAGGCGAACATCTTTCCCGTTCGGCCGAGCCCGGCTTGAATCTCGTCGCAGATGAGCAAAATGCCGTGCTCGCGGGTAATCTCCCTCACGCGACGCAGAAACCGCGGGCTCGGGATGATCGTCCCGCCCTCGCCCTGGACCGATTCGAGAATGACCGCCGCGGGCTTGGCGAAACCCGAGTGCGAGTCGGTGAGAACCATCTCGAGATAATCGGCTGCGCGCAGATCGGTGTCTTCCTCCGGGCCGCCGAAGGGGCTTCTATAGCTATAGTCGTAGGGGATGAACCGCACGCCGGGCACCAGAGGTCCCATGCCTTCGCGATGGCTCGCGTCGGTGGTAAGCGCCAGAGCCGCCCCGGTCATGCCGTGGTAGGCTCCGTGGAACGCAATGACCTCGTGGCGACCGGTATTGTACTTGGCGAGCTTTATGGCCTGCTCCACCGCGTCGGAGCCGGTCGGCCCACCGAAGAACACGCGAGACAGTTCCTTCGGAAGAATCTCGCCGAGCACGCCTACCATTTGCCGGCGAACCTCGGTCGGCAAGTCGAGCGTATGCGTCGACTGGTCTATTTGTGCATGTGCGGCGGCGAGGACGTCCGGGTGAGCGTGGCCCACCGCCATGACGCCGGCGCCACCGAACATGTCGATATACACATTACCGTCCATATCTTCTATCGTTGCCCCCTTGCCGCGCTTGACGGCCATGGGCATCCCTTTGGGATACGAAACGGCTGAGCTCTCATGGGCGCTCTGATAATCGATAAGCGCCTTTGACTTTGGCCCGGGGGGTGCTACATTGATAACCGGGGCTTCGGTGAGCGATAAATCGGCAAATTTCTCGGTAGTCGTGCTCATTACAATCTCCTGATCCCTGATATACAACCAGTTCTACTATTTGAACTTTAGTTACTATACTGAAACAAGTGTATTTTGCACGCTTACGCGCCCGCTGTCAAGGACAAACTATCT
Source organism: Spirochaetia bacterium (assembly GCA_041686235.1). Lineage (GTDB taxonomy): Bacteria > Spirochaetota > Spirochaetia > DSM-27196 > PWMO01 > JAAAOH01. Next base: position 15,023 of record JAWLED010000056.1, on the reverse strand, counting down.
GATCGAAATGCGCGCCCTTTGAACTTGACAAATTTGAGTCGCGATCGGACAATGAACGCGTAGCATTATCCATACATCCGTTCAGTTGCCGCAACAAAAGAGGTGCATTATGTATCAATTGAAAGACTTCGTAGCCGAAGTAGAACGTCGTAATCCTGCACAACCTGAGTTCGTGCAAGCCGTAGAAGAGGTGTGCGAGTCCGTCATCGACGAGATAAACGCCAATCCGGAGTACGTGAGCGAGAAAGTCCTCGAGCGACTTACCGAGCCGGACCGGGTCATTACGTTCCGCGTGGAGTGGGAGGACGACAACGGAGACGTTCAGGTAAACCGCGGATACCGCGTACAGTTCAACAATGCGCTCGGGCCCTACAAAGGGGGAATCCGCTTTCACCCCAGCGTAAGCCTCGGAGGGCTGAAATTTCTTGCGTTTGAACAGACCTTCAAGAACAGCCTCACCGGACTTGCGCTCGGCGGCGGCAAGGGCGGCTCCGACTTCCATGCGAAAGGCAAGTCACCGAACGAGATTCGTCGTTTCACAAAAGCGTTTATGACCGAGCTGCAGAAGTACATTGGCCCCGAGCTCGACGTCCCCGCCGGGGATATCGGCGTTGGAGCAATGGAGATCGGTTACCTCTACGGACAGTGGAAGCGTCTGCGAGGCGACCACGTCGGAGTACTCACCGGCAAGGCAAAGAGCTGGGGTGGCTCTCTCATTCGCCCGGAGGCCACCGGGTTCGGTGCCGTGTATTTCCTCCAGCACATGATGAAGGAACAAGGTGAGGATCTCGAAGGCAAACGAATTGCCGTCTCGGGATTCGGCAACGTTGCGTGGGGATCGGTCATGAAGGCAACGGAGTTCGGCGCCAAAGTCGTTACGCTTTCCGGCCCCGACGGCTACGTCTATGACGAAGAAGGCGTGAATACTCCGGAGAAGTTTGAATATCTGCTTGAGTTGCGCGCATCAAACCAGGATGCCGTTGCGCCATATGCCGATACGTTCAAGGCAACCTTTGTCGAAGGGAAGAGGCCCTGGGAAGTGCCGGTGGATGTGGCAATACCCGCTGCCATTCAAAATGAGCTCGACGGGAATGACGCACAGGATCTGATCAAGAACGGGGTCTCATACGTGGTGGAGGCCTCCAACATGGGCTGCACACCCGAAGCAATTAGCGCGCTCGAAGAAGCGGGAGTGCCCATCGCTCCCGGCAAAGCGGCGAACGCCGGTGGCGTTGCCGTTTCCGGTTTGGAAATGTCACAGAATGCAATGAAGCTCTCATGGAAGCGCGAGGAAGTAGATGCGCGCCTGCAACAGATCATGGGAAACATCCACTCCGCATGTACTTCGGAGGGGGCACGCAAGGATGGGCCGGTCGACTACATTCGCGGCGCCAATATCGCCGGGTTCCGGCGCGTGGCCGACGCTATGATCGATCTCGGTTACTAAGCGTTATTCGTGAGCCTACCGTGCGCCTGAGCCGGGCTCAGGCGCCGGGCTCAGGGCCTGGCTCCGGCACCGGGCCCAGGGCTCAGTGCCCTGGGGCTCAGGGCCGGGCGCCGCGGTAGACCGCCCTCACCGCCTGCTCGTAGGAGTCTTCGTCCACGCCGAACACCATCGTGTGCGGAGACTCACCCACACTCACGTAACGGACACTCGTATCCCCTTCATCGAGCTCGGCTACGATGCGCGAGAGCAGTCCCGATTGCACGCCGGGTACCGGCTGCACGACCCCTACGATAGCCATCGGTGCGCCGATCTCCACATTGCGGGCGTCCAGCTCCTCGAATAGGCGATTGCGCAGTGACTCGCGCGCGTTCTCGAGCGCCTCCCCCGGACACACCACCAGCATCGAGTCGCTGCCCGAAACAGCGTGCCGTACGGGCACTCCGGCCTCGGCAAACGCCGCACGCACGCGGTCGGCGTAGCGGGGGTCCTTGCTGAGCATCGGGCGCTCCACGAGCACGGAGCGGAATCCGGTGCGTCCGGCAACGCCGGTTGCAGGTACGAACGACACGCGTCCGCGAGCCCCATCGGCCTCCGCGACCTCTTCGTCCTGCGTCTCGTCGGCAATCGTCGTGCCGACATGGTCGGGCTCATTGGTGTTACGGATGTGAATAGGTATGCTCTTCTCCGCAACCGGAGCCACCGCCTCCTCGTGGAAGACGTTCGCCCCGAGATAGGCGAGCTCGCGCAGCTCGCGGTAGCTTACCTGCGTTATCGGCGCCGGGTTCTCAACGATACGCGGATCTGCCGATAACAACCCGGATACATCCGTCCAGTTCTCATAGGCCTCCGCACCTGCGGCGCGGGCGATGAGTGCCGCCGATATGTCCGACCCGCCACGAGAGAACAACTGGACTCGTCCGTCCGCAAATGCACCATAAAAGCCGGGCACGACGTAGCGCGTATCCGCACGCAGTCTCGACTGCACCAACGCGTCCGTTGCAGCATCATCCACCGTATTCGAATCGGAGAAGCGAATGAGCTCCGCCGCATCGACGAACTCATAGCCGAGGAAACTCGCCACGAGGTGGGCGCCGAGGTATTCGCCCCGCGAAACGACCGCACTCTGGTCGGCACCGTCGCGAATGCGCTGCTCCACCTCGTCGAGTACCGGAGAAATGTCGGTTTCGATTCCCAACTCGGCCGCAAGGTCGGTGTAGCGCTCGCGCACAAGCGAAAAGCGGGGGCCGATATCCTCTCCGCGCGACGCCGCGGCGTGGCACGAGAAAAGAATATCGGTTATCTTTTCGTCCTCTTTCCGCCGCTTTCCCGGAGCAGAGACGACGACGACCTGCCGCTGAGGTGACTGCCGCACGATATCGGCCACTTTTCTCACTTGCCCCGCATCAGCAAGGGAGCTACCGCCAAATTTGCACACGATCATCATCACACCTCTCTCTGTAGATCACTATTCTTAGGAAAGCGTCTCGACGCGAAGTCGCACGATGCGACCAACGATCACGTCGAGCTCGCCCAAGCGACGAATGGCCTCGTTGACCAAATGCTCTTTGACACAACGCGTGAGCAGGATCAGGGGCACGGTCGTCTCCCCTTCTCCCGGCTCTTTCTGAATGATTGCCTCGATAGAAATTTCGAGATCGCCCATTATGCCCGACACCTTCGACATAACACCGGGGAGGTCTACCGCCTGCAGACGCAGGTAGTAACGGGTCTCGATGTCCTGCACGGCGCGAATCTGCAGATCCGCAATGTGGTCGGGCTTGAACGCAAGGTGCGGCACGCGGTTTTCCGGGTCGCCGGTCAACGTGCGAACGACATCCACGAGGTCGGCGACCACAGCCGAGGCGGTCGGCTCGCCGCCCGCACCGGCGCCGTAGTACAAAGTCGGCCCGAGAGCGTCGGCGGACACCATTACCGCGTTCATCACCCCGTTAACGTTGGCTATGAGCCGGCGCTCAGGGATGAGCGTCGGATGCACGCGAAGCTCCACCTCACCATCGGTCTTCCGTGCAACCGCGAGATGCTTGATGATATAGCCGAGCTCCCGCGCGTAGGCCACATCGTCACGGGTGACCTCGCTTACTCCCTCGGTGTACACCTTGTCGAATTGCAGCGGGATGCCGAACGCAATCGAAGCAAGAATGGTGAGCTTGTGTGCGGCGTCGATACCGTCTATGTCGAACGACGGGTCGGCCTCTGCGTAGCCGAGCGCTTGTGCCTCGCGCAACACGTCTTCGAATTGCCGCCCGTAATCGGTCATCTCGGTGAGAATGAAGTTCGTGGTGCCGTTGATGATGCCGGCGATCCACTCGATCTTGTTCCCGGCCAATCCCTCGCGGATGGACTTGATGATGGGGATCCCGCCGGCAACCGCGCCTTCGAAGGCAACCATCACTTCATTGCGCTGGGCCGCCTCGAAGATTTCATTGCCGTGGAGCGCAATCAGCGCCTTGTTGGCGGTGACCACGTGCTTTCCATTCTCGATGGCACGCATTACGAGCCCGTAGGCATCGTCGTAGCCCCCAATGAGCTCGACGACGACCGAAACGTCGGGATCATCGACGACGTCGCGAGGCGTTTCGGAGAGCTTAACCCCCTCCAGCCCCAGGCCCGGCACACGGTCTTGGTTGCGTACCGAGGCGTGGCTTACGACGATCCCCCGTCCGGCACGACGGGTGATTTCTTCGGCATTCCTGGTGAGAACTCGATATGTTCCGCCCCCGACGGTGCCGAGGCCGAGCAAACCTATATGAACTGGATTCAATGACTATACTCCTACCCGCAGCTGGTCTCGTTTTGGGCGCTGCTGCGTGCCCAGATAATAGTCGAACACCCCCATTGGGGGCAACGCCCCGGTCGATCGGAGGCAATCTGTTGACAATACGGCTCATAATGCATATATATTTGCTTTAACAGACTTGGATCAATAGAGGCGCGGAATTCAAGAGTAGCGCCGGCGAGGGGTTAGGAACCTAAAGACCCTGCGCAAAAGGGAATTCCGCCGAACGTGGAAGCCGTCCTAACGGCGGAAGCGTGGTCGCCCGGGTGAAAGCTCAGCGACTGTCACCAGAAGGTGGAGCGCTATTGATCTCCTTCCCGCCGGAAGCAGATCAATGTTCCCTCCTTCACACCCATGGATCCTCGAATTACTTCTTGCGGAGGTGTGGTATGGAGACAATTAATGTGGCCGTGTTAGGGGCAACCGGGACAGTCGGGCAGAAGTTCATCACTCTGCTCGAAAACCATCCGTATTTTCATGTAACCGAGCTTGTCGCCTCACAGCATTCGGCCGGCAGGCCCTTTGCCGAGGTATGCCGGTGGAAACAGGATAGCCCCATTCCCGAACGAATTGCCCACACGGTGGTGAAGTCCACCGATGAACCTCTGGAGAGTCTGCTCCTGTTTTCCGGGCTCGATTCTACGGTGGCCGGGGAAGCGGAGCAAGCCTACGCAGAGCAGGGGCACCTCGTCGTCAGCAACTCGAAAAACTACCGCATGGAGCCGGACGTCCCTCTGGTCATCCCGGAGATCAACGCTTCGCACCTGGCTCTCATCGATCAACAACCCTACGACGGGGCAATCGTTACGAACCCAAACTGCTCCACGATCTTTCTCGCGATGGCGCTCGCGCCGCTGTACCGCGCATTTGGCCTCGAAGCGGTACATGTGACGACACTGCAGGCGATTTCGGGATCGGGCTACCCCGGGGTTCCGAGCATGGACATTCTGGGGAACATCATCCCCTATATCGCCGGCGAGGAAGAAAAGGTAGAGCGAGAGACGCTCAAGATCCTCGGCGAGCTCGCCGACGACCACATCGTTGCGGCGGACTTCAGTGTAAGTGCCCAGTGTACGCGTGTCCCGGTTGTCGACGGCCATACCGAAACGGTGTCTTTGAAACTCTCACAAGACGTTGAAATAGACGAAATCCGCGACGCACTCGACGGGTTCCGCGGGCTCCCCCAGGAGCGAGAACTCGCCTCAGCTCCCTCTCGGCCCATTCTCCTGCTCGATGCCCCCGACCGTCCGCAGCCGGCGCGGGATATCTGGCTCGAGAACGGCATGGCAACATCGGTGGGAAGACTGAGGGAATGCCCCGTACTCGACTATCGTATGGTCGTATTAGGCCACAACACCGTGCGCGGCGCAGCCGGTGCGTCTATCCTCAATGCGGAAACCTTGGTAAGTGAGGGCTATATCTCAGCGGGCCGGCTCAACAAGAGGCCGGCGGCGGTGCACAGTGAGGAAGCCGTCGGCTCCTGTTGCTGAGCGCGCGGGCGCCCGCGGGGCTCGGCGCAGGGGGCGCGAGGCGCCGACGCTCGGCAAGCCGGCGCTCGGCGGGCACGGGAACGCGAGGCACCCCGGACCCCGCCGCGCCGGGGTCTAGCAAACCGGCGGCGACGAGCTTTCAGTTTGTTCCATGTTGACACTAATGGTGCGCACTGCTTCCAACAGACGTGGCAAGAGCTCGGGAATGGTCTCCGGTAGCAGCCGATCGGCCGGGCCGGAGATACTCACCGCCGAGAGGAGGCGGCCGTCCGAGGAGCGCACCGGAGCGGCGAGGCAACGCAGCTCCAACGCTAACTCTTGGTTGTCGACAGCGTACCCTTGCTCGCGCACCGTGGCGAGCTCCCGTTCCAATTTGCCTCGATCGGTGATGGTATAGGGGGTAAGCGCGGGCAATTCTATCGAGCTGAGAATTCGCGCTTGCTCTTCTTCACGTTGAAAGGCCAGCAACGTCTTGCCCAAAGACGTGCAGTGCAACGGCTCGGTCTCTCCGATGGAACGGTCGAGTTGAAGATAGGATGGGGGTGAGGCCTTATCTACGTAAAGCGTTTCGTCTTCGAAGAGCACCGCATGATTTACCGTAAAGCCCGTATCGGTAGAGAGCTGCAGCAGGCTCCGCCGGGCGGAGTCTATGAGATTGCGGCTGTGGAGAACTGAGTTCCCGATCTCGAACAAATGAAACGTCAGACGATAGTAGCCGTCCGGCTGTTTTCCGACGTAACCGAGGATCTGCAGCGTATGGAGCATTCTATGCACCGTCGAGCGGTTGAGGTCCAGCTCCTTTGCAAGCGACTGAGGCAGTACTTTGTCGTGGGAGGCGATGGCCTCGAGGATGTTAGCTGCGGTAACAACGGTGCTTGCCATCGGATAGGAAGAAACTTCGTGCTCACTCATTGGACTTTGTCACTCCCTTCTCACTGCTCCCCACAGGAGCCTTTTCCGATGGGGCCGCCGCAAAGACCAGCCCGGATCCCAGGACCACGAACACGCCGAGCCCCAAAAACAATGCTGCGTAGCTCCACGTCTCGGAAAGCAGCCCGAAAAAGAATATCCCCACGCCGAAACCGGTGTCAATGCCGCTTTCCTGCAGAGCCAGCGCCGTAGCCCTGAGGCGCGCCTCCGCCCCATCTACGACCCAACTGACAAACAGCGACAAGCCGCCGTTGTAACCAAAGCCGGCCATCGCCGCACTCAGATAGAGCCACAGCAGAGGCTGCTCGGCGAGAAAGAACAAAACGGCGGTCCCGGCGGCGAGAATCAATGTAGCGGGAAACACGACCGCTTTGCGCCCGAAGCGGTCCGAGAGTGCGCCAAGGGCAAGGGCGCCCACCGCGCCGACGAGGGCGAACACGGTAAAATACAGCGCAGGTCGCGCAACGAAGCCTTCGGCGTAAAGGGTCAGGTAGGTCAAGATGATGCCCCCGGCTATGGAGATGATAAGGATGCCGAGGTACGGTGCGCGCAACGACGGCTCGGCGAGCAATCTCACCGCGTCTTTCACGCGAATACGCTCTTCGCTCGCACTCGTGGAATGCCGGTCCGCGGAGTTGCCGCTCGTGGTGTCGCCGGTCTCCTCGCCATGAACGACGGGCGGATTCCGCAGGGTGAGCACGAGAAAAAACGCCGCCGCACTCATCGTGGACATGGTGATAAAGAACGCGTCGAACCCGTACGAGCGAATCAGCTCATTTCCGACGAGCGGCCCCACCATCATCGCCGCGGTGAGTACCATGCGGTATACACCGATGCTTGCCCCCCGGTGTCGTTGCGGCGCGAGGTCCGCCACGAACGAGCTCGCCGCCGACAAATACGAGGCCATCCCGATCGCCTGATATATCCTCGCGAGGCCCATGACCCATAGGTTGGGCGAAAGCCATATCGCTATATGACCGGTTGCAAACACGAAGGCCCCGAGCGCCAGCGCAAACCGTCGGCCGCGCTGGTCGGCGACGGGACCGAAGACGAACCTCAAGAGCACCGAAGATACGGTAAACAACGTGGTCTGCAGCCCAACGGCGAAGTTCCCGCCACCGCGCTCTACAATATACAGCGGCACCAGAGAAAACGAGACCAGCACCTGTACCAGTATAAAAAGGGATGCCAAGAAAATGGTCAGCATCTGCCGCTGCAGAATGACGTCGCGTAAAGTCGATGTATCGGCTTCGGCCGAGTAGTGCACGCCGGCTCCTCGTCACGGGTATCGGCGCCCATCTTACTCTCCGAAGTACAACCCGCGCAACCGATTTCTCACACGGCACCTGGGCGATGCATCCGACTTGCTGGAAACCGCACCGCCCCCTATAATTGCCGGTCATGACACCACAGTCGGACAAAGCAGTATTTCAGCAACGCGAGTACGCCGAGCGCCTGCGCCGTGTGAAAGAGCGCATGGACCAAAACGGCATCGAGGTGCTTCTGGTAGTCGATCCGGCAAACATGAACTACCTCACCGGCTACGACGGGTGGAGCTTTTACGTCCACCAGGGCGTCATCGTGGCCCTCGAGTCCGAAGAGCCGATCTGGTTCGGCCGCCAACAGGATTCCAACGGCGCACGATTAACGACCTGGTTGGGCGAGCAAAACATCGTCGGCTATCCCGACGAGTATGTGCAGTCGCGCTACACCCACACGATGGTCTTCGTCTCGGAGCTTCTTCGAAGCCGTGGGCTCGCGGGGCGCTCGCTCGGGGTAGAGATGGACAACTACTGGTTCTCGGCTCGCATGTTGCTTACCCTGCAGGAGCAATTGACGGATACGAAGATCGTGGACGCAAACACCCTGGTGAACTGGGTAAAGACCGTCAAAACCGCCGCGGAAATCTCCTATATGCGGCAAGCCGCGCGGATTTGCCGCAATGTCATGGATACGGCGCTACACCATATCGCCGTGGGCGAATGGGAGAAGAACGTCGCCGCGAACGTCGTCGAGGCTCAAATCCGGGGGACCGAGGAGTACGGCGGAGACTCCCCTGCCATTTTTCCCATTATGCCCAGTGCCGAGCGCACCTCTACCGCTCACCTCACCTTCGACCCCGACCGCACCTACCAACCGAACGACGTGGTGCTCCTCGAGCTCTCTGGCTCGCGCTACCGCTACCATGCCCCGCTCTCGCGCACCGTGTATTTGGGCACTCCGCCGGATGATCTCAAGCGTGTGGCCGAGACCGTGGTTACCGGGCTCAATCGGACGCTCGAGTTCATAGCTCCAGGCGTCACTGCCGAGGAGGTCGAGGCGAAATGGCGCGAGTCCATTGCCGGTAGCGGCGTGGAGAAGCCCTCTCGCGTGGGCTACTCCTACGGCTTGAGCTATGTCCCCGACTGGGGAGAGCGCACCGTGAGCCTGCGCCCAACCGACAAAACCGTGTTGAAGCCGGGGATGACCATCCATTTCATGCCTGGTATTTGGCTCGATACGTACGGCTTCGAGTGCAGCGAGCCCATTCTCGTCACCGAGACGGGGTGCGAGAAGTTCATCGAGTATCCACAGAAGCTGTTTACGAAATAGTTTTGCCCGTCAGGCGCCCGGGCGGCGGCCCCGCGGGCCGGCCGCCGGCGGCCAGGGGCCGGGGCTCGCGGGCCGCACACCGGCGCCCGGGCGGCGGCCCCAACACACCGTCCGGGCACACCGCCCCCGGCGTTAGCGAATCGGCGGGTGCACCGGCGTGTCACCGATGCGCTCCATCTCCGCCTCGAGCTTCTCGGTCATCTCGCGAACGACCTCGCTGTAGGCGGGGTCCTGGTAGACATTCAATAGCTCGAGGGGATCCTCCTCCACATCAAACAACTCCCATTCCGGCTCGTCGGTGCCGGGATTCGCACCGTCTTCGCCGCAGTCCTCGTTATACCAGTAGATGAGCTTGTAGCGGTGCGTGCGGATGCCGTAATGCGCGTAGGCGTTGTGGACATTGTCTTGGTTCATCCAGTAGCGGTGGTAGGCGACGTCGCTCCAGTCAGCCGGCGCTTCGCCGCGCAGCAAGGGCCGCAGTGATCGTCCCTGCATGTAGTTCGGACACTTCAGCCCCGCGAGGTCGAGAAAGGTCTGGGCGAAATCGACGTTGCCGACCATCCGGCCGTTCACCGAGCCTGCGGCGACCTCACGCGGATATCGCACGATGAACGGCATCTTGAAGCTCTCCTCGTAGATGAACCGTTTATCGAACCACCCGTGCTCGCCGAGATAGAATCCCTGGTCCGAGGTATAGATCACGACGGTATTCTCGGTCAGCCCCTGCTCGTCGAGATAATCGAGCAGCCGCCCGACGTTCTCGTCGATCGAGTGCACGCACTGCAAATACTTTCTCATGTAGCGCTGATACTTGAAGTGCTTGAGCTCATCCGCGCTATCAAAGGTGAAAACCTCGCCGGTGTTTCGACAGCGTAGCTCGAGCCCGCGCGGGTCTTCGGGCTGCGGCACGAATTTGTCGGGGCCCTCTCCTTTCCTGGCCCCGGGCGCTTCGGGGGTCTGCACGAGGTCGAGATCATCATAGGTCATGTCTTCGGCAATTCGCATGCGAGCAGCTGCCGCGGCACGGGCGCGGTTACGGTAGTCGTCGCGAAAGGTCTCGGGAGTCGGTATCTCATCGGTGTAGAGTCCGCGGTGCTCCGGCTTCGGATCCCACGGCCGGTGCGGGGCTTTATGGTGACACATGAGAAAGAACGGCTCATCGGGGTCGCGCTCCTCGAGCCACGAGATGCACTTGTCGGTGGTAATATCGGTGACATAGCCGGGACTCACCGTGCGTTCTCCCATCTCATAGAACACCGGATCGTGGTACACACCCTGCCCCGGCAGGACACTCCAGAAATCAAAGCCGGTCGGCCAATGCCTCGGGCCCTCGCCCAAGTGCCACTTTCCAACGATCGCGGTTTGGTAGCCGCCGCTCTGCAAGTGCTTCGCCACGTTGGGCAGGCGGTTGTCGAGATGCGTGTCGAGGGTGGTCACGCGGTTTACGTGATTGTAGGTCCCCGTGAGAATCGACGCGCGGCTCGGCGTGCAGATGGAGTTGGAGACATAGCAGTGGTCGAATCGCATGCCCTGCTCTGCGATTCTATCGAGGTTCGGCGTCTCGTTGATGCGGCTTCCATAGCAGCCCATGGCCTGCGCGGCATGGTCGTCGGCCATGATGAAGATGATGTTTGGACGTGAGTTGGGCATGCGTCGCTCCTATACCGGCGGCCGGCGCCGGGCCGGGCGGCGGTCGCCCGGACGGCAGCTCGGCCGCGCGGCCCACGGCGCGTGGTCGCCGGCCGCCTGCGGCCCGCAGCCTGTGACCGCGTCCCTGCGCTCACATAAAGCCGTCGAACCGGTGGCGTACCACCGCCGAATATACGTAGTTGATCATCGTATAGTAATCAAACACGGGAATCCCGATTTCCCCTTGAACCGCGGCAGCATACGGAGGCAAAAGGCTACACTCGAGCAGAATGGCGCGCACCCCGGCGTGCGCGCTCACCGAGCGGGCGGCCTCGAGCACCTCGCTTTCTACCAGGCCGGTATCGAGCGAACCCTTCTCCTCGAACACGGCCGAGACGAACTCCGGTTTGTCCTCGAGCCCGGCAATAACCAGTCTGGACTCCGGGACGCTGCTGATTACGTCGAGTACGGTCCCATCGAGGGCCTCGGAGTTGGCGGTAATGACGGCTGTTTTGCCTCCCGGCCCCACGATGCGATCGATGAAGTCGAGCTGAAGCAGACTGGAGAGAAACACCGGAACATCCACCGCGTCCGCGATTCGGTCTTGGTAGGCCGCGAGAAACCCGCAATCCCCGGTTATCGCGCGCACCCCCTCATTCGCGAGCTTCTGTCCCACCTCGATTGCCGCATCGACGAGGCTTTCGTCGTGCGCAAATAGCCGATCGGGCGTGGAGCCCGGCAGGCGCTCGAAGCGGACCGGAAAGTTGTAACTGGAGGCGTTGGCGACGTCACCCGGCACGTACGGTACGTAATTCTCAATGGCTATTATGCCGATCGCCTCACCGTAGCTCACCTGATTGCCCTTTACCTCGTAGCGCATACGCTTCTCCTACTTTTCCACTACTCCGTTTCGACTACACAATTCGGTTTCGCATGTTCCCGTGTAGGAATGATTCTAGATTAGACGCGGCTTCTCGTAAACAGCGCGAGCGCGAGGCATGGGTCGCCCATGCCACATGAGGCGTTATTATGCAGTTCGGCGCGCTCAAAAGAGGATTGTCCGGGGCGGGCGGTTCTTGGGCACCGAGTACGTCGAGTGCCGCCGCTGCCGGGCGCCCTGCCGAAAGACCCGCGGCAAGGTCGGCGTCGTTTATAAGTCCACCCCGGGCGGTATTTACGAGAAAAGCCGACGGCTTCATAAGGGACAGGGTACGTCGATTCACAATCTCGGTGGTTTCCTCCGTCAACGGCAGGTGCAGCGTCACGACGTCGGCACGGCGGAATACGTCGAGGAGCTCTACCCACTCCACGGTAAAACCTTCGGTCGGTTTGGGGCTTCGGCTCCAGGCAACGATATGCATGCCGAACGCGTGCGCTATGCGCGCGACGGCTGCGCCGATGGGACCAAAGCCGAGAATGCCGATCGTTTTTCCGGAAAGCTCCACGAGCGGGCGGTCCAAATATTCGAATGTTTCGCCCCGGCGCCAATGGCCGCGTGCGACGTAATTCGCGTAGTCGCCGACCTGATTGGTCAAGCTCAACAGCAGTGCAAAGGTCATCTGTGCAACCGAGGGGGTCGAATATTCGGGCACGTTCGTCACCGCGATTCCTCGACGTCGAGCGGCCTCCACATCTACCTGGTCATAGCCGGTGGCGAACAACCCCACATAGCGGAGATCGGGAAGCTCAGCAAACTCTCTCTCTCCGAGCGGTAACATATCCGTGAGTACTGCAGACGCCCCACGGGCCCGCGGGATGATCTGTTCCCGGCTGCTGTGCGCATAGACCTGCAGCCGGCCCAGCCGCTCGAACTCGTGCCAGCTGAGATCACCGGGATTAACACCGTGTGCGTCGAGAGCAACGATTGATTCCACGACGTTCCCTCCTACCCTTTTACATCAGCCTCGACCGGCCCGTGCAGATCGGTGTAATCTTTGGGGTTTCGAGACATAATGGGTGCCCCGAAGAAGCGCGAACACACCGTCTGCGGCTCAAGAACCCCGGTCCCGGTGCCGGCGAGCTTTTCGGTGTATCCCATCATAAACCGAAACTTTGCCTGTTCGACGCTGGGCTTTGCAATAGGCGGGAGCGCCCCGTGCGAAAGTAGTGCTCGGGATTCATAGACCCCCCCTTGACCGGGCGGCCACAGCGGCCACAGCGGCCACACCCGAAAGCCCGTCCGGCACTCCAAAGTGTTACCATGTGAACGCCCGTTTATATCTTGCAACAAATATATTGTAGAGGGAGGCGGATGCTCCTGTCAACCGGAGTTCCTCGTGATTGTTAGCTCATAGTGGAGAACCGCGGCGGTTGCAGCCGGGCTTAGCTCCGGCCCGTCGGCAGTGGGTCGGTACCCGGGGGTGCATACGCGGTCAGGAGCTCGCCCGCATGGGTGAAGAGGCTTCCCTTGGGCGTGACAAGAAGCCACGAGAGGGTAAGGATATCCCGAGCGGACGCTATGCCGTTTGCCACAACCGGAAGATAGACCCACGCAATACCATTGCCCGGGACGAACGCGAGTAGCACGGCCCCCAAGGACGAGATAACGAAAAACGGTAGCACCGTCACGGCGAGGATGGTTCGTTTGCCGAGCACCCATTCGGGGGCCGAGACGGAGAAGGACAGGCCGCGAGTGGTGAAGGTAGGTAACGCACCGCCGAGCACCCGGAAAGCCGCCCAATGCACCAGCCCATGACCATAAAGCACTGCAACCACGAGAATGAATGCAGCCGCCAGGGACCCAAGCGCCCCGAGTCCCGGAACGCCGGCGCTCCAGAGCTCCACCGGGTCCAACGGCCGCCCCGGACGAACCGCGGCGGTAACACCGGCAAAGAGCGGAACGAAAAAGATGGCCGAGGCAAAATGCATGATGTTGGAGACCCGACGGTTTACCACGTTCCCGCTTAGATCAAACACGGCAAATTCGGTAAAGCCCTCCGGTAACTCGCGGCTACCCGTCTTCATGGGGCGTATTGTAGTGACGTTCCCCGCCCACTGCAAGGCGCGCCGGACGGCAGAGGCGTGCGCCCTGCAACAGCGGCCGAGATTCCGATTGCAGTGCCCGGGACTGTTCTAATAGAATAGCACCATGAACCCTATAGCTGAATCTCTTAACTCGTCACTCGAAGGTAGTGTTGCCGGTCGCTTGCTCTCGCGCACAGGACGGCATCTCTTTTTTCCGAAAGGCATCGTTGCTCAGTCGGCGGAGGCCAAGAGCCGCGCGCATCGATTCAATGCCACGGCGGGCATGGCGTATCAAAACGGATTACCAATGATCCTCCCGGCCACCGCGGCGCTCACCGAACACTTTTCCTCGGCCGAAAGCATGGCCTACGCTCCGACCCCCGGAGTCGCGGCACTTCGGACCCGATGGAAGGAGGAGATGCTCAAGAAAAACCCGGGCTTGGAAGGGGTTAAAACCTCCAACCCACTGGTCACCGTCGGTCTCACCAACGGTATCGTCCACTTGGCGGAGCTGTTTGCAGACCCCGGCGATCCGGTCGTGATGCCCGACATGTTCTGGGGTAACTACCGCCTCATACTCGAGCACCGTAAGGAAGCTGAGCTCAAAACCTTTCCCTTCTTTAGTTCCAACGGCGGCTTCAATCTCGACGCCTTTGCCTCCGCCTGTCGGGACGCTGCATCCGCGCGGGGAAAGGTTATCATCCTGTTGAATTTTCCCAACAACCCCACCGGCTACACGCCGACGAAGGGCGAAGCCCAGGGCATCGTAGAGCGCTTGACTGAGATCGCCGACAGCGGGGTCGATCTCCTGGTCGTTGCCGACGATGCCTACTTCGGGCTATTCTTCGAGCCGGGACTCCAGACCGAATCCATCTTTACGCCGCTTTCCACCGCGCACGACCGGATTCTTGCCGCCAAGATCGACGGCGCGACCAAAGAAGACTTCGCGTGGGGCCTGCGAGTCGGATTTCTCACCTACGCTTCTCCCTCTCTCGACGACGAGGCCATTCATGCGCTCGAGCAGAAAACCATCGGATCCGTCCGTGCGATGGTCTCCAACACAAGCAGCCTCTCGCAGAACCTGCTTCTCAAAGTCATGAACGATCCCGCCTACGACGAACAAAAGGAACAGGCGCGTACAGTGCTCGAGGGTCGGTATCAAAGGCTCAAAACG
>JAWLED010000152.1:0-4261 GCA_041686235.1 Spirochaetia bacterium | reverse complement strand
CCTCCTCTCCTACGAATTCAGTGTAGCGCGAAAACGCCGGAACCGGAAAGGTGCCCTCGACGCAACGTGCGGTTTCCTTTATCCTCAGCTTCAAACGAGCGAATCCATCGATTTATAAGGACGAATGACTATGGCATACCAAAAGACATTTTGCATGCTCAAACCCGGCGTTCTGCAGCGCCGCCTCGTGGGGGAAATCATCTCCCGTATCGAGCGCAAGGGACTGAAGATCCACGCAATGAAGATGATGCAGATCCCCCGGGAGCTGTGTGAAACACACTACGAAGAACACCGGGGTAAAGATTTCTACGAATCTCTCGTCTCCTACATGACCTCAGCACCCGTAGTGGCGATGGTGGTTGGAGGCGAAGACGCCATCCCGTACTTGCGCACGCTCTCCGGAAAGACGAAGCCCGCTGAAGCCGCCCCCGGCACGATCCGCGGCGACTACGCCCTCATAACGCAGAACAATATCATTCACGCCGCCGATTCGCCCGAAAGCGCCACACGCGAGATCGGCCTTTTCTTCGAAGAAACCGAAATTCTCGACTACGAAGACGGCAATGAGCAGTGGATCTACTGATGCGACGCCCCGCTGGAGCCTCAGCGCCATCTACGGCGGGGTCGATTCGCAGGGCTACCGGGGCGACCGCGAAAACCTGAAGCGCCTCGTGGCTCAATACGCTGCGCGCGTATCGGATGACGAGCACCGTCTCTCCGATGCCGCCGGCTGGTTGAGCGGCGTCGTGGAGACGATCAACAATCTTCTCGATACCCACGAGAACCTCGACTCCTACCTTTACGCCGCGTATTCCACCGACACCACCAACTCCGCACTCGTCCGCGAGCTCGATTCGCTGCAGGAGATCCTTCGGCCGGTGCATTCAACCCGCGCCGAGTTCCGCACACGCTTAGTGACCCTCGGCAGCGAGCTCCTCGAGCTCGCCCGCTCGGATGAACGGCTCATTCCTTATCGCTACTTCCTCGAGGAAGAGCGGTACTACGCCGACCATCAGTTGAGCCCTGCCGAGGAAGATCTCGCCGCGGATCTTTCGCTTCCGGGCCCCGACGCCTGGAACAGACTGCAGGAGACCATCTCCTCGACCCTGGCCGTGGACTGGGAGGACGGCGAGCGCAAAACCATTGTTGACCTTCGCGGCATGGCCCACGACCCGAATCGAGACGTCCGCAAAAGGGCCTACGAGCGCGAGATCGCTGCTTGGCAAAGCATGGAAGGCCCCCTCGCGGCGGCTCTCAACGGGGTCAAAGGCTTTGCCGTCATTCTCGACCGACGACGGGGGTATGCGCAGAGCCTCGAGCAGGCGATTGTGCAGTCCCGTATCTCCAGAGATAGCCTCGACGCGCTTATCGGTGAGATGGAGAGCTCCTTGCCCACATTCCGCCGTTATCTCACTGCTAAGGCATCCATGTTAGGGGTGCACAAACTCGCCTTCTACGATTTGTTTGCCCCTGTCGGCCGGTCACAGGGCAGTTGGTCTTTTCCTGAGGCGCAAGAGTTTATTGTCAAACAGTTCTCCGAGTTCTCAGCCGAGCTTGCCGAGTTTGCTCAGCAGGCCTTCAGCCGGAGCTGGATCGATGCCGAACCTCGCGACGCCAAAGTCGGCGGGGGATATTGCATCTCCTTTCCCCTCGCCGGCGAGAGTAGAATACTGTGCAACTTCGACGGCTCCTTCGCTTCGGTGGGTACCGTTGCCCACGAGCTTGGTCACGCCTATCACCATCATGTGCTCAAAGATGCTCCGGCGGTTCACAGAGATTACCCGATGACGCTCGCGGAAACCGCCTCCATATTCTGCGAGACACTTGCGTTCTCCGGCGGACTCGCTCAGGCAAACGGCCCCCACGAGCTGTATGTGATCGAGCAGTCGCTGCAAGACTCGACACAGCTCATCGTGGACATCCTCTCGCGTTTTCGTTTCGAGACGATGCTGTTCGATCGACGGAGTAACGGCGTGCTGGGGGCTGACGAGCTGTGCGAGCTAATGAGGCACGCGCAGCTCGAGACCTATGGCGACGCTCTCGACAGCGA
The DNA here is from genome assembly GCA_041686235.1 of Spirochaetia bacterium. Lineage (GTDB taxonomy): Bacteria > Spirochaetota > Spirochaetia > DSM-27196 > PWMO01 > JAAAOH01. Next base: position 2,211 of record JAWLED010000152.1, on the reverse strand, counting down.
CGCGCTCCATCCATACATGTGGGCGGTGAAGCCGCACTACTACAACCATGACCGACCCTTCTATAATTTTCCCTATGCGTTCGGTCAGCTGTTCGGGCTTGCTCTATACGCTCAGTACCAAAACGGAGCCCCGTCGTTTAGCGAACGTTACCGCGAATTGCTCGAGAGCACCGCTCGCGCGTCCGCCGTCGAGGTTACCGGCCGGGCAGGGGCCGACATTACGAGTCCTGAGTTCTGGCGCGAAGGCATCAAGATGATAGAAACGCGTGTGGACCGGTTCGAAGAGCTCGCGGCTTCTATGCGTCGAGACGTGCAGTAGTCGCACGCAGCTGACGGCGGTATTCGGCCGCCGTTTCTTTGACCTGCGCAAGATCGGCATGCGTGAAGCCTTCCCACGCCATCGGCAAGAGGGTGTTGTTCTGGTAGAGAGGCTCTTCGGAAATGGGGAATGAGCCGGCCTCTACGCACCGATCCCACAACGCACTCCCGGGGACCGGACTGAACTCCGAAACGAACACATTGACCCCGAGCTCTCCTGCAGCGAGAACCGTACGGTGCACCTCCTCCCGCGATTGGCGAGGCAGACCGGCGAGCGTGTAGACGCCGATCTGTGTTGGGCCGAACCCCGCCCCGCGCAGCGTATCCACAATCTCCGGCGGATCAACCCCCTGAGCCTTCGAGCCTGTAGCAACGGAGCCTCTCCTGACGTTGTCGTCCGAACTCGGCTGGTCCGTTCGCGCCCGTTTCGGTCGCGTCGGTTCCGGTCGCGGTAGGGGCCCGCCGTCGCCGAGGATAGTGCCGATTCGCCCGGCGTCATGGCTCTCGTGGAACTCCAAAGAGTCGCTTTCATAGCCGAGGCGGATTTCCTCGACCCGCGCACGGTACATGAGGCGCGCCGTCTCTCCGTCGAGATGGCGCATATGAACGGCATTCGGCAGGTAGAAATGCGGGGCAGGCTCCTGTGGCCACCGGGAGATCACCCGCTCGAGAAACTCATGCAATACCGCGCCCTTGTTTACGAGAAGGGCATCATCATAAAAGGCAAAATTGCGCACACCCATGCCTTCGAACGCCTCTTCTACCTCCGCGAACGCGGCAACGGCGTTCCCGCTGGTAAAACGGGGTGCAAGGCGGTGTGAAGCGCAATAGTCGCACCGATAGGGACACCCGTCGTTGAGCCGTACCGCCGCCGATCCTCGCCCCGAAGCCACCACGTTGGTCACCGGCCCTCGCGACGGAGGAGGCAGACCGATCCCGCTCAGAAACGTGGGCAACACGCTCACCGCATCGCCCGCGAACACCTCGTCGGCTCCGGTTTGCTCGGCACAATGCTGCGGGAGCAGCGTCGCGTAGATCCCGCCCACACATACGGGCGGATCGGAGTATGTCTCTCGAACGATCCGCACCGCCTCAACGACACCGGGGTACCAGTAGGTCATACCGCTTGTGACAAGCACAATGTCCGGCTCGTGACGCCCGAAGGCAGCTTCCACCCTCTCTTTGAGGCTTTCCTCGACGATTCCGTACCGGGCGAACGAGCGCTCCAACGGTGGCGGGCCAAGAGGCCACTCCACTTGCCGGCGAAAGAGCTTCCCCGTACCGTCGCGGTAGCGGCGCGGTGAACGAAGGCGTTTCCGTGACCGTGTATCGTCGATTGCCAACGCGTCGACGAGATGCACCTCATAGCCGGCCCTTGAGAGCTGCCGGCCAATTCTCACGAGCCCGAACGGTGCTATATGGAGATCGTACAGCGCAAAGTCATAGATCGGCGGAACGATAAGAAGCGCCCGGGGGCGGCCGTGTTTCATGTGCATTCCCTCGCAACAACATAGCAGCTGTGCGTGGGGCCCTCAACTGCGGAGAACTACCAAGGCTGGACAAAGACCCATCCTTTTGGTATTTTCTGATTCGAAACAAAAAACGGCGCCGTACCCAAGTGGTAAGGGAGAGGTCTGCAAAACCTTTATTCACCGGTTCGAATCCGGTCGGCGCCTTTTTGTCCGGAAACCCGGACCAATCCTGCAAGCCGGGCGTCGCTTCGCGTCGTCCGGTCGGCGCCTGTCTGTCCATAAAGCTGGACCATTTCTGCAAGCCGGGCGTGGCTTCGCCACGTCCGGTCGGCGCCTTTTTGTCCGGAAACCCGGACCAATCCTGCAAGCCGGGCGTCGCTTCGCGTCGTCCGGTCGGCGCCTGTCTGTCCATAAAGCTGGA
>JAWLED010000151.1:2517-4306 GCA_041686235.1 Spirochaetia bacterium | reverse complement strand
GGCCTGCTTCACTCATGAGGAGCTTCCCATGTCCGCGGTCCCGCTGCAGGTCCGTCGGACCGCAGGCCCCATAATAGAATGAAGACCCCCGAGATTACGGCATAAATTCCGAGAAGCCATGAGAACGCGATGATCCCGGCCTCCGGGCGGGCGAAGAGCAACAGTCCCACGAGCAACGATATCCCGCCGAATAACCCCACGAACAACGGGGCTCCGCTGAGGCGGCGAAACTGGAAGGCCGTCCACAGCTGTACTCCGGCACGGATAACTACCCAGATCGCAATGAGCATCACCAGCACGCGAAGCGCAGCACCCGGCATTAGTACAAGAAACAGCGCGAGGAAAAGCCCCATGAATCCTTGTGCCACGGCCGACCAAGTGAAAAGCGCGTCGCGCTCACGGGTGAGGAAAGAAAAGAGCGCCTCCCCAAGGAGAAACACCCCCACGAGGAGCGCAAGCACCTCTGCGGTAATCGAGGGCCAGCCGAGAGCAACGAGTCCAATCAAGATGGACAGGCCGCCACTGAGTATCGAAATTGTTTTGTTTTTGGGAAACACGACCATCTTGGTACCTCCGTGGGCGATACGTTGCTTCAGTCTACTATAACTCCCCGGCCGGCGCCCACCCTGGGGCCCCATCGGTTGCTTTTGCCGAGTTTTTTTATCATATTTGCGGGACGACACATGTATTTGTCAAGGAGATACGACATGAATACCACGCTACGAAAGACCGACAGCTACACGAGCAAGAAACTGATCATCGCCTCAGTCGCGGGCCTTCTGCTAATCTTCACGCCGTTTGTGCTTAGCGCACAAGAGGCCGACGTCACCGTTGAGGTCGAGGGCGAGAATTACGTTTTCATTGTTGACGGCGAGGAGAATCCCGACATCGTTGTGGAAGAAGGGGACACGGTTCGAATCGAGCTCGAAGTAACCCAGGGCTTTCACGACTGGGTCGTTGACGAGTTCGATGCGGCCACCGAGCAGGTCGGTGCCGGCAGCACTACCACGGTCGAGTTCGAAGCCGACCAGACGGGCGAGTTCTACTACTACTGCAGCGTAGCGGGACACCGCGCGCAAGGAATGGAAGGCACGTTGATCGTGGAGTAACGAGAAACGCGGCCGAAACGCTCTTGGGCAACTCGATGCGTCGGCGCCGCTCTGAAAGCACAGGTCGCCGGGGCGCGCGCCCGAAGGCCGGGCGCCCGGCCTCATGCCCTGCGCCGTGCTGCGGGAAACCGAACCGTTGCGCGGGTGCCGGCGCCGTGTTGCGTATCCACCTTTGCTGATCCCTCGATCTGTTGCGCAAGCGAGCGTACGAGGTCGAGCCCGAAACTCTCGGTTGTTTCCGGGTCGAGCGCCTCGGGGAATCCGCGCCCGTTATCGCGCACGGCAAGTACCGCGGAGGATCCGTTGTGCTTTAGGGATATTTCCACCACACCGACTTTCTGCTCGGGGTAGGCGTACTTGATTGCATTCGTTAAGAGCTCGGTAAGGATCGCTCCCAGCGGAAACGCTTTTGAGGAATCCAGGGGGATATCGTCAAGGTCGAGTTGGAGTTGAATTCGCTGCCGTGCAGAAAACGCCTGCAGCGCGCTCTCGGCGAGGTCCGTGAGGTACGGTCGGGCGGTGATTTCCTGAATCTCGTCGGTCCGCAGTAATTTCTCGTACAGAACGCGGTTGCTCGAGACAACGGTGACGGCCTCTTGCAGCGCTCGAACCGCTTCAGGGTTGGGCTCGGCTTCCCGTTTGAGGCCGAGAAGCCCTTCTATCGAGACAAAGCTGTTTTT
>JAWLED010000151.1:0-2417 GCA_041686235.1 Spirochaetia bacterium | reverse complement strand
CGCGAAGCAACGAGCTCCCATCGAACAGCGCAGCGTCGTAGGCGATTGTTTTGGTCTGCTCTTCAACGGGCCGAACCACGGCTATTAGCGTCTTCTCTCGGTTCGTTTGTTTTGGCAGAAGATGAACCCCCGTCTCGCCCGTCGGGACGGCATCAAGGGGTTGTACATTGCCGTAGGTGGTGACGGTTGCGCCGTCTACCAGAGACCGTCGTGCACCGATTAAGTCTGTGAGGACCTGTGCCCCGTCCCGGTATTTTGGTTCGGTGAAGGAGACGAGCTCAGAGAAGTCCACATCTCCCTGTGTGTATTCGTTCAAGCGGTTTCGAATTGCGGTGCGGCTACCGAGAGATTCGGTATCGTTTATAAAGCGCTCGATTGTGAAGTTGATTAGGTTGGCGCGAATTTCAACGGCGCTCTCGAACTGCTCGCGAACTTGGGTTTTGACTGCGCGATTGATTGGAAACGAGAATACCACCACAGCGAGCAGCGCGAGAGTCAACGCAACCACCACTAAGGTTTTGTAAAATCGTGAGGCCAGGCCGGCGCTTGTGTTGCCACCGGCCGTGCCTGGTGGTTGAAACGGTGTTTGCGAGTTTTTTGCCATATTCAGCTTACTAATATAACTATTCGGGACTATTCGGGAAACTCGAGAATAGCGTGTGTCCCGCCGTCGGATTGGAAACGGATGGTTCCACCAAGTTGTTCGGCGTAGGCGTACAAGAGGGTCATGCCGAAACTTTGTTCATCTGTGGTTTCGAGTGGGCCGGCAAATCCGGGACCATCATCCGCTACGGTGACGGTTATCTGGCCGGCTCTACGATGGGCGGACACACGGAGGGTCCCTTCCTCGCGCTCGTTGAAGGCATACTTCATTGCGTTGGTCACGAGCTCATTGACGATAATCCCCACCTCCGACAGCCGCTTGGTCTCGAGCGGGAAGTCCTCTATGTCGGTAACGAGTTGCACCTCTTGTCCGGCCGGAAAAAGGTTGACTACCGTTTTGATCAATTCCAACAGATAGTCTCTGATGGAACTGCTTTCGTGGTGTTCCGTTCTGTAGAGTTGATCGTAGAGCACTTGCATGCTCTCGAACCGGCTGCGCGCATCGTTGAGCGCTGCAGCGGCGTCCGGGTTGTCTTGGAGGCTATCGGCCTTGAGTGAGAGCATATTCGCCATCGTATTCATGGTGTTTTTGACGCGGTGCTGTACCTCTTTCAGCAGGTTCTCTTTTTCACGGGCGAGCGCCTGCGTTTGTTCTTCGCGGCGCTTGCGCTCGGTTACGTCTCTAACGAGGCCGATAAACCCTTTCGGTCTGCCGTTCTCGTCTCGCAAATACTGTATCTTTTTCTCCCCGGGGAAGATCTCTCCCGACTGTGTGCGATAGCGCGCCTCGAAGATGAAGCTCTGGGTATCATCTTGTTGCCGCATCAATTGGCCCACTTGCCGGTATTCCTCATGTGAGGCGTAGAGCATGGCCGTCGAGCTCCCGCACACTTCTTCCAACGCATATCCGAAGAGTTCGGTAAAGGCGCTATTGCAGTCCAAGATTTCCCGATTCTCATTCACCACGATGACGGCGTCTCTGAGGCTGTTATACAGCAACCGGTACCGTTCCTCGCTCTCTTTGAGCTCTCGTTCCGAACGCTTGCGTTCGGTTATGTCGCGGACGAACTCAACGACACCGGAGATTTCGTTGGTTTCGGCGTCTTTCATAGGGTAGGTAAACAGTTCGAGCCATTCCACCGGAGAGTCGGCACGCCCCGGAACCTCTGCGCGTTCGGTGTTGCCGGTTTTCAACGCACGCACGGCCGGACAATTTTCGCAGGGTTCTTCACGGTTGTGATACACTTCATAGCATTTGCGGCCCGTGAAGTCGCGACTCTCGGGATACCAGGACCTCATCGTCCGGTTGACAACGCGTATGGTCAAATCGGGGTTCAGCACACTAATCCCGTCTTGCACGCTCTCGAACACGCTGTTCACGAAATGTTCTCTCAGTTTCAATTCCGCGTGTACATGGTGGAGACGGAAGGCCATCCTGATGGAGGCAAGCAGCACCGTCTCGCCGGAGTTTTTCACGATATAGCCGTAAGAGGTGATGCCTTCGGTTTTCTCCACTACCTCCGGTTCGGTGTGCGAGGAGAGAAACGCGATCGGGAGGTCATGCCGCCGGAGTATGTGCTCGGCCGCCTCGGTTCCGTCCATTCCCGCTCCGAGGTCTATGTCCATGAGAACGAGCGAAATATCGGGGTCGGCGTCGACGGTCTCGACAGCGGTTTCCCCGTCATACACCGTAACGACCTCGTATCCGTGTTTTCTGAGCGTTTGTGCCTCGGCCAGGGCAATGATCGCCTCATCTTCGACCAAGAGTAACTTTTTGGACATAGAATGGATCCTTCTTACCGGCAGGATACAAT
>JAWLED010000055.1:5204-19334 GCA_041686235.1 Spirochaetia bacterium | reverse complement strand
CATGATCCGGACCGCCCGGTCGATCTTTGACTCACATCGGCCGCATTACATAATCACCTACAACGGGGCGATCGTGCGTGAGGCGGAAAGCGAGGCCGAAATAAGCCGCCGTGGGGTGAGTCTCGATGTCGCGCGAGAAATCGTGGGCTATGCACGCGAGCACGGGCTCATGGCCCAGTACTACCACGAAGACGAGTTCTTCGTGGAAACCGAGGACCCACGGGCGCACGCCTACACCGAAGCGAGCGGGCTTCCCCATCGGGTGGTCGGGCCCCTCGAAGAGTTCATGGACCAACAGTCGCCGAAGCTACTGCTTCAGGGCCCTTCGGATGAGCTTCCCGGGCACCTCGAAACACTGCGCGCGCGGGCGCAAGGGCGTTGGAACACAACCATCTCAAAGCCAACCTATCTCGAAATACTGAACCCGGCCGTCGACAAGGGAAGAGCCATGCTCGAGATCGCCGATTACCTCGAGGTACCACACTCCGAGCTCGTAGCTGTCGGCGACAGCGTAAACGACATGGAGATGTTGCGAGACGCAGCGGTCGGCGTAGCCGTTGCAAACGCCCGTCCGGAGGTGAAGGCCGTAGCGGATCTCGTTACCGAGCTCAACGGCGTCGACGGGGCGATCGCCGAGGTCGCAGAACGCCTGTTTTTTCCCCAATCCGAGACCCAGGCTCAGTTCGAAGACTCGCGGGAAATCTGATCGGCGCCTATGTCCCGGCCGGCCCGGGGTCGGGGTCCGTGGCCTCATCTGTGTCGGGGTCCCGGGCCTCATCGTCTAACCCCGCCTCCCAAGACTCGACGTAGTCGGCGAGCTGCCCCTTCATGAGCAACGCCGAAATCTCGTCCTCCGGCACCGGCCTATTGAAATGGTAGCCTTGGAGAGTCTGACAACGATGGTCGCGGAAGAACTGCCACTGTTCGGAGGTTTCCACACCCTCGGCGACAACCTCGAGGCCCAGAGAGTGAGCGAGCCCGATGATCGCGTTAACGATCTTCTGGTTGCCCGCCGCAAACAAGTTAATCACAAACGACAAATCAATTTTGATGACGTCCGCGGGTAGGTTCGAGAGATAACTCAACGAGGAGTATCCGGTACCGAAGTCGTCTATAGCGATCATCAATCCGGGATACCGTTCTTTGAGCGTGCGCATCTTCTCCATGGCGTCTTGCGGAGCGGCCATGATGCACGTCTCGGTAATCTCGAGCTTGACGTTGGCGGCTTTTGCCCCGCTGCGCTCGAGTGCCCGGCCGATCATGTCCACGAGGTTCTCCTGCTCAAACTGCCTCGGTGAAAGATTGACCGCCATGTAGAGGTCGGGATAGCCGCTGTCGTTCCACGCCCGCAGGTGGCGAAACGCCGTCTCTAACACCCAATTCCCCAGCGGAACGATGAGCCCCGTCTCCTCGGCAATCGGTATGAAGCGCCCCGGGGGAATCTCTCCGAGCGTCGGGTGCGCCCAACGCATCAGCGCCTCGAGCCCGGTGATACGCCCCTCGAAATCGACCAGCGGTTGATAATGTAGGGAGAACTCACCACGCTCGAGGCCGGCGCGAATCCCCTGCTCGAGCTCCCATTGCTCTACCGCTTTGGAGTTGAGCTCCTCGCTAAAAACAGCGAAACGGCTCTTACCGGCCTCTTTTGCGCTATACATGGCCAGATCTGCGGCCTTGGTAAGCTCTTCCACCGTCGTACCATGCCGCGGCGCGAGGGCAATACCGATACTTACGCCCACCGCCACGTTGGTACGTCCCGAGCTCCCCTGAGCCGTCAGCTCGTACGGTCGACGCACGGCGGCAAGAAGCTTGTTTGCCACGAGCGCGGCATCCCGGGGATTGCGGATGTAACTCAACACGACAACGAACTCGTCGCCGCCGAATCGATAGACCGAGTCGCTTTCTCGCACGGACTCTCTCAGTCGGCTCGCCGTTTCCACGAGGAGATTGTCGCCGGCGTCGTGGCCAAGGGTGTCGTTGACTTGCTTGAACCCGTCGAGATCGAGAAACATGACCGCCGCATGTCCCGCCCCCGCTCGCTCGAGATCCTCGAGAATGCTACGAACATCGGAGTTGAACAAATCGCGATTGCCCAGTGAGGTCAGCTGGTCGTGATAGGCAAGGTGTCGGAGCCTCCGCTCGGCATTCTTGCGCCGGGTTATGTCACGGATGATACAGGTCAGCGTTCGCCCGCCGTACTCCTTGGAATTGCCGAAAGAAACCTCCATCGGCGCGACGCCCCGGTGCTTGTGCTGTCCGAGCAGCTCGATCGTGTTATGGAGTCCTACACGATTTCTATCCTGATCATCCACGAGGAAATACTTGCGAAAATCCGCTTCGTGGCGCTGATACTCCGCCGGTGGAAACAGAACGCGAAACGCCTGCCCACGCAGCTCTTGGGGCTCGTAGCCAAAGGTCGATTTCACCGCAGCGTTGGCATACATGATTTTGAAATTCTCATCGATACGCACAATTGCCTCGGTAATGGTCTCCGATAATGCGTCGTAGTTGTCTTTACTCTCGCGCAGTTCTTCGAGCAGACTCCTATGCTCGGAGAGGTCCCGCATAACCATCACGAGCCGTGTCTCCTCGGCGGCATCCTGATACGTGCTCAGAAGCGCCTCCACCGAGAGAAAAGTCCCGTCCTGGTGGCGGGCGCGGAACAACACGATATCCTCCGGGGTGGCAACGCGGGAAACCGTGCTCGTCTCGGCAATCTCGCGCATATGTGAGCGAAGCGGGCGCCGATACCCTTCATGTACGAGGTCCATAAAGGAGGCGCCGACGATTTCGGAGTGTCGATACCCGAATCTGCGAGAGAAGGAGGAGTTTGCATGCAACACAATGCCGTCGGGACTAATCTCCACAGCAATATCGGAGGTCGTGTCGAGCAGGTCTCGCGCCTCTTCTCCGCTGAGACCAAGATCCGGGCTTGCATGGTGCCCCTTGACGATCCGCTGCAACAGTCTCTCGAAGAGTGAATTGGTGGTGGGGAGTAAATCCGTGACACTACGCTCTCCCGACGGGACCCCGGCCCCGCCGTGGACGGCGCCCTCGCCGTCCTCAACCGGCTCTAAGCCGTTGAGATTAGCACCGGCACCGTGGAGACGCTGAACTTTGTACTCTTCGAATTGCTCGATTACCGAATCTACTCGTGAGCTGAGGTGGTGAAGGTCGATATGTAAGTCGAGGTCGAGGTCGGGATTGCGGTTTTCCTCTTGCATAGCTCAGCCGCGTGTATTGTCGTTCGTTTGGCTACTCGCGTCAATAAGATCAGTCGACAATTAGGCGGCGCCGACAGGGCTATGCGAGGCGCATCACCCGAGAATCGTCACCTGAGAGATGCGGGCATTTTCTTTAACCGCCGGCCCCTGTGGTCCGACCGTAATGTGGGTAAAGAGCGGGCTGCGCTCACCGGAGATGAGCTCGACCGGGTGCGTAACCCCTGCCGCCACGGCATGTGACCACGGATGTAGCATCAGCTGTGTGCCTTCCGAGGGATAGATGCGCTCATTGAGCTCGACCCGATATTGGCCCGGGGATAACTGCCACCACCCGTATTTGTCCTCCGAGTTCCGCTTCTCCGGCTGGAGCCGGCTTACTTCGGCCTCACCGTACTCGCTCCCCCCGAAGTCGAGTGCTCCTCCGTCGATGATCCTTGAAATCGACTTCACTGTCAGCACCGCGCTCTTCTTGTCGGTGGCAAACTGCTTTCCCTCATGAATGTAGTCTCCTACGATTTGGGTCACGTCGACGCTTCCCATGGAATCCTCCTTTTCGGTGCCGGTCTTCACGGTCTGTTTCTTCAGAGCAAAGGCTCTTAGTGATAGTATGTAACATCTATGATACGCCTCGAACCGAAAAGACGGACATAAGCCGTGAGGTCTAGAGAAATGGCGAACCCCCACCCACTTAAAATCGTATTTATTGGCGCTGCAAGCGCGGTATTCGGCCCCGTCACCATATACGACGTGCTCACCCAGCTCTCCACCGATACCCGCGCGCCGACACTCGCCCTCGTGGATACCGATTCTGCGGCGTTATTGCGCGTGCACCGCATCGCCGAGGCAATGGCGCGGCAGTTGGGGGTCGAGGCCGCAGTGGAAAGCAGTACCGACCGGCGCGAGGTGCTCGCCGGGGCACACAGCGTCATCGTCGCCGCCGAAGCCGACCGCATCGAGCGATGGAGACTCGACTGGGAGATTCCCCGGAGGTTCGGGATACGGCACACGCTCGGGGAAAACCGGGGGCCGGCCGGCTTGTCGCACACCCTGCGCACCGTGCCGCTCGTCCTCGATATCGCCTCGGACATCGAGGAGCTGTCGCCGGAGGCGACCGTCATCATCATGACCAATCCCGAGGACCGCGTCGCCTACGCCGTAAACCACTACACCGGCCTTCGCGCCTACGGATACTGCGACGGGCTGTGGGACTTCAAACACCACTATCTCGAGCCGCTCCTCGGGATTCCGGGAGAACGCATCTTCGTCGAGGCGGCGGGCATCAACCATGCCGTGTGGATTACCACGCTGCGCACCGCAGAGAACGGCGACGCAGAAAGCCGCGGCGCCCAAAGCGGGGAAGACCTCTATCCGAGGCTCCTTGCCGAAACCGCCGACGGCTCGTGGCAGCCGTTGGGCCGGCACCTCTACGAGCGCTACGGGCTGTGGCCGCACGAAAACGACGAGCACTACGGCGAGTATTTTCCCTATGCGTGCGAGCTCATCGAGTGCCCCGGCTATGATTTTGACGCCCACCTGCGCGAGGAACGGCAATGGCGCTCGGCGGCCGAGGAAGTGATCGCGGGCACTCGCGATCCCGCCCGGTTCACCTCGGAGGTCGCAGATGCAGTGTGGGAGGTCTTCGGCGACGCCCCGCCGAGTGCCGTCATACGCGGCGTCCACCTCGGCGCGCCCCCCGGCGGCCCCCAGTATCTGCACAACGCAAACATCGCAAACCGGGGGCATATCCCGGGACTCCCCGACGACATGGTCGTCGAGATACCCGGCCTTGCAAGCCCCGCCGGGGTGCGCGGTGTGGGCATGCATCGACTCGGGCCCGCCCTTCTCTCGTTTCTGCAGCGCGAGGGCACCATCCAGCGGTTGTCCGCCGAGGCCGCCGCCGAAGGCTCGCGAACCAAGGCGCTCACCGCGCTCGAGCTCGACCCCCACGTCGGCTCTCCGGCGACTGCGGAGGCTCTCCTCGACGCGTTCTTGGAGGCGCACCGGGGATACGTGCGCGAGAGCCTGGGGGGTTAGTCGGGGTCCGGCGCGGCGCCGGCTCCGTCACCCCCACCGGCGCGACTGTCGCCACTTTCGCCGAGACGCGGGGTGCTGGGCCCCGTTGATACCGCATTATGATATGCTTCATAGTTTGTGACATATGGGGAAAAAGAAAAAGCAAAAAGGGCGACTTCCGATTTCCATGGCGGAGCGCCGATTGCGGTCGATCGAAGACGTGATCATGGATAAGACCTCCGACCGCGAGGCGCTACGTTCCGCCTACGAAGAGCTGCTGCAGATGGAAACGAAGTACGTGTTACCCCCGAACTACTTCGCGCTCAGAATCGTCGCGGCGGACGATCTGGGAAAGGAACCGGCCGAGGTCCTCCGGGTCGCGGAAACGGGCAGAGAACGTTATCCGGATGATGCAAGCATCAGATACAACGCCGGGCAGGCCTATCTCAGACAAGGGTATCTCCTTCTTGCCATGGCGGAGTTCGAGTCCTGCCTCGCATGTCTGCACCATCGAGACAGGGAATACGTCGATGACGATAAGATTCGCCGGCTCATAAACGATATCGATTCTGAAATGCCGCAAGCGGTGGCCTCGTTGGGGTTGACCTGGCCCGATGATCGGGACGTTGCAGTTGCCGGGGAGCGGGTGCGCCGGTTACTCGAACGGGGTGACTATGAAGAGTCCGCGCGCATGGCCTCCGAAGTATTGGAGGCACGGCCGGAACAGACTCCGGTCAGAAACAACCTCGCCCGGGCACTCTGGGAACAAGGCTCCCTGAACAAGGCCGTTGGCGAGCAGAAGCTCGCTCTGGAGCAGGAGCCCGATCGCCCGGCAGGCGTTGCGAACATGGTACGATTCTGCACGTTGACCGGCCGATTCGACGAGGCCCAACGGTGGGCCCGGCACGCTCAAACGCTTAGCGCCACCTCACCGGCCGACGTGGTCGCCTTTATGGAGGCTGCGGCCTTCCGAAAAGACGATTCGTGGGTGTTACGTTTGAGCGAATCTTTCAAGCTGTGGGATGCGGAGTGGACGACCACGTTAGTGGGAGCCGCCTCGCTTCTTGCCGGCACCGCATGCGCCCGAAGCGGAGATACGTCCGGCGCCCACCGGTGGTGGACGCATGCTCGCGAGAACGCCGCCCCCGAAGAAGCGAAACGGCGCTTGGACGAGTTATCCAGGCCGGAAGACGACCGAAACGAACCATGGTACTTCAGCCTCCGCGAGTTTCTGCCGGCACGTTTCATGAATTCCTTGGTTGAGCTGAGCCCGGCGCAGGAGGATGATGTAAATCCCGACGCCTTGACTTCCGCCTTGCTCGAGCTCCATCCCGAGCTCCAGGATTCGGTTCCCTATCTATTGAACCAGGGAGACGACATTAGCCGCTTTATCGCGTTGTCGGTCCTCCGACATCTCGGCACCGAGGACTCTCTTGCTACGGTCCTGCAACTCATTCGGGAAAACCGAATCCGGCAGGAGCGAAAAACGCAGGCGGTTCGGTTACTCGAGATGCACGGGAGCGTTGAAGTGCCCGCACCCGAGCTCGGAGCACCCGGCCGGCAGGTCGAAGGCCCCCAAACAATAACGGTAGGGGAATATGAGATCTCCTTCGAACCGATGGAAGAGCCTCCGGCGGACATCCGGGATCTTACGGAAGAGGCGTATCACCGGCTCGAGGAGGGCCGGCCCGAAGAGGCGGAACGGCTGTTGCTGAAAGCGCTTGAAATCCGCGATGATCATCCACCACTGTTGCAGAATCTGGCCGCGGCGTACGAACGCCGGGGAAAACAACGAGAATCGTGGGAACTGATGGAACAGGTGCATCAACGCTTCCCCGACTACGCGTTCGGCCGCTACGCCGAGGCCATTCGATTATCCGGCACCAAGGGTGGCGTAGAAAAGGCACGGCAGCTCTTGCAGCCGGTCACGGAACGGGAGACGTTTCACGTGACCGAGTTTACCGGACTCTGTCACGCCATGTGTTACGTCCTGTCGGAGAAAAATGACCTCAAAGGTGCCGCCGACTGGCTCGAGATGTGGAAAACCGTGGATCCCCAGGACGAGAGGTTGAAGCAATTCGCGCTCCTCGAAGGCTACAGCACGCTCCAAAACCTGATTTCTCGCGGCCGGAAACCGCGCCGCGATACGTGAGGGAGAACCGATACACCGCGTAGCGGACCACCGAGTCGAGGGTTTGAGCTACACTGACGCTATGCAGTGGTTCTCGACGTGGACATCCGGCGCTTCGAGGGGGCGATCCTGCCCGGCGCAGCAAAGCTCTTCATGACGTCCACCTCCCTTCGGTGCTATACTGAAGATGAGCGAGAGGCGGGTGCGGTGTCAGCTGCGGCCGCCGGGGAGGCTGTGACATGCCGACAAAAATCTCAGTAGCCGCGGACCTCGAGCGGGAGCTCTTGACCGCCCAAGATTTCATCGAGTGGCTCGAGCCGGGCCGTCATGCCGATTTGATAGACGGGGAGGTATTCATGCATTCGCCGGTCTCGATCCGCCACGCCGATCTTCTAAACTTCCTTGACCGACTCCTTGGGAACTACGTAGACCGCCACGACCTGGGCCGCCTCTACCGGGAGGTTGTGGCCGTGCGCTTGAGCTCGCGAAACGTGTTTCTCCCCGACCTCGCCTTCTACGCCGCCGAGCGCGGAGATGTCTACCGGGAGAGCTATGCCGAGGGCGCGCCGGACCTGGTGGTGGAGGCCTTGAGCCCGCGCACCGCGGACCGGGACGTCGGACCGAAGTTCGCCGAGTACGAGCAACACGGCGTGCGCGAGTACTGGGTGCTCGACCCGGAGACCCTGGCACACCGCTTCTACCACCGTGACGAGGAAGGGATCCTCACGGAGTTTGCCTACGGGGAGGAGCGTATCGAGAGCCGGACCATTCCGGGCTTCTTTGTGCTGAGACCATGGCTCGATCCGGCGACGCTGCCGAAGCTCGATGAGTGTCTCGCGGCAATTGAGGCCGGCCGGTGAGGTCCTCTCCGAACCTCCGGACTTGTTCGGAGTGATTCCAACCGTCTGCTTACTCGTCATCCCAAAACGCAGCGTCGTAATGGTCACGAATGGTTCGGTCTCTCGTAAGCAGCGGATGATTGGAAGCAATCGCTGCGGCGGTAATGAGGTGGTCGAAGGGGTCTCTCGTCCAGGAGAGTGCACGGGCCGTCCGGGCTACCACCACATAGGGCGTTTCATCGAGGGCGAGGCCTATCCGATCGGTGAGGTATGGGAGTATCGTGTCGGGTCCCACGATAATTCGACCGATCTCGTAGAGATACTGTACCTCGAGCTCAACGATCGGTGAGTACACGAGCCGCGCATGATCGAGTGCGGCCAGAGCGCGCGAGGGGAACCATTCGCGCTCTCCGACATACAAGCGGACTACAACATGTGTATCGAGATGAAGAATCACGCCCGGCCCCGGTCGGGAGCGTCGAGCTCCGGCTCGCCGTCCCATATGCCGTCCCACGCCCCTTCGATGTCGCCGGCGATCACATCGTGAACCTCCAGGCGGTTCCAGATACTCGCCTTCTTGTCCGGAACGATCCGTACCATCCCGCCCTTACGCGCGACCTCCACTGACTCTCCCGTCTCGAGAACGGTGTCGATGATGCGATATAGATTTTGACGCAACTCTGTTGCGGTCACTTTCATACGTACATTCTAAACGAGCGTACGTACGCTGTCAAATAAAGGCGCAATAAGATAGAGACCCCCGAACCGAGGCGGATTTCGGTGTGGGCCGTCCCTACCAAGCGGAACCCACCATAGCAGACATCAAGCATATGATGTCTTTACATCACAACAGACACGTACGCATACTTCGTGCGTGAGAACATCGTTGACCGTAAACGACGACATTGATGCACGTCTCAGAAAGATCGCACGAGAGCAAAACCGCACGTATAAAGATGTCCTCAACGAGGCGTTGGCGCAGGGGATCGAGGCACTCGAGGTAGCCGAGCCGCGAGAGCATTATCAGGTGGAGAGCGCCGCGACGCACCCGGAGCACGACATGCGCGGCTTATGCGTCTTCTTTTCGATGAGACCGGTGCAACGGGACACCTCACCACGGATATCCACCTGGCCGCGCTTGCCATAGAGCTCGGCGCCGGCCTTGCCACTACGGACATGGACTTCGCCCGGTTCTCCGAAGCGGTTTTGCGAAAACCCTGACGCCGCGCGTTCGAGCCGTTATATTAAGGGACTGAAAACGGCGGCGACGCTGATATCGGCTCGTCCTGCACGAAAAACAGAGGTTCCACGCATGCTCTTTTTCGACGGCAGAACGCTCGATCGCGGTCTCGACTACTACGACGCCGGCCACGTCGCCCATATGCGCGCGACCGCCGACGGTCTCATTGCGTTGGTCCGCGGCACACGCCCCCAACCCTACACGGTCGTGCTGAACACCGAGGCGCCGGAGAGAAGCTATTGCAGCTGCCCCGTCGGTGTCGCCTGCAAGCATCTCGTCGCCGTGGCCGCGGCAGCACTGTCGGACCGGTTGCCGCCGGAGGAGGTCGAAGGGCGCCTGGAGGCCGGGGTCGAGGCGGAGGACTTTCGCACTCCCGTGGCACAGACTGAGCTCACGCGGGAGGAGCGGGCGGCGGGTGAGCCCCCTCCCTCAGGCGACACCTCTCCCGCGGCTGAGCCCCCTACGCCGGGCGACCCCCAACCCCCGGGCGAGGGAATCATCGACCTCCAAAAGCAGATCGAGAGCTCGGCCCGTTTTCTGGGGAGCATCGATGGGCGCGACGGGCGCGAGGATGAGGGGAAGCCCCGAAGCCCTCCGCAATTCACCGATCGCCGGGAGGAGACGAAGGGTCGTCTGGCCTTTGTCATCGGCCCCCGCTACGACGTTCACCCCCGAACTCAGCGGGAACGGCCGGTCATCGCCCCGGTGCAACAATACAGACGCAAGGACGGCGCCTACGGGCGCCTCGAGCGCCTGTCGAAGAACACGCCGACCTTCACGAGCGAGCCCGCCGAGCGTCGTCTTGCCGAACAATTGCTGCTTCTCGGTGGCGAGGCACCCGTGATTGCCTACATCGACGAGCTGAAACAGACCGGGACGCCGGTATTTGCCGGCGACATCGGCACACCGATCGGTGCCCACCGAACGCCCGTTTCGATTCTCGAACCCGACCACATCCACGCTGAGGTCCTCCCCGTCCTCTCATCCTCGCCGAGCTCGCGCCGGCGCGGAGTGTCGCTGCTCCTCTCCCTCGACGTTTCACAGGAGGACCGTCACCTGACCATAGGGCCCGAAGAGGAGGTGTGGGCCGACCGTGGGGCGGGGACCTCGGTGCTCTTCTGCGAAAACGGCGCCCTTCTTGTGGGCGGAGGCTCCGCGCTGTTGACCGAGGTTGCGGCAATCATGCGTTTCTACCACGAGCTCCCGGTCGACGCCGTCGCACGGCTACGCCGCCTCGCCGAGCAGTTCCCGGAACTCGTGTCGGTTCGCTATCCGCGGAGTATCCACCTCGTCACCGTCACGGCGGAGGCGGTCTTCGTTCTGTCCACCGACCGCTCCTCTATGTACTTCGATCTCAACCGGGAGATCACCGAGCACACCGACGGCTACGATGAGAACCAGAACTATTACATCCATCTCGCCGACACCCAGCCGCCGAAGGAGGCAATCGAGGCGGCCTCCGCGCTACTCGAAACGGCTCCCGATTATGACTACTACAGCGACGTGTGGAGATGGGCGACCGATGATGTGGAGACAGCCGATAGGATGGTCGATACCGCCCTTACCCTCGCCGAGCGGGGCTTCACCGTCTACACCGTCGATACCGCGGGACAGCGACGTCTACTCAAGAAGACCGGGCCGTTGGCGGTCAGCATCTCCTCCGGGACCGATTGGTTCGAGCTTCACGTCGAGAGCTCAGACGGCACCCAGATCGATCCCGAGCTTCTCCTCGAGATGGCGCGACGGGGGGCGTATCACGATGGTGAGTCTCTCGTCGTTCTCGACTCCGCCGAGGCCGAGCGCCTGCGCCGCGCGCTCAGTCTGACCGAGGGAGGCGGCGGCGAGCCCCAACACATCCCCACCGCCGACATTGCCTCGCTTGCCGAGCTTGCCGAGTTGGCCGACGAAGTTGATGCGGAAGTGGAGGCGGTGCGAGGCCTTGCACGCACAATCCGCGGAGAAACCGAGGCACCGGAGGTGCCGCTCCCCGCAGGCCTCACCGCGGAGCTTCGCCCCTACCAGCAAGAAGGGTTGCGCCGGCTTGCCACACTTGCCGCACACGGTTTGTCCGGCTGCCTTGCAGACGACATGGGGCTCGGAAAGACCGTACAAGCGCTGGCCTTCATGCTTCATCTGAGGGAAGCGCCGGCCGGCGGCGCCGCGGGCGGCGCCGCCGCGGACGGTGAGCCCAGCTCCGCCGAGCGTGCGAGCGGCGAGCCCCCGGACGGAGAGCCCAGCGCCGGCTCCGGTTCCGATCCCGGCCACGGCCCCGTTCTCGTCGTCGCGCCACTTTCGACGCTCGGTAACTGGGCGCGGGAGGCGGCGCGCTTCGCCCCCGAGCTGACGGTGGCGGTGCACCACGGTACCGCGCGCGCCGCTTCCTCGGCCGAGCTTTGCGGCGCGGACCTCGTTGTCACAAGTTACGCGACGGCGGTCCGAGATGCGGCACTGCTCTCAGACATATCCTGGCAACTTCTGTGCCTCGACGAGGCGCAGTTCATCAAGAACCCGCACGCAAAAACAACGAAAGCCCTCAAAGCGCTTCCCTCCGAACTCAGGCTCTGCCTGACCGGCACGCCGGTCGAGAACCTCTCCACGGATCTGTGGTCCATCATGGATTTTCTCGTTCCCGGACTGCTCGGCGCGCTCCCCCAATTCACGCGGCGGTTTCCAAAACGCGTAGCTTCCACCGCCGACAGCCGCGGTGGCGGCGGCGGCGACGGCTCCGAGCGGATTGCGCATCTGCGGCGCATCGTCTCGCCGTTCGTGCTGCGCCGGACCAAAGAGGCGGTGGCGCCCGAGCTGCCGCCCCGCACCGAGACCGTCTTTACCTGCGAAATGGGCTCACGACAGGCGCGGTTCTACGCCACGCTCAAGGCCTATCATCGCGAGGAGGTCAAAAGCGCCATCGAAAGCGGGGAATTGCGCCGCATCGGGGCGGCGGTTTTTACAGGCTTGCTGCGTCTGCGCCAAGCGGCACTCTACCCCGAGGACGCCGACCCGTCCGGCGACGGGGTGCCGTCGGTGAAAGAAACCGAGCTTCTCTCGCAACTCGAGGAAATCACCGCCGAAGGCCACAAAGCGTTGGTATTCAGCCAGTTCACAACCGCTCTCGCCCGCCTGCGCGACGCTGCGGCCGCGCGCGCCATGGAGACCCTCTACCTCGACGGGGCAACAAAGAAACGTGCCGACATCGTCGATCGCTTTCAGGAGGCGCACGGTCCCGCCGTGTTTTTCATCAGCCTCAAAGCAGGGGGGACCGGCATCAACCTTACCGCGGCCGACTATGTCTACGTGTGCGACCCGTGGTGGAATCCGCAGGTGGAGCGTCAGGCCGTCGATCGAGCCCATCGCATCGGCCGCGAGCGTCCCGTGATGGTCACCAGGCTCGTCACGAACAACACCGTAGAGCAGAAGGTACTCGAGCTCCAGGAGCAAAAACGCCGCCTCGCCGCCGACCTCATCCAGGAAGACCAAAGCGGACTCACGCTTGCCGCGGCCGATGAGCTGCTTGCGCTGTTCGAGTAGAGACCGCTACCAGCCGGCCGGCGCCGGCCGGGCGGCGCCGGACACGGCGGACCGCTGTGGGCTGCGCTGGGCCGCCACCACGTCACACACCCAGGCGGGCGTTCTCCCTACCGGATTTCGCTAAGTGCCACCGGCCGGCCTTCGGCAAGCGACTTCTTGGCCGCATATCCCATGAGGATGGGAACCCGACCGTCGTTTCCGTCCACCGTTGTCGGCTCGTTGCGCCGGACGGCATCGATGAAGGCCTCGAGCTCAGCGATGTAGGAGTCGATATAGCGGTCCATGAAGAAGTTCAGCGGAAGGTCGCGCTGCACCGCTTTGCCGGTACTGAGCACCGCGTTGTTCTGCGCGTTGTTGTCGATGCGCACCATTCCCGCAGAGCCGAAGGCCTCGACTCGCTGGTCGTACCCGAAAACCGCCTGCCGGCTGTTGTCGATGGTAACAAACACGCCGTTTCGAAACGTCAGCGTGCACAGCGCGGTATCTACGTCCCCGGCCTCGCCGATCTCGGAGCTTATGCGCACACCCCCGACCGCGTAGATCGTTTCCGGCTCGTCACCGACGAGATAGCGGGCCATGTCGAAGTCGTGAATGGCCATGTCGAGAAAGATCCCACCGGAGACGCGCACGTAGTCCACCGGCGGCGGTGCGGGGTCGCGGCTGACGATGTGGATCATATGCACATCGCCGAGGTCGCCTGCGTCGATATGCTCCCACACTCGGCGATAGTTCGCGTCGAACCTGCGGTTGAAGCCGATCTGCAGCTTCACCCCCGCCCGCTCGACTTCGCCAAGCGCCTCGTCAATAGCGTCGATTTCGAGGGCGATCGGCTTCTCGCAGAAGATGTGTTTACCGGCGCGGGCGGCCTCGGTCATAAACTGCGCATGCGTGTCCGTGCTCGAGCAAATCACCACCGCATCGACCTCGGACGAGTTGATGAGCTCACGTGCATCGGTCACCACTCGCGAAACCGAAAACTCCTCCGCGGCGCTCTCGGCCGCCTCGCGAACCACGTCGCTCACCGTCGTGACGATTGCATTGGGGATGCGCCGCATCAGATGCTCGATGTGCAGTCGTCCGATGCGCCCTGCTCCGATGACACCGAATCGTAGTTGCTCACTCATACGCCCTCCGCAGGCCCATTGGATAGCACCG
>JAWLED010000055.1:0-5104 GCA_041686235.1 Spirochaetia bacterium | reverse complement strand
AGATGCTCGATGTGCAGTCGTCCGATGCGCCCTGCTCCGATGACACCGAATCGTAGTTGCTCACTCATACGCCCTCCGCAGGCCCATTGGATAGCACCGACACCGCGGGCCGAAAACGACCCACGGCGCCGATTCCACACGCCTCTACTGCTTATGTACTAGCCCTTGGTGAAGGGGCCGATCGCCGGCAATTCGTAGACCGATTTCCAGCCTTCGCTGCCCGGCTCTTTGAGAAAGGGTTCGAGCTCATCGGGATCCCGCAAGGTGATCTGGTCGAGCGGAGGGAGCTTCCCCGAGGGATAATTCTCGAGGATCTCGTCGACGACCAGCGTGAGGTAGCTCAAAATCGCCGCAATGGGGCGTTTGGCCTTGGCTGCCGTCGCACCGGAGGGCGTTCCGACCACCCCTTCGGGAGTCCCTTTTCGTTCTATAGCAAAGTGCCCCTGGCCCTCCGACCATTTGTGCGGTCTGCGCCATGGGTCTACCGACTTGTCGAAGTGGCCGTCCGGGAGGAACGAGGAGCCTTCGGCGTCCTGCACGTAGTTCATGTCGATCATGTCGGGGAACATCAGCATACCCACGGCGGTCTCCGATTCGTCGGCGTGCACGAAGGTGGTATCGAAGCCGTCCTCACGGTCCAGCGGGATGAAAAACTCACGGATTGCCCGATGCCAGTCCATCACCCGGAAGATGCCCGGAAGCATAAAGCGCTTGGAGAACTCTTGGAGAGCCGTCTCGAGCATCCACAGCTGACCGTGATTGTTTATGATGATGATCTTTCGAAAGCCGTCGTTCCACAACCCGAGCATCACGTGGATAAGGGTCTCGGTGACGACCTCTTGGGGTATCATGACGGTACCAGGCATGCCCAAATGATGATACGGATGTCCGCCGTAGGTGAGCGGGTTATGGGCGAGGGCAACCTCGTAGCCTTGCTTCGCGGTGTAGCGCCTGACCCCTTCGATAATCTGGGTCGCCATGAAGTTGTCGAGACCGCTGTTTGCGTGGTCTCCGTGGTTTTCGGTGGTCCCGACCGGCAGGAACACGATGTCGTTTTTTCTGCGCTTCTCCACCATGTGGGCTCTTGGGGTGGTCTGTATGTAGCAGCCGCCTTTACCCAGCTCGGATTCCGAGGGTATCTCGTAGTCGTCGAGGATCTTGTCGATCTCCGACATCGGCGCATCAAATATTCTCTTCTTCAGCCGTCCGACTGCCGTGTTCTCGAAGGTGATCATCGGATGGTCGGTGGTCAGAAACTCCATATCTCCCTTTATCATTGTATCCTCCTGTTATTTTTTCTCGGTGAGCGCACCGGGTGCCCGGCAGCTGATCTTGCATTCTTTGCGGTCGGTGCGCAGCAACTCGATATTGTCCGGCACCTCGTCGAGACGTATTTCCTTTGTCATCATGGGAAGCATGTTCATCCCCGAGGCCATGGCCTGGATAACCCGTGGGAAGGTTCCGTGCCCCGAGTGGCCCTGGGAACCGACGACGGTGGCGCGGCGAACCTGGAATACCTCTCCCGTGAGGGGAATCTGCGCGTCCGCTCTGGCAACGATGACCACGGTTGCGTTGAGCTCGCGCCCATTCCAGATGGCCTCTTCGATGCCGGGAAATACATGCTCGGGAAGGCCGGTGGCCTCGAGGTAAAGCGAGGCACCCATACCGTCGGTAATCTCGAGGACTCGCTCGGCGAAGTTTTCCTCGAAGGGGTTTATGGTGTGGTCGGCGCCCATCTTTATCCCCAGCTCGCGCCTCGCGGCCTCGGGCTCGGAGAGGATGACGTTGCCGGCGCCGGCACGTTTAAGTATGGCAATGGCCGCCATTCCCACCGGGCCGCTTCCGAGAATTACCACATTGTCACCCGGGCGAATTCCGCCGCCGCGCTCAATGACCGCGTTGTAGGCAACGCTCGTCGGCTCCACCATACTGCCGAGGCGAAACACGTCCTCATCGGCGTATTTCCCTCGCAGCGGATCGAGGCTCCACAAGAGCTTTGCCGGCACTTTAATATATTTCGTGAAGCCACCGTCGATGTTAAACCCGAGCTCATCGAGGCGCTCACAGTGGTTGGGGTAGCCGTCGGCGCACGGCTTGCACTCGCCGCACCACACCATCTCCTCCACGCAAACCCACTCGCCGCCCTCGAAGGGCTTCATCGTGACTTTGTTGAACGTATCCGGACCAACATCCGCGACGATACCGGAGAGCTCGTGTCCGAGCGTGCAGGGGAACCCGGTGAGCCCCGGATACCAGATATAGCCGTCGTCGTCGGGCTGAGCCATGTGCACGTCGCTTCCGCAGATGCCCACCTGCTTCACCTCGAGCACGACCTCACCCGGGCCCGGCTTCGGAACGGGAACGTCCTCGATGCTCAACCGCGGGTTCCGCCATACCTTGCTGCCGAGATAGGTTTGGCGCTTGTCTATGTCCTTCGCTCCCAGCCGGAAATCCGGCTTCGGGTCCCAATCCGCATACAAGCGAACGGCTTTCATCGTGTCCGCCATTCTCTCTTCCTCCTTAGCCCGTAATCCGGGCGTTCATAGTTCTCGTCCAACTGT
Organism: Spirochaetia bacterium; assembly: GCA_041686235.1. GTDB lineage: Bacteria > Spirochaetota > Spirochaetia > DSM-27196 > PWMO01 > JAAAOH01. The sequence goes on along the minus strand of JAWLED010000055.1, from coordinate 2,543 downwards.
CTCTCGCGGCGTTTCATTGTTGATCCGCCTGCTCGTGCCCCGAACGATTAGCTCGGGCTGGAGCATGACCTGCGCCTGCGCGGCCTCGATAAGCAACCGCGCCGCCGTGCGACCCATCTCTTCCTTTGGTTGAGCAATCGTGGTGAGGTCGATTTCCGGAAACGCGGCAAGCGGTATATCGTCGAACCCCACCACCGCGACGTCCTGCGGTACTCGCAGTCCCCGCTCGCGAACGGCATGCATGACCCCGATCGCCAACAGATCGTTCTCGGCAAAGATCGCGTCCGGACACTGCCGTCCCGCCAGCAACTCGCGAGCAGCCTCATAACCGCTTCGCTCGCGGAAATCCCCGAGGCACACCAATGCATCGTCGTAACGGGCGCCGCGTTCGGTGATTGCCGTTCGGTAGCCCTCCAACCGTTGGTCCACAGTAACCGAGCCCTCGCGCGCCCCGACAAAGGCGACTCGGTCGTAGCCTTGGAGCAACAGGTGCGAGGTGGCGAGGTACCCGCCACGTCGGTTGTCGATGATGACGTAGGGCCGGCGGGTATCCTTCGGCGCGTTGGCAAGAAATACCACCGGCAGGCGCCCGAGACGCTCCGAGCGCTGCAGCTGCGAAGCCGAAGCGGCCATCGGCGAGATAATGATGCCGTCGACGCGGCGCTCTGCGAAGAGGCTCAGGTACTGTTCTTCGCGAGTGATATTCCAATCGGTATTGCCCAGAAGAACGCTGTACCCACGCTCACTTGCCTCCTCCTCGACCCCGCGGGCAACCTCGGGAAAGAAGGGGTTCGAGATGTCCGGGATAACGAGCCCGAGTGTGTAGGTCCGACGGCTTTTCAGCCCCCGGGCGATCGCGTTGGGGCTGTACTGCAGGTCGTTTGCAACTTCCAAGACGCGACGCCTGGTGGCCTCTTTAACACCGTACTTGTCGTTCAGCGCCCTGGAGACCGTGGCGTAGGAAACGTTTGCAATTTCTGCTATGTCTTTAATGGTCTTTTTTGCCAATTTCCCCTACATTTTAGCAAACGTTTACAAAAATCGCAATGGCTGACCTCCCGCGAAACACACGCATCATTGGCGACGGCGGCTTCGAAGACTATATTGGTGTCAATGTCGGGCAAACTCGGGTTCGATCGTGATCTACAGTATATAAAGTTCAGCGCCTACGGGTTTTTGAAAAACCTACAGTTTGCAGAACCTTTCCTCATACTCTTCCTGCGAGCTCGCGGGCTCGATTACCTCGAGATCGGCTCGCTGTACGCCATTCGCATGGTGGCCGTTAACCTTCTCGAAATACCAAGCGGCTTCGCCGCGGATGCTTGGGGCCGACGGCGCACCATGGTCACCGCGTTCGTGGCCTACCTCATTTCATTCGTCTTTTTCTATCTCGGCCGGTCGTTTTCCGCGTTCATCCCGGCAATGCTACTCTTTGCCTCCGGCGAGGCGTTTCGCACCGGCACTCACAAGGCAATGATCATGAGCTACCTCGAATTGAGGGGGTGGCTCCACTTCAAGACCCATTACTACGGCCGCACGCGTTCGTGGTCGCAACTCGGCGCGGCTGTTTCGGCGCTCATTGCTGCGGCAATCGTGTTTGCCAGGCAGAGCTACGCTGAGATATTCCTCTTTTCAATGATTCCCTACGCCCTCGATGCGCTCTTGCTGGCAAGCTATCCGCGCGAGCTCGAAGGGCCGAGCGGCGGCAGGGAAGGGAAACGCGCCAAGGGAGCCGAGCGCCGCCGACAGCTTGCCGAGGCCCTTTCCCACACCGGCCGCGAGCTCTTGCGCGCCGCTCGCGACCCACGGCGCGGGCTGACCGTGCTAAACGCGTCACTTCTCGGCGCGTTCTACAAAGCCTCCAAGGATTTTCTCCAGCCCATGGTCCAGGCCCTCGCACTGTCGCTTCCGTTTCTCATCGACGCTGGAGAAGCGCGGCGGTCGGCGGTGCTCATCGGCGTGGTGTATTCGGTGTTGTACGTGGCAACATCGTTTGCCTCCCGCTACGCAGGGGGGATCGGCGATCGGCTCGGTCCATTGGAACGAAGCCTGAACGTGGAGCTCGCCGCGGGGCTGGCCGTCACCCTCGCCGCCGGCACGGCCCACGCGTTGGGCTATTCAGCGGTAGCCGTCGTTATGTTCATGCTCCTGTTTCTCGTGCAAAACGCGCGGCGCCCGCTGTCCGTCACCTATATAAGCGACGCAGTCTCTCAAGACATACAGGCAACCGCGCTCTCGGTGGAGTCGCAAGTACAGAGCCTCTTCGGGGCGGCCTTTGCGTTCGCTATCGGAGCTGTCGCCGATGCAGCCGGCGGAGAAATCGGCGTCGGGGTGGCGGTCGTAGCGGGGGTCGCGCTCCTACTCTTCCCGCTGTATCGGTTGCGTCCCGTCAGTCAGTGAGGTGCCGAGCGGGCGTTCTCGGGCGCACTGCGGAGCCGGGGCGGGCTCGGCCGCATTGCAGACATACCTCTCTGCGCTTATCCTTCATTCTAGGAGAGGGGTATATGAGTGCGAACTATGAACGGGAGTTCAACTCCTCGAAT
>JAWLED010000150.1:0-4363 GCA_041686235.1 Spirochaetia bacterium | reverse complement strand
CGTGAACAATCGCATCATGTTTCTCATCGCCGGGCTCGTCGGAATGATGGCGAGCTTTCCCGGTCAGACGGTGGGGGTCAGCGCCTTCACCGACGCACTCATTGAATCGCTCTCGCTAACCCGCGTGCACATGAGTCTGGCCTATCTCATCGGCACGATTTCGAGCGCTCTGCTTCTGACGCCGGCCGGACGACTCTACGACCGCCTCGGATCCCGCGTGGTCGGCTCGGCGGCGGCGGTGGGACTCGGTCTCAGCCTGCTCGCTCTCACCCGGGCGCCACAGCTTTCCCGATTACTGGCCTCCGGACCGGTCGGCCCTGCGGTGTCGGCCCTCGTGGTCATGTCCGCGGGGTTCTTTCTCATTCGCTTCTGGGGACAGGGGATGATGACACTCGTCGGCCGAACGATGATCATGAAGTGGTTCGACGACAAACGGGGGGCGGCGAACGCGGTGCTTTCGATCGGCATTCCTTTGAGCTTCGCCTACGCCCCTCAACTTCTCGATACGCTGATCAATCAGCGCGGATGGCAGGGAACGTGGTTTCTGCTCGGCCTTATCCTGGTCTTCGGAATGGGTACGGTGGCGCTACTGACGTTTCGGGACCCGCCGTACGGACGGGGCGCACACGAAGGCCCCGACATCGAGCCCGACGACGGACCAAGTCCCGCACCGACGGTGTTGCTGCCGGCGGCTCGAGTGTTACGACGACTCGGCCTCCGGCGCACGAGCGAGCCGATGCGGCCCTCCCGGCAGTACACGCTCCGCGAAGCACTGCGGTCGTGGCCGTTCTGGATATTCAACGGGGTAATAACGCTCTCCTCGATGCTCATTACCGGCTTCACGTTCCACGTGGTGGGCGTGATGGCGGAGGCCGGCATCGGACGGTCGGCGGCACTTGCGGTGCTGTTTCCCGCAGCCCTCGTCAGCGTATCCATACAGCCCCTCGGCAGCGTGGCGAGCGACTATATGCGATTGAAGTATTTCGCAATCGTCCACGGGCTGTCGCTTGCGGTGTTCCTTTTGTCGCTCTTGGTGCTGCGTGCCTCCGCCACGATGGGGTATCCGCTGCTGGTGGCGAGTAAGGGAATCGCCATGGCGATGTTCGGGATCAATCACGTGGTGGTGTGGCCGCGGTTCTATGGAACCCGGAACCTCGGCGCCATTTCCGGGTTCAACACCGCCTGCATGGTCGCCGGCAGCGCGGTCGGCCCGTACGTGTACAGTCTCTTCGAAGCGACAACGGGGAGTTTCGCGCCCATCGCATGGTTCTTCGCGCCGATTGCCGTTCTATTCGGTGTGGCGGCGTTCTTCGCCGACAACCCGAATCGTGCATGAAGTATCAACCAGCTTGTTGATATACTCCGCGTAACTGCCCAAACGCTCGCTCTCGGCTACCAGCTCGGAGCAACTTTTCATTGTGGCCTCGAGGCAGAGGATGATACAATAGGTCGAGAATTCCATCCGGTAACGGCGGCTCAAGAGGAGGCTCTCGTGACAGAACAGAACATCCCTTACGGCAAAGATAGCGTTACCGTACGGGTCCCCGATTCTGCACATATTCTCTCGCCGGCGGTGCAGGATCCGCCGGTACTTCGAAACGAGCAAATCGCCGATGCACTGGAAAATCCCATCGGGACGCCCGCTCTTTCCTCGCTCATTTCGAACGCAAACCCCTCCACGGTGGCGATAACCATCTCCGACATAACTCGAGCGGTTCCAAACAAGGTATTCATGCCCGAGATTCTTCGCGTACTTCGAGACTCCGGCATATCAGACGATGCGGTGACGATCATCGTCGGTACCGGAATGCACCGGCCCAGCACACCGGAGGAGCATGAAGAACTCTTGGGGCCGGACATTGTTTCGCGCTACCGCGTAATCGATCATAAGGCGGACGATGCGGAGGGGCTGCTGCGGGTTAGCGAAGATCCATATGTAGCAGTAAATGCGCTCTTTGCCGAGGCGGACTTCAAGATCGTCACCGGCTTCATAGAACCGCACTTTATGGCCGGCTTTTCCGGGGGACGAAAGGGCGTCTGTCCGGCGCTGGTCGACTTACAGACAATCCAGCGTTTTCACGGTTACGAAACCCTCTCGGATCCACGGGCGAAGGAGGGTGTCCTAAACGGGAATCCGTGTCATGAGGTCTCCCTCGACGTTGCCCGCCGGGTCGGGGTCGACTTTCTGTTCAACGTAGCGATCAACAAAAACAAAGAGATCGTCGGCGTTTACTGCGGCGAGCTCGAGGCGGCCCACCAAGCGGGGTGCGGTGATGTTGCCAAATGGACCGGAGTCAAACTGGAGCAGACCTACGATATCGTGGTTACCCATGGGGGCGGCTATCCTTTGGACCAGAACTTCTACCAGACCGTGAAAGGGATGTGCCTTGCCCTGCCGGCCCTCCACACGGATAGCAAGCTGCTACTGGTGTCTGCTTGTACGCAGCAGCTCGGAAGCGAGGAGTATACCACGCTCATGAAACGCTACTCTCGGGGACGGTGGCGACAGTTTCTGGCCGATGCAGCGAAGAGAACCGATGTTACCGAGAAGGACCAGTGGGAGCTACAGCTGCAAACACGCGTTCTCGAGCGCATAGGAGAGGAGAACGTCCTGTTCTTCTCGGACCACATGGAGCAAGGGCTACAGGAAATCGCGAATGTCCGACCCATTTTGGGAGAAGAACCTGTTGAGAATCGGCTCCAACAGACCCTGGACGAGCTTCTCGCAGAAAACCCCTCTGCTTCGATCGCCGTTATCCCCGGCGGCCCCTACACAATACTCGAAGTTGCCTCAAACGTGCTACATTAGCTCACCGTGAGATGTAACAACACTGTGTTCACCCCGCGCGGACTGTTCGTGGCGCCTGTTCCGTTGTGTCGCGGGCTGTTCGTGGCGCTTCTCCTGGCGGCCCTGCCCGTGGCTGAAGCGTTTGCCGCTGAGGCCAAGCCTGTGTATCTCGATCGTCGCGCCGAAGTGGTCCTTCCTGTCGGCTACAATCGCACTACCGAATACCCGGTGTTTGTAGTGCTGCCGCCCACCGGCCTCGAGGCCGCGCGGGTGGCGCAGTATCTCGGACTCGACCCGCAGCGACAAGAGGATTTCATCCTGATCTTGCCCGCCGGTCGGCCTACGCGCGATGATTACCTGCCGGATTTCACAAGCTTTGTCGAGTGGTACGAGAAGCGGGTGCTGGAGGAGCTCGATTCGGTCCTCGAGAACTACAGCGCCGACCCACAGCGCGTATACCTCGGGGGATACTCGCTGGGGGGAGATCTGAGCTGGGCGCTGTCGGTGCGCAATCCGAAACTCTTTGCCGGGGCGGTGATCGCCGGGTCCCGCACTTCCTATCCGGTTGAGACGGCGGCGCTGGAGACGCTTCGGAGCCGCGACTTCCGCGCTTCATTTCTCATCGGCGACCGGGAGGATCCTGCGCGTTACGACGGTATCAACCGATCCAGGAGTGCGTTCGAGGAAACAGGAATCGAGCACCAGTACCGGGAGTACAGCGGCGCCCACCAGATCCCGCCGGCGGAGGTGTTTCAGGATGAAATCGCCTACGTGACGCAGGTCACCTCGCTTCCCGATCCCACCACCCCGGCGGTGCCGAGCGCGGCGGCCAGTTCCGCGCTATTCAACCACACCAGTCGCGACCGCTTCGCCCTGCGCTTTGCCCTGCCTTTGGAACTCAATGCAGACGGGTTTTCCCGTCCTACTGAGGCGGAGATCGGGATTCGCGCAGAGTGGCCTTGGGAGCGCATATACCTGCGAACCGCCGCCGGCTACACCAAAAGCACTCGTACCACCGGAGATTCGGAGAACATCCTCGACCACGATGTACTTCTCGCAGCGGGCAACGCGCGGCATATGGTGGGTGCGGGATTCGGCTGGGACTGGGCCCGGGGGTTCTCTTCGGGCAACTCCGTTCGCCGGTATGACCTGCTCGCGGTGCACGCCATGCGAAATCCGTGGATCATCCCCGCCGGGCGCGCCGACCCGCTGCGGGTGGACATGCTTACCCTGCTGCGATACCGCATTCCCCGGGGCATCGGAGAGAACCCTGCCACCGAGCAGATCTTGAACCTGCAGGCCGAGTATCTTCTGCGTATCGCCGACCGGGTGGTGGTGGATGCCGGCGCCGGCTCGTACACGGTGCAGAATCGGCCGGTAAAAGCGCTCTCGGAGTTGTCCCGGGCCTCGGACCACCGGTTGGAATGGAGCGTCGGGGCCGGGCTGCGCCTGCCCTCACCGTTTTTGTGGCGCGTGGGCTACCGCGGTATCGGCGAGCGCGCCCTCCCCGACGGCAAGCGCTCCTACCGCGACCTCTGGAATCTGACGGTAGAGTTCAGTTACTGAGGCGCGCGG
>JAWLED010000149.1:0-4374 GCA_041686235.1 Spirochaetia bacterium | reverse complement strand
CCGCCGCCAAAGCGCGCGCGCACGCGTATGCCGAGGAAAACGAGCGCCTTGCCGAAGAAGTAGCGTTTCTCGAAGAAATCCTCGAGGAAAAGCGCCACGGCGTGGTTCCCTGCTGGAAGCGCCCCGAGGAGGAGGTACCGAAGGTCGCCGGTCGCATCGTCATCCACGATGCCACCTCGTTTACCGCCGTCCGCGGGGCCGAGGGGCGTTCGGTGGAAGTGGAGGCACGTGAAGCTCAACAGGCGAAATCGGAGCTCGACGAGGCGATGCGCAAAGTGCTCGGTGAGGAGCTCACCTACGCCGGTGAGAAGAACTGCTACTTGCGCATCGAAATCGAGAACGAGACCAACGACTTCGAGCTCTACGATGAGGTGGCCTCGATCGTAACCGGGGCGGGGATGGTGGTTGCCCGTGAGTAACGTGCCAAGAGGAGACATACTGCACCTGCATCTGCACCTGCGCCTTCGCTATGCGGCTCGTCTCGCAACTGAAGGAGCACTCGTTACCGCGGTCGAGGTTCGGAAAGTCGCGCGGGAGCTTTTCTCGGTCGCCGCGCACGTTGCGGTGATAACGTGGGCTGCTCCCCCCACCCCGCGCGCGGCGCTCTCCTACCTCGTCGGCGCTCTCGCGGCGCGCGAGCCGCGGAAAGCGCGGGAGCCGCGGAGCACTCAGGCAAAACCGCACGCGCCGGCCGGCGGCGAAGCGGTTGAGCTCGGCGGGAAGTGGGCGCCTCTATTGCCGAGAGCGGGCGAGGTGCGGCTTTTGCACGACGAGCGGGTAGCCGCGCTGCAGCGGCGCATCGTCTCGGTGGTGTTTCTCAGACGCTTTGGTCTATCCGTCGGGGAGTCACAATTGGAAACGCTCGGCGCCTACTCGTCGGTTGCATGGCTTGCTCGAAACCTCGCCAATGCCGCCGGCTACGGCGCGCGCCCGCCGGCCGGCCCGGAGGCGCGGCGCAGGCTGCAGGTGGTGTTGCCGGTGCTCACACATGTCCTCGACGTCCACCGGCGCTACCTGGCCCTTGGAGAGGACGAAAGGCACCCCCGCAGGCACCCCCGCGGGCGCTCCCGTGCGGCAACTCGCGGGGTCATCACCTCCGATTACTACCCCCACGAGGTTAGCGCGGAGGCGCTTTGTCACAAAATGACGGCGGTGCAAAAGAGGGCCACCGTGCGCCGCCTTAGGATACGAGCACAGGAGGAAGCACGACGCCTCGACCGGCAGCTCGAGGCGGTGACCCTCCTGTATTCCGGAGACGACAGCGAGAATGGGCCGCGCCGACCACGTTCGACGCGCCGCGCGGCGCGGGCCCTCAGCACTATGCGGCGAATCGAAATCTAAGCCTTGAGGAGGCACATTATGTCGGGCTGGACAAACCAAGACCCTACCGAGCGAACGGAGCTCGAGCGCTACACACCGCGGGACCTCACCGATTCGAAGGACTTTACCCACGAGCTTCACTCCATCGACAACAACCAGACGCTCACCCTCATGGACAAGTACCGCTACAAAAAGCAGCTCATGAGGGCGGTCTATCAGGCGAAACAGAAGGAGATCAGCCATCATCTCGATTCCTTCGAGAACTATCTGCTTGCCCGCAAAGATGTGGAGGAGAAATCTATTGCTCTCGAGGCGCAGAAGGCGATTACCGTCCTCGAGAAAGAGCAGCTCGAGATGATGAAAGAGCTCGGCCTCTCGCATTCCGACGAGATCTCCGATACCCTGATCAAAGCCGGCACGATGCTCACCAACAAGCTCGAGGAGATCGAGCAGAGCGAGATGAAGGAGGACATCAAAAAGATGACACTTGACCACGTGCGGCGCGTGTGGGAGAAAACCAACGAGCGCATCATGCAGAGCGTCGACACCTACATCGATGATCTCTACGAGAAAGAGAAAAAGCGCTCGTCGTGAGGGCGGAGCCTAATACGTGATTACGCTGATTCATCTGTGGAACCTCGTTGCCGCGGGGCTCTGGGGCCGGTTCCTCGGGGGTAAGCTACGCCACGTCACGGACAAACAGTCCCCCGGAGTGATCGCAGCCTTCTTCATGGCCGGCGTGGTGAGCGTGGTGGTGACATTCATCCTCCACGAGCTCTATCCGCTTCCGTGGCTCGTGCAGTCGATTTATGAATCGAGCTTCTGGTACCACGTGCTCGTCACCGGCATTATTGAGGAAACGGCGAAGTTCGTCTGTTTTTTCATGATCGCCCACTACCTCTCCACGGTGAAAGAGCCGCAGGACGGCGTCCTGCAGGGCGCCGCGGTGGGCCTCGGATTTGCAACCATCGAGAACATACTCTACATCACCTGGTATCCGGAGCTCTCAATCGCGATCCGTCCACTCCTGGCGACAGGGGGCCACATGCTCTACGGCGCGGTCTGGGGCGGGCTCTACTCGACCGCGGTGTGGAGTAATGCGCACTCCGACGATCCCGGCTCCTACCGCCTTGCCGTGGCCGGCGTCGTGCTGATGGCGGTCTTCCACGGGCTGTACAATTCGGTGGTAGTATTCGGGTATGTTCCCGGCATCATCGTGGACGGCATCGTACTGGCCATCGCCGTCCCTCTATTCCTCCAGCTGCAGCTTCGCTCACCCTACCGCCGCTACCCGCTCGAACAGGCCAAGCTCGCCGTCCCCGCGATAGAGCGCGGCCTCGTCTTCAACAGAAAGAGTCCCATTTTGAACCGCCGGCTCGGGCTCTACCTTATGCGCCTCGGTGACTACCAGCGCGCCTCGATTCACCTGAGCCGGGCGATGCCGCGCACCCACGACCGCTTAAGCACCCGCTTTTTTGCCGCCATCTGCGAGTCCACCTTTCTTCCCCACGTTCACGCCGAGCGCGCCCTGCGCGTCGCCTGGGGACGGCTGCCCGACGAGAAGCGAACGACGCTCCTCGAACAAGCCGGCAGACTCTTAGCCGATGATCAGGAGCTACTTTCGAGCGTTCGCGAGTACCTCGGCTCCGCGTTCACCCGCCGGCGGGGCAAGCAGGGCCACGAGCTCGCCCGCGAGATCAAGCTGCGCAAGGCCGAGAGGCGCCACGGCGCGGTCAGCCGGACGATCGGTGAGCACGTCAGCCGCTTGAGCCGCGAGGAGCGCGAGGCGCTTCGGCGCAAGCTGAAGGGGGCGGAGACAGACGGCCGTTAGCGGCCGAGGACGATGTCGATGCCGGTTAGGATGCGGCGGAGATAGCGAGGGGGCAACACATCTGCGCGCTCGGTAAGGTGTCGCTTGTCTATGGTTACGAGCTGGGATACGTTGGCAACCGAGTCCCTGGGCAACCCACTTACAGACGCGGGCAGCACGACGTTTCCCGGCGCGCTTTCCCACTGCAAATTGCTTGTCAGCGCGACGCAGATCGAGGTCCTTAATCGGCTTTCATTGAGAGCGTTGCCCTGGACAACCACGACAGGCCGCCGGAACCCGGGTTCCGAGCCCGTTGGCTCTCGCAACTCGGCCCACCAGACCTCACCTTGCGATATCACCATTCATTGTCTCGCAACGTCGCTCGGGAAGCGGCTTCCACGAAATCATCGGCGTCCTCACCGACTTCCTCCACCACTGCGTTCATAGCCTCGGTGGCACGTTCCGGACTGTGACGATCGAGATACTCGCGCAAGGCGTCACTGAATACACGACTTCTCGACGTATGAAGCCGCGCAGCGAGCTCATCAGCCTCTTCGAAGAGATCATCAGGTACGGACACTGCAGTTTTCATACCAATAGTATAACCCCAGCAGTGCGCAGAATCAAGTTTGAGAAGGGCTGATTCGGCTCCCGCCCGCGCTCCGGCCCCGACTCCGGCTCGCGAGCCCGCCGTGCGAATCACGGGCGGTCGCCGCGCTCTGTCGGGAGTAGCAGTGAGGGCTGGTGCCGTAGGTTTCTTTGAATACGCGCGCGAAGTGGCTAAGGCTATTGTAGCCGACCTCGAACGCAACCTCCGTCACCGAATGGTCACCGTCCTCCAGCAAGCGACGTGCCTGCTCGAGACGAAGCTTGCGCAGGTAGCCGAACACCGTGGTTCCGAAAACCTCCCGGAACCCGTACTTGAGCTTGTTGCAATTGACGCCGACCCTCACCGCGATTTCGTGCAATGACGGGGGATCGGCGCTTCGCTCGATGAGCAGTTCGCGTGCCTCATGGATACGCTCCACGTCCGCGCGCCGAAGCGGCGGTCGGGCCGGCAGCGGAGGCTCGTTACAGAGCTCATGAAGGCGCATCGTGACGAGCTCCATACACTTCGCTTCAAGGTAGAATCTTTTCAGGCTTCCCACGTAAGCACATGAGCATATTTGTTCGATCACCATCTGCATGCACGGCGATATTGCGCTGATGTGTGAATAGGGAGCCCCGCCCGTTTCCATCGCCCT
>JAWLED010000054.1:0-19643 GCA_041686235.1 Spirochaetia bacterium | reverse complement strand
CACCCCGTCGCGTTTCCCCGGGCCAGTTCAAGCATCCGCCGCCGGTACCGGTCGAAAAGCCTCCCCCTCACCAGGGGGCCCGCGAACGAGCGCGACCTCAGCCCGTCGCGTTTCCCCGGGCCAGGGGCGGAAGAACATGGCTGCGACCTCGTGATCGTAGTGAACGGGGAGCAGACCATGTTCTTTCCGCCCGTCATTGGCACGCCTCACAGTCGGGGTCGTCGAGACTGCAGATGTTCACCACCGCGGTGGCCGAGCTCATCCCGGCGATGCTCTCGGCGAAACCCGCATCGGTGGTGATCGCCGTGGCCGAAAGCCGCCCGGCGCCCGCGCCGTCTGCCCCGTCGTGGCCCCGGCCGTTGCCCCCGGCGCCCGCGCCGGCGGCGTCACCTCCGCCCGCGCCGGCGGCGCCGGCCGGTGTGGGCGCGGCGGCCTCGCGCTTTTGCGTGTAGCCGTACTTCTTCGCATCGAGGGTGGACTTCTCGATCTGCGAGGCGCCGAGGCTTCGCAGGTAATAGGTCGTTTTTAGTCCCAGCTCCCACGCGGTGGTGTAGATCTGTTCGAGTTTCTTTCCCGAAACGCCCTTCATGAACACGTTGTGGGACTGGCTCTGGTCGATCCACTTGCCCCGAAGCGCGGTGAGCTGGACGAGGCGCGCGGCATCGATCTCGAAGGCCTCTTTGTACAGCTCTTTGAGATCCTCGGGAATGGATTCGATCCGGGAAATGTCGCCGTCGTGAGCCTTGAGCTCCTCGAGCATCTCGCTATTCCACAGGCCGCGCTCTTTGAGATCGGCCACCAGGTACTCGTTTACCACGGTAAACTCGCCCGACATGTTTGATTTCACGTAGATGTTCTTGTAGATGGGCTCGATGCAGGGGTAGGAGCCGGCGATGTTGGAAATGGTGGCGGTGGGGGCTATGGCCATGGTGTTGGAGTTTCGCATGCCGTGGGTGGCCACGTGACGCCGCACCTCGGTCCAATCGAGGCGGCTCGTGCGCGGTACGGGGATGGCCACGCCCCGCTCGGCCTCCAGTATATCGAGGGTGTCGATGGGAAAGATGCCCCGGTCCCATTTAGACCCGGGGAAGCTCTCGTAGGCGCCGCGCTCTGCGGCGAGCTTCGAGGAGGCGAGGATGGCGTTGTAGGAGATGAGCTCCATCACCTCGTCGCTAAACTGCTGCGCGCCGGGGCCGTCAAAGGGCAGCCGGAGGGTGAACAGCGCATCCTGAAACCCCATCAGCCCGAGCCCGACCGGCCGGTGGCGCATGTTCGACCGTCGCGCCTCCTCGGTGGGGTAATAGTTGATGTCTATGACGTTGTCGAGCATGCGCATGGCCGTCGAGACCGTGCGGCTGAGGCGCTCGCGGTCGATACCGTCGCGGCTAACGTGGCGAGCGAGATTGACCGAGCCGAGGTTGCACACCGCCGTCTCGTCGCGCGAGTTGTTGAGCGTGATCTCGGTGCAGAGGTTCGAATTGTGAACCACCCCGGCGTGGTCCTGGGGACTGCGAATATTGGCCGGGTCCTTGAAGGTGATCCACGGGTGGCCGGTCTCGAAGAGCCGGGTAAGCATCTTTCGCCACAGCTTCACCGCCTCCACCTCCCGGTATTTGTCGATCCGCCCGGCGCGCGCTTCCGCCTCGTAGTAGGTGTAGCGCTCACAGAAGGCACGCCCGTAGAGCTCGTGGAGGTCGGGCACCTCATCGGGGGAGAACAGCGTCCAGGTGCCGTTCTCCCGCACGCGCTTCATGAATAGGTCGGGAATCCAGTTGGCGGTGTTCATGTCGTGGGTGCGCCGCCGGTCGTCGCCGGTGTTCTTTCTCAAGTCGAGAAAGTCTTCGATGTCGAGGTGCCAGGTCTCGAGGTACGCGCAGGTTGCCCCGCGGCGCTTTCCACTGCGGTTTATGGCAAGGGTCGTGTCGTTGGCAATCTTGAGGAAGGGGATGACGCCCTGGCTCTGCACGCCGGTGGAGCTAATACGTGCGCCGGTTGCCCGCACGCTCGTCCAGTCGTTGCCGATGCCTCCCGACCACTTGGACAGTTGCGCGTTATCGCTCATCACCTTGAAGATGTGGCTCAGATCATCATCCACGGTGCTGAGATAACAGGAGCTGAGCTGCGGGTGGGTGAGCCCGGCGTGGAAGAGGGTAGGGGTCGAGGCCAAAAAGCGCAGCGACGAGAGCGTTTCGTAGAACTCCACCGCTCGCGCTCCCGGATTGTCTTCGCCGATGGAAAGCCCCATCGAAACCCGCATCCAGAATGCCTGCGGGGTCTCGAGAAGCGTAGCGTCGGTCTTGACGAGGTAGCGCTCTGCGAGGGTCTGCAGGCCCAGGTAGGTGAACTCGCCGTCACGGCCGGGGTCGAGGGCGGCGGCAAGGCGCTCGAGGTCGAGCTCGAGGAGCTCGGGGGCAAAGAGGCCGTCCTCCACGCCGCGGCGTATGCCCGAGATAAACGCCTCGCGGTAGGCGCCTTCCACCGCCTCGGCGGCGAGAGAGGCGCCGAACACCTCGCGTCTCAGTTGCTGCAGCAACAGCCCCGCAGCAAGTCGATTGTAGGCGGGGTCGCGCTCCACGAACGCGGTGGAGGCGAGAATCAGTGCCTCGTGTATTTGGCTCGAGGTGATGCCGTCGAAAATGCTTCGCTCGAGCTCCTCGACCACCGGCGCGAGGTCGGGCTCGCCGGCGGTGCCCGGTGCCGGGGCGGCACGACGCAGCGTGGCGAGCACCTTCTCGCGGTCGAAGCCCTCAAAGCTACCGTCTCGTTTGATTACATAGTGCGTACTCACTGGAAAGCCTCCATAATGCTATTCGTTCGCGCACGAAGCCGGCCGTGCGCGTGGCAGCCGGCGCCGGCGAAAAGCTGATGCGCAAACTAATGTATAACAGCCCGCCCGGGGTGTGCAAGAGGAAATGATCAAAAAAGCGCTACATGTGGTGTTTTTTGTACGAAAAGGCGGCGCGGAGGCACCAGGGGCGGGCGGCTCCGGCAACGAGTCGTGCACCCGGCGTCTTTGCGGTGCGCGCGGGGGCCGCAGGGCCCCTTTACCTGCGGCGGCGAAGTTGTTATGCTCACACACGTTACGACGAACCATTTGGAGGAGCTCCCCGTGATTATTCCGCTGGACAAACTCATAAACGAGGACTCGAATATCTACGAGCTCACCGCCGCCTCGATTCGCCGCGCCTACCAAATCAGCGTTACCGGCGACGAAGAGCTCGAGACAAATCAAGGCAAGGTCGTCTCTACGGCCATCAAGCAGATTCTCACCCGCGAGGTACAGTTCCAGATCGAGGAATAACCACCTCCACGCCGGCTGTCAAACATGCGTGTACTGTGCCTCTTCGGACCAACCGCCTCCGGCAAGACCGCGTTGCTAACTCGACTGCGGGCTGAGGTCATCAGTGCGGACTCGATGCAGGTGTATCGCCATCTCGATATCGGTACGGCGAAACCCTCGGCGGCCGAGCGCGCCGCAGTTCCGCATCACCTGATCGACATCAAAGACCCGGATGAGCAGTACCACGCCGGCGAGTTCGTCTCCCACGCCGAACGGCTCGTGGGAGAGATCACCGAGCGAGGCCGGCTGCCGGTGGTCTCCGGCGGGACCGCGTTCTATATCCGCAATTTTGTCTTCGGTCTGCCGGGCACCCCCCAAGGTTCTCCCCAGTTACGCGAGTCGCTTCGCGCGCGCCTCTCGGCGGAAGGCGCCGCGGCGCTCTACGAGGAATTGCAGGAAGTGGACCCCGAGACCGCCGGGCGCATATCGCCGAACGACACCTACCGCATTCTTCGCGGGCTGGAGGTGTACCACGCCTCCGGCCACCCGCTTTCGAGCTACCCTGTTCCCGATACACCGCGCTCGGACGTGGACGTTACGCTGGTCGGGATATGGCGCGAGCGCGAGGAGCTTCGCGCCCGCATTGATGCACGGGTGGACTCCATGATGGAGGCGGGGCTCGCGCGGGAGGTGGAGAAGGTGTGCCGCATGGGCTACGGCCCCGAGGCCCCGGGGCTGCGAAGCATCGGCTACCGGGAGTTTTTCGAGCTCGCCGGCGATGTCGGCTGTGCGTTTTCCGCCCTCGAGCCGGCCCGGCTCTCGCAGATCGCCGAGGAGATCAAACGCAACACGCGCCGCTATGCAAAGCGCCAAATGACCTTCTTCCGGCGCCTTCCGGGGGTGCAGTGGGTCCACGCCGAGGACGAGGCGGCGCTCCTCGAGCTCACCGCCTCGCTTGGGGACTGACGATACCCGCCCACACGAGGGCGAAGGATGCGGGAATGTAGTGGTTCGGGTCTTCGTCGGTGAGGAGCAGCTCTTCCACGATGCCCGATGTAGTTGAAATCACGAAGCGATAGAGCAGGTTTTCCGGAGCGTCTCGGAGGATTCCACGGGCAACGCCGCGCTCGAGAAAGGAGCGGATGAACTCGAAACGGACCGACCCGTTTCGCCGGATGATCTCGGTTAAATACGGCGAGGCCTCGAATTGGCGGAAAAACCAAAACATTCGTGGATGCTCGAGGCCCCACCGAATGCCTCGCTCCCACATGAGCTCAAAAGCGGTACGATAATCGTTTTGCTCGGCCTCTTCGACTTGGAGAGCGGCGGCCATGGACTCTTTACAGTAGAGAAAAAGCTGGTTGATGAGCTCAAACTTGGACGGGAAGTAATTGAACAGGGTTCCGGTGGCCACATTGGCGTTTCGAGAGATTTCCGCCGTGGTAGTTTCCTGGAAACCGCGGGTGGTAAAGAGCGAAACCGCGGCATTCAAGATAGCTTCTCGCTTGTCCATGGTCGCATCGTAACACGTTACCGGGAGCGAGCCGAGACTTACTCAGCGGCGAGTTCGAGATTATCGGCGACCTGTTGTTCGAGCTCGCGTATCTCCGCCTCGGAGAGCGGCCGCATGTTGATGCACTCTCCGCTCTTATCTTCCCCGAACACTACCGTCTCGGGATAGACCGAAATGGGCTCGGCCTCCATATTCACCGTTTGCTCCGGTGCCTCGAGTTTCTCGGAGAGCTCGGAACCGGCAAGGCGGAACTGCATATCGGCAATTCGATAGTCGCCGGCGGGCAGGCCGTCTGCCACAACAAACTGGTCGCCTGCGTTGGCAACGACATGCTCGCGTACCTGCGGGTCCTCAGTGGATTCAACGGTAATCGTTAGTGCGCCGAAGCAAGCCTTCGAAGCCTCATCGCGTTGTTCAACCGCGAACGCAAGAACGCCGGGCTCTGCCTTCGTTGCCTCGGTAACGGTTGCACATCCCGAGAGTGTCAGCGCCGCGGTGAGCACCACGACGAGCGCGATTATGAAGTGTCTGTTGCGTGAGATCCGTCGTATCATTGGATACCTCCTTTGTGAAGCTCTCATATGTGTGTGACCCAGCGCCGTAGACCGGGCGCCGTCCCGTACACCTTTAATCTAAGAAATGAGTGACTAATCAGTCAACCCTGCAGGACCGTGCGCGTCGGCATGGTGCGCGAACGCCGCTTGACACGGTCGGGACCTTCGCAGTAGTGTTGGGTCCCACCGGTTGGTAGAAATCCTATAGGGACCATTCAACCAGCTCGAACACACTGCAAAAGGAGAGATGTGCCCGTGCCTTGCGGAAGAAAACGAAAGCGCAAGAAGATTGCTACGCACAAGCGTAAGAAGAAGCTTCGCAAGAACCGACACAAGAAGAGGAAGTAGTATCCTCTTTCTCTCCGCACGGCCGGATCCATCCCGGTGTGCCGGATTGAAGGTCATCGCCCGACGTGCTAGAGTCACGGGGAATACATAGCGGTGTCCGGTCGGCAATTCACGAACAAACCAATTAGACTCACTTCAGGACGTACGCTACACCATGGCGAGCAACCGCTCGTCATGGGTATCGTAAACGTCACGCCCGACTCCTTTTTCCCCGGCAGTCGCAGGGCCACCGAGGCCGAGGCCGTCGAGGCGGCCGGCGCCATGATCGAGGCCGGCGCGGACATTCTCGACATTGGTGGAGAATCCACGCGTCCCGGCAGCGATCCGGTCTCGCCCGAGGAAGAGATGCGCCGTGTCGTTCCCGTCATCGAGGCCATACCGCGCGAACGCGGGATTGTCATTTCGGTAGATACGCGCAAAGCGCGTGTGGCGCAGGCGGCGATAGCGGCGGGAGCGGACATCGTAAACGACGTTTCCGGCCTACGCGACGATCCCGAGCTCGCACGGGTCGTGGCGGAGAGCGGGGTGCCGGTGGTTCTCATGCATATGCAGGGTACGCCCAAGACCATGCAGGACCGTCCTCACTACTCGGACACGGTTGCCGATATTATAAGTGTATTGGGTGAGCGGATCGCCGTCGCGCGGGAAGCCGGTGTGGCGCAGGATCGGATTATCGTCGATCCGGGAATCGGCTTCGGCAAGACCGTGGCGGACAATCTTCGCATCCTCAAGGCGGTCGGACGGTTTCGGGCGGAGCTCGGGGCTCCGGTGTTGATCGGTCTTTCGCGCAAGTCGTTCATCGGTAACGTGCTTGGAGGCGAGCACGCGCCGCTGCCGGTCGAGCAGCGTTTGGCGGGGACACTTGCCGCACACGCATGGGCCGCCCTCGGCGGCGCCGATATCCTGCGGGTACACGATGTAGCGGAGACGGTGCAGCTGCGGACGATGCTCGAGGCCATAAAGACCGTGGAGTAAGAATGAGCTTTTTGACCGATATCTGGTTCATGCGGGAATTTGTTCTCCCCGCACTCGATGTCCTCCTCCTCGCCTTCATCATTTACAAGGTCTACCAGGTTCTCGTGCAGAGTCGGGCAATACAGCTCATCAAGGGCGCCTTTTTTATGGTGCTTTTGTATGCGCTGGCGTTCTTTTTGAACCTGCGCACCTTACTGTGGATCATCAACTTGCTCGCCCCGAGTCTCGTGATCGCACTTGCCATCATCTTTCAACCGGAGCTGCGAAAGATCTTCACGCGCATCGGGCAGGGCCGGTTTTTGCAGATGTCGGGCGGATCCAAGACCTACGAGCTCGACGCGGTGGTCAGCGCAGCCGAGACGCTTGCCTCCAAGCGGCGGGGCGCACTCGTGGTGTATGCTCGAAGCGTTGGGCTGAAGAATATCATTGAAACCGGCACGCGACTCGACGCGGAGATCAGCTCCCCGCTTATCCTCTCGCTGTTCGGCTACGAAACCGCGCTCCACGACGGGGCTTTGGTGATAGAAGAAGGCAAAATCGTAGCCGCCGGCTGCTTTCTGCCGCTCTCGGAGCAACTCGATGTCAGGCGCAGCTTCGGCACCCGTCACCGGGCGGCCCTCGGCCTTGCCGAGGAGACCGACGCGGTAATATTGGTAATCTCCGAGGAGAACGGGGCGATGTCACTTGCCTATGACGGCAATCTCTACTACGACCTCTCGGTGGAGACGGTGCGCCGACGGTTGGCGTCGCTGCTCAACCTGCAGAGCGGTGTCAGCGTGCAGGAGGAGGTGGCCGGAATTGAGGCTTAGAGAGGCTCTGGGGCGGCTGCTCCACAATTGGCCGGCAAAAGTCCTCTCCCTTACCGCCGCAATCTTGTTGTTGGTCTTCCACGACATATCGCGGCTGGAGGAGCGGTTTTTCAGCGTGCCGCTCGAGCTCGAGCTCCCGAGAGGCTACGTCCCCGCCTCGAATCATCCGAACAATGTCCGCATCAGTCTGCGCGGCGAATCGGATGAAATCTTTCGCATTCTCGAGGAAGATATTCGCGCCTACGTCGATCTGACCGACCACGATGCCGCCGGCGAGTTTAGAGTGCCGGTCGAGGTCGAACGACGGGGAACGGCGCGGGCGGTCGAGCCGTTGGAGATCAGCGTGGAACCGTTGGAGGTGGCAATTACGCTCGAGGAGGGGCTGCAAAAGGGCGTTGAGGTTGCGCCCTCTATGTCCGGGTTTCCACCGACCGGGTATGAGCTGACGCAGTATCAGGTGTCGCCCTCGACGGTGGAGATCGAGGGGCCGAGCAGTCACGTCGAGGACATCGAGGAGGTGTCCACCGAAGAGATCGATCTAACCGGCCGCCGCGAGGACTTCAGCGTCCGGGTGAGGCTGCAGCGGCCCGATCCGCTGGTAAGCTTTCTGGGCGGCGACGTGGTGGAGTTTCGAGGGATCATCGAAGAGGCGGTTGTGCTGCATACCTTCGAAACGGTGGAGATCATACTCTTGGGATTGGCTCCGGATTTGGAGCTGCAAGGAGCGCTTCCGAGCGGGGTGGTTCGTGTGCAGGGGCGGCAACTCGAGCTCGAAGATATCGAGCCGGAAGATGTGCAACTGATCGCCGACGCCTCCTCGATTACCGAGCCGGGCACCTATGAGATTTCGGTAAGCCCCGACGTGCCCCAGGGGCTCGTGGTGCTGCGCTACGAGCCCCAGACAGTGGACGTTGTGGTGCGCGAACGGTAGGGTGCTGTAATGGTGGTCGGTATCGGCATAGACGTAGTACAGGTTTCCCGAATGCGCGGATGGGTGGACCAGCAGGGCCTCCTCGAGCGCTATTTCCACCCGCGGGAGCTCGAAACCGCGCTCAGCCGTGGCCACTCAATGGTGCTCTCCCTTGCCGCCCGCTTTGCGGCAAAGGAGGCCTTCGGCAAGGCGCTCGGCATCGGCTTGCGCGACGTGCACCTGCGAGACATAGAGGTGCGAAACACCAGCCTCGGAAAGCCGGAGATGATCCTCCACGGGCGCGCCCGCGAGTGGCTGCATCACTTTGGCGGCCAGTCGGTTCTCCTGTCTATGACGCATGAGGTTGACAACGCTATCGCCGTGGTCATCATAGAAGGGGAGAGATCATGAGCGAGAGCACGCTGACCTTTTTTTCCAAGAAACCCATCGTATGCCCGGTGTGCGAGACCACGTTTTATCGCGAGGAGCTGCGCACCGGCCGCGGCCGGTTAATTGCCGGCGCGCTCACCCATGAGCTGCGTCGGGAGTACGAGCCGTCTCAGAAGTACGGCCGGGTGTATCCGCTTCTCTACCCGGTGACGGTGTGCCCGAACTGTTACTACGCCGCCTACCAGCAGGACTTTCTCGAGGTTCCCGATGATGTGCGCTCGCGCATCGACGGAGACCGAATGCGCCGGGGCGAGACCGTCCACGAGCTTTTCGGCGATCTCGATTTCACCGAGCCTCGGGACCTCGAAGAAGGGGTGGCGAGCTACTTTTTTGCCGTCATGTGCTACGAGTACTTCCCAAAAGAGTTCTCGCCGACCTTTAAGCAGGGGCTGTCGAGCCTCAGAGCGGCCTGGCTGTGCAACGACTTACACAAGAGAAGCCCGCAAGAGAACTACGATTACCTCGCGCAGGTGTTCTATCGTAAGGCGCGCTTTTTCTACGACTACGCGGTGGAGCTCGAGCAAAGCGGCGACGAGGCGCTCCCCAAGGAATTCCCCATGGGGCCCGACCTCGACAAAAACTACGGCTACGACGGGGTGCTCTATCTCGTTGGACTGCTCGACTATCGTTACGGCTCGCGCCAAGACGCCGAACAGCGCCGCATGGCGCTCATGCGAGCCAAGCGCACCGTTGCCAAAATATTCGGCATGGGCAAAGCCTCCAAGAGCAAGCCGGCGGCCATACTCGACAATGCCCGCGAAGTGTATCACCAAATCGCCTCGGAGCTCGGACTCGAAGAAAAGGACCCCGAAAAGGCTCGCGATGAGTCGTAATATATTCCTCGAGATTGCCTACGACGGCAGCGAGTTCAACGGGTGGCAATTGCAGGAAAACGGGCGGAGTGTCCAGGGTGAGCTCGAGACAGCCCTCGCGCGGCTGCACGACCGACGGCGGGTAGTGGTGTATGGGGCCGGTCGCACCGATTCGGGCGTCCACGCCCGGGGGCAATGTGCCAACTTCGAAACGGACCACCGCTCGATTCCCCCAAAGAAATTCAGAGAGGCAATCAACTCACACTTGCCGCCGGACGTTCGCGTGAGGCGCTCGGTCGAGGTCCCGGCCGCCTTTCACGCACGCCACAGCGCCACTGAGCGCGAGTACCGATACTATCTTCTTCCCGGGGAAATCGTGCTGCCTCACCAGAGACGCTATTGCGTGCGCCTCAAGCGAAACGCCGACCTTCGAGGATGGAACCGCATGGCTGCCGCGCTGTGCGGCGAGCACGATTTCACCAGCTTTGCCTCGCCGAGCGAGTCGGCCGACCACCATGTCCGCCGCGTTTACAGCGCGGCCTTTTATCCGGAGCGCGAGTACATCGTGTTTCGGATCTCTGCAAACGCGTTTCTGTGGAAAATGGTACGCTCGATCGTGGGAACGATCATCGGAATGGGAACGGGGGATGTGGACAGCTTTGTAGAAATTCTGCATGCTCGGGACCGCAGCCGTGCCGGTACGACCGCGCCGGCACGCGGGTTGTTTCTCCATCACATCCGCTATGGCGAGTCAATCCACGGTGAGCGATCAGTATGAGTAATCAAAGACTCCTTCACGAATTCGCCGAGCTTCTCACCCGTCTCGAGAACCGCCATCGCCACGGCGGTGGCCCCGCAGACGGTGGCCGGCCGGTGGAGGCTCGACACGGCGGTGGGCCCGCAGACGGTGGCCGGCCGGCCGGCCTCGAGGAGCGCCGGGCGGCGCTAACGGAGCTCGAGGAGCAGGTGCGCGTGTGTCGGCGTTGTCCCTTGCACCAGGGGCGAACCAATGCCGTGCCGGGAGCGGGGGTGCTCGACCCCCGGGTCATGGTCATCGGCGAGGGCCCGGGAGGCGATGAGGATCGCCGGGGCGTTCCCTTTGTCGGGCGGGCCGGGCAATACCTCGATAAGTGGCTGAGTGCGATCGGGTTGTCCCGCGACCGGGACGTCTACATAACCAATATCGTCAAATGCCGCCCCCCGGACAACCGCGATCCCCAGACGGCCGAGATCGACGCATGCACGCCGTATCTCAGCCGGCAAATCGACATCATCCGCCCCTTCACCATCCTGGCAGTCGGGCGATTTGCGGCGAACTGGATTACCGGCCGCACGAGCGGCATCGGAAAGCTTCGCGGGCGCACCTTCGATTACAAGGGCGTGCCGGTGGTGGTGACCTACCACCCAAGCGGTGTGCTGCGAAACCCCGAATACCGCCGGCCCGTGTGGGACGACCTCAAGCGTGTTCGTGAGATCTACTCCGAGTCCACGGGCGAGGCATGAAGCGCTACGTCTCACTTGCCTTCAACGTACCCGTTCCCAAGACCTTTACCTACGAGAGCGAAGAGGAGCTGCCGTTGGGCGTGCGGGCGATCGCGCCGTTCGGCAGGCGAAGCCTCTCGGGATTCGTCGTCGACCCCGAGGCGTCCCCGCCGGAGCACCTCGATAGGGTAAAGTCGATCACCCGTCGCATCGACGAGGCCCCGCTGTTCGACGGGGCGTATCTCGAGCTTGCCGAATGGATGAGCCGAATGTATATGGCGAGCCTCGGGGAGTGCCTGTCGGCGATGATATCGCTCGGGCGAACGGAAAAGGAGCCGGCCGCCTTCGGCGTGGACGAGCCCGCCTTCGACGATCACGACCTGCGCCTCTCCGCCGAGCAGGAGCAGGCGGTGGAACAGATCTCGGCGAAGCGCGGCGGCTTCTCCTATCTCTATGGAATAACCGGCTCGGGCAAGACCGAGGTGTTCCTCCAGGTGGCAAAGCGGGTGCTCGAGGAGGGCAGAAGCATCATCTATCTCGTCCCCGAGATCGCCCTCACTCGCCAGGTCGTCGATACGATCCGCCGGCGTTTCGGCGAATCGGCGGCGGTGCTCCACTCACGGCTGACCCCCTCGCAGCGGTTGCGTGAATGGATGCGCATTCGCCGCGGCGAGGCCTCCTTTGTCATCGGCGCGCGAAGCGCGGTGTTTGCCCCGGTGAGCGAGCTCGGCCTCATCATCCTCGACGAGGAGCATGAATCCTCCTACAAGTCGGGCTCCACGCCGCGCTATCACGCCCGCCAAGTTGCCATGCACCGCTGCTCGAGCGAACAGGCGCGCTTGGTGATGGGAAGCGCCACCCCGTCGGTAGAGGCGTGGCATCTGATGAACGAGGGGCGCCTCGAGCGTCTGTCTCTCACGCAGCGCCTCTCGGGTGGGTCAATGCCGCATATGGAGGTCGTCTCGCTCACCGGCGCGGAGGGCCCCCTTTCGGAGCCGCTCGTGCAAGCGGTGCGCGAGACCCATCGGGCCGGGCGCCAATCGATCCTGTTTCTCAACCGCCGCGGATTTGCCGCGTTCTACCAGTGCCGCTCGTGCGGCTTCGTGCTGCGCTGCCGCCACTGCTCGGTCACGCTGACCTACCACAAGGTCAAGGGAAAGATGATTTGCCACTACTGCGGCTACAAGACCGACCCGCCGCAGGCGTGCCCTGAATGCGGCTCGCTCGACTCCGGTTTTGCCGGACACGGCACCGAGCGCATCGAGGAGGACGTCGACGCGCGCTTTCCCGATCTTACCGTGCGGCGTCTCGACACCGATTCGGCGCGCAAGAAGGGGAGCCTCGAAGCGATTCTCGACGCGTTTCGCCGCGGCGAGATTCATGTGCTTCTCGGCACCCAGATGGTTGCAAAGGGGCTGAACTTTCCCGGGGTGAAGCTTGTCGGCATCATCCAGGCCGACACCGGGTTGATGCTCCCGGACTTCCGCGCCGCCGAGCGCACCTTCTCCCTCATTACCCAGGTGGCCGGCCGTGCCGGCAGGTACAGCCCCGACGGCCGTGTCATCGTGCAGACCTTTCAGCCCTTTAACCCGGCGGTGAGATACGCGGTGCAGGGGGAGGTGGAGTCGTTCTATCGCGAGGAGATCGAAATGCGGCGCGGCCTGGCGTTTCCCCCGTTCTCGAGGCTGCTGCGGGTGGTGGTGCGAAGCCGCGAGCGAGCCGCCGCCGAGCGGGCGGCCGCCGAGCTGGCGGGAAAGCTCTCTCATGCGGCCGGCGAGGAGGCCGAGGTGATGGGACCCTCCGAATGCGCGCTGGCGGTCATCGCGGGAAACCACCGTCGCCAATTGCTCATTCGCACCGACGTGTTTCGCCGGACCCACGCCGCAGTCGCTCGCGTGCTTGCCGCCTACCGAACACCCTCACGGGTGTATCTCGAGGTCGACGTGGACCCGGTGAGCGTGTTGTAGGGAGGGTTTTATCGCGGCCCTCGACCAAGGCCCCGATCACGGCCCCCGATCACGGCTCTCGATCACGGCTCTCGACAGAATTGACGCGGGAAGGGCGTTTTAGTAGGCTTTCGCTTGAGGAAACGGAGATGAGAGAACTTATTTATCACCCACACGAGGTTCTGAATACCCGCGCCGAGCCGGTCGCCGAGATAAACGGCGAGACGCGTGAGCTTGCCGAAGAGATGATCGAGATCATGATCCAATCCGACGGTATCGGTCTTGCCGGCCCGCAAGTGGGGCTTTTGAAGCGGCTTTTCGTTGTTAAAGCGCCGGAGGACGAGCCGCGGGTGTTCATCAACCCGCAGATTCTCTCGACGTCTCTCGAAACATCGGTCTATGAAGAGGGCTGTCTCAGCATTCCCGGCGTCTACGCCGATCTCGAGCGTTCCTCGGTAATACAGGTGCAGGCGTGGAACGAGCGCGGACGACGGTTCAACATCGAGGCCGATAAAATGCTTGCCCGCATCATCTTACATGAAAACGATCACCTCAACGGAGTGTTGTTCATCGATCACCTCACGCAGAAGAAGCGCGAACGGCTTCTCAAGAGGTACACCACCCCGGTAGCCGGATAGGTTCATGCAACTGCTCTTTGCCGGGACTCCGGCAATCGCCGTACCGACGCTCAGGCACGTGGCCGCACGGTTTCCCGTAGTGGGGGTGCTGACCGCCCCCGACGCGCGGGCCGGGCGTGGGCGGACTCTGAGCCCGCCTGCGGTAAAGGTTGCGGCGGAGGAGCTCGGCCTGACCGTCCTTCAGCCCCCACGGCTCGACGAAGATGCGCGTGCTGCGGTGCGAAATCTGGGCCCTGACATGCTCGTTTCCTTTGCCTACGGGAAGATTTTCGGTCCCAAATTCATGGGAATCTTCCCCGATGGCGGGCTGAACGTCCATCCCTCGCTGTTGCCCAAGTACCGCGGGCCGTCTCCTATTGCCGCTGCAATTCTCGCCGGTGATTCGGAGACCGGGATTACCGTGCAGTACATTTCTCTCTATATGGACGCCGGCGCCGTCGTTGCCGCCAGGCGCCTGCCGCTCACCGGTGAAGAGACCACCGGTTCGCTGACACAGCGCGTTGCAGAGCAGGCCGGGGATCTTCTCGTAGATACGCTCGAGCGCATCGAGGAAGGGAACGCAGAGCCCGTGCCGCAGAACGAACAAGAGGCGAGCTATTGCAAGCTCATCGAAAAAGAAGACGGCGCCATCGACTGGACGCTCGAGGTGGAGCACATCGAGCGAATGGTTCGGGCCTACAACCCCTGGCCCGGTGCCTTTACCGACTACGATGGGAAACGCCTTACTATTTGGGAGGCCGGCATATACAACGGAGAGCAAGCACGGACCTGCGAGCACTCGCAGCCCGGCTCGGTGTGTGGAGTGGACAAGGGGCATGGAATTCTGGTAAAAACGGGGGATGGAGTCTTGGCGGTTCGCAGGCTCCAACTTCAATCAGGAAAGCCGGTAGACTGGAAGAGTTTCATAAACGGACACAGGGACTTCCCGGGTACCGTGCTCGGAGGCTAACCATCAGATGAGGCGTAAGACAGGCCGTTTTCGTAATCTTTTTCCTCACCATGGCGAGCAACCGGAGAGCCGGTATTTCAAGATCACCGTGTATGCTCTGTTCGGAATCGTGCTGTTGAGTGTCGTGGCCGGACTGGGAACGTTTTTGCTGTCGTTGCGGGGCAGAGAAGAGGTGCTCGTGCCGGAGATTCGCCAGGAACAACTCAGCGACGCGCTTGTGGAGCTCCAGGAGCGTGATCTCTACTCTCGGATACAACTTCGCTATCATTCCGATCCCACGCTGAAGGGCAAAGTCGTGGAGCAGGACCCCGCCGCCGGCAGCCTCGTGCGTGCGGGCAAAGAGGTCGAGTTGACCGTCAGCCAAGGCTCCGTCGTGGATCGCGTTGGAAACTACGTCGGCCAGACACTCGAAGAGGTGCGCGACGAATTATCAACGCTCTTCACGACCTTTGATGCCGTCCTGCAAATCGGCGACGTGAGCTATGTGTACTCCGACGAGCCCACCGGAACCATCTTGGAGCAAGACCCGGAGGCGGACACCGAAATTTCGGGAACAACCGAGCTCGACCTCGTCGTCAGCCGCGGCGAGGACGTGGAACAGGTAAGCGTGCCGTCCTACGCCGGCCTCGATTACCAGGAGGCGGTAGAGCTTCTCTCGCAGGAGGATATCCCCTTCGTGTTCTCGTTGGCGGAGGATTCGGACGCCGGCTCCGGCGGCATTGTCGTAGATCAAGAGCCGGCAGCCGGAGAGGAAGTGCCGGCCGGCACGCGGGTCGAATTGACGATGGTTCCGCCTACCGGGCTCGACGATTCGGTGGTCTTCGGGATCTTCGAGCAGGACCTTCCCGACTATCCCGTTGCCGTGGACATGACCCTCGAGGCAATTGGTCCGGACGGGGACCGTGAGGTCATCTTTTCCATGGAGCATCCCGGCGGCGAAATGGCGGTGCCCTATGCGGTGGAGGAGAACACGCGCCTCGTGCTCTCGCGCTTCGACACCGAAGTGCTGAGCGAGCAAGTGCGGCCGGCGGAGCAAGACGGCGGTCAATCGTCCGGGTCGACAACCGAAGATGAAGTGCAGCCCGCCGACGAGGGGCCCGCCGACGAGGGGCCCGACGGCAATGAATCGGACGTTGATGAGCCCGGCGAATCGGAGTCTGCAGAAAACGAGCCCGGCGACAACGAAGCGGGTGCCTCCGACGACGAAGCCGAGGTCATCGAGCCGGAGGAAGAGTAGGGCGTTAGCGCTCGAACGGACGCAGCGCTCCCGGGCGCGCGTCCCCGTCGGCGGCGTGCGCGCTTCGCATCCCCCATCAACATGTGGAATGGATGAGAGCGCCCACCTTTTGCGCCGGCGCAAGCTCGTTGTACGCTTTGATTGCCTTTTGAGTGGTGAGCACCTTCACTTCTATGCCGCGGGCGGCGAGCAGATCCTTGGTTTCCTGCCGTATCCCCAGAAGACCGTTTCTCCCCTTGCTGAGGATGACGACCTCTGCGCCGTGCTCGACGAGCTCTTCGACATCGGCCGGCTGAATTCCAGGCCGGTGGTTGGTGCCCGTCTCTCGCCAATTCCATTCTCGTCCACCCCCGGGCCAGAGCTTGGCGTCTTTGAAGGTGCCGAGCCCTTCCACCTCGAGCTTCCCCCAGGAGTCGCGGGTAATGCGCGGAGACGCTTGGGTGCTTTCCATAGGGCTTCTCCTCCCTCGGCTTGTTCTCACCCTAGTTTGCCATGAGAGCGACGCCGCTTCAATGCGGCTGAGGGCCCGAGCGGTCCGCTGCGCTGTTGCTGAAGGTGGGTGTGTTGGGCTTGATGGCGCGGCATGCACCTGACGGCACGGCGCAGCGCGGCGTGCCGTGGCGTGGGCTTGATGACTCAGCCGTGCTTTGCTATACTCTTCCCTGCAAGGCGTTAAGCCTGCTGTGCGAGCGTCGTATAATGGTTATTACCCCAGCTTCCCAAGCTGGAGACGCGGGTTCGATTCCCGTCGCTCGCTTTTTTTCTTTTCAGTAGCCACTACTCGTCGGTTCGGGCTTTCATCGTCTGCACCGCCCTCTCGAGGTCGGGTAACTTGTTTTCGATCACGTCCCACACGATCTGCACATCAGTCCCGAAATACTCGTGGGTAAGGATGTCGCGAAGCCCAGCAACTTTCCGCCATTCGATTTCCGGGGCTTCCGCACGAATGGTCTCCGGTATGTGCTTCGCTGCCTCACCGATGACCTCGAGATTTCTGATGCAGGCGTGCTGAGTCTTTAAGTCTGAGTGAAATGTGTCGAACTCCATTCCCGACGTAAATTCCCGAATGTTCGAGATGGCCTCAAGAATATCGTCGAAATAGAGTGACACCTCACGCGACATCGCGAGCTTCCGAAAGGATGCGATTGCGAATGGCCGGCTTCAAGGCATCCTCGAGGACCACGTCGACCTTTGTATCGGGGAAGAGATCTTCAAGCAAGAACTTGATGTCCATGACGGTATCGAAGTTCTTGTAGCGCTTGTCGAGTTTGATGAGAACGTCGAGGTCGCCGGCGTCACTTACCTCGCCTCGCGCCACCGAGCCGAATACAGCGAGGTGAGTCACCCCTCGGTGTCGGAGCTGCGGTTCAACTTCGTGTAAGCGCGCGAACACCACATCCAAGCTTATCATATACGTATTGTAGCAATTGGGCATAGCAATTCCAACCGGCGGTGGCAGACATAGCGATGTTTCGGCTGACAATTTACAGCAATCGTGACAATATCCTTGA
This sequence comes from Spirochaetia bacterium, assembly GCA_041686235.1. Taxonomy (GTDB): domain Bacteria; phylum Spirochaetota; class Spirochaetia; order DSM-27196; family PWMO01; genus JAAAOH01. The sequence continues at coordinate 2,229 of JAWLED010000054.1, read as the reverse complement.
ATTAGAACGTTTTGCTGGTTGACTCGTCGAAGCGGATAGGACGGTTCACGAGTCCTCGATTTCTTCGCGTGGACTGCCGCGATGGCAGCGGTAGCAGTGCGGTGTAGAACAGAGCCCATATTATGAAGCGGCTTCGGACGCGGCCTACCTGGGCGGGCGCGTCCTGCCTGCCTCCCTGCTCGACCGGATCTCCCTCCTCGTCGCGATATCTGTTATAATCAATTCTCGGAGGGAAGGCATGGCGCAGCCCCGTACCACCGACGAAGCTCTGTCGAATCCTGTTCTCGCGACCTTCGTTCAAAACCTACAAAGTGCCCTCGGGGCGCAGCTGCGAGAAGTCTGGCTCTTTGGCTCCCGAGCCCGGGGCGAGAGTAACGTGGAGTCGGATTACGACGTATGCGTCGTCGTGGACGCAAATGCCGAACAGGCACAACGGGTTGTAAGCGCGGAAAGCTACGAAATACTCGATCGCTATGAGGACCTGATTAGCGGCCCGGTCTACGACCGCCAAGAATGGGAGCGCTCGTTGAACACCCCACTCGGTTGGAACATCCGAAAAGAGGGAATACGCCTGCTATGAGCGAGTTTCAGCCGAACCGCACCATAGCCCAACCGTAGCCAAACACGCCGCGACGCCGATGCAGGGCGCACGGACGGCCTTGAAGCGCTTCCCAAGCCGGAGACTCAGAGAAGATTCCCTCGTTCCCATTAGACCGTTGTTTCAAGCTTGAGCTTTGCCGGCAGTCTGGATCGGCAAACTTGGGGCGGCCAAGGCGAATTGTTACCGCGGCTACTCTCCGCTATACTCTAACCGGAAATATGCCAACGGTTTCAATGTTCTACGGTATCATCGTAAGAATGTACTTCGCACCACGCGAGCATCCGCGCCAGGTCAAGCTGGTTCAAGCGTGGGCGGAGCTTCATCAGGAAGAGCTACTGGCTGATTGGCAGCTTGTGATGAACGGAGAGAAGCCGTTCTCAATCCAACCTTTGCAGTAGGAGAGTATGTGATATGTACCCATCGGTGACTGAAGTGACTCCCGCTGAAGAGTACCGCTTATTTGTCTCCTTCGAGAATGGTGAGCGAGGGATCCTTGATATGCAGCCGTTTCTCGACTTCGGTGTCTTCCGGAACCTCAAGGAGCACGAGGTCTTTCGCCAAGTGAGGGTATCATTCGATACAATTGAATGGCCGGGTGGTATCGACCTCGACCCCGAGTTTGTATACCGGAATTGCAGGACGACGGTAGATCAGTCAGCGGGAGCGGGGTAAGCCTGCGTGTCTACCGTAGCTCGCTTTCCCGTACACGGCTGGGTTCCTTGTTTTCGTTTTCACTGATACATCGTAGGTTGAGATGCGGGACGGAAGAGGAAGCTTTGGCCAACACTCGTGAGGCAATTCAGGAATACCTTGCTACGCGGGACGAGTTGCTGCAGGATAGCGAGACGAGAGAAGTCGACGTACCGGTGTAGGTCTTACCGGAAATCCCCGGGGTTAATCACCAAAAAGCGATTCACGCCCTGCGAAAAGCTGGTTTCCGTGTCGTGCGATAAGGCGAGCAGACTGTAATGACCGACGGCAACCGCATGCTCACGATTCCCCGCCATAATCCGGTAAACGCGTTCACAATGGGTGGTAGCGTGCGAGACGCGGGCTTGACGGCGGAAAAGTTTCGAGAACTGCTGTAGCGTTCACCGCGTGTTCCGAGGTCACCCGTCCTGGCTTTTATCGACCGGAGATGTAGCCAATCCGCGGGTATGCAGCCGGCGGATGTGAATTGCACCTCTAAATGTGCAATCCTCGTATGCCATTGACAGACCATAAGAGGGGCGTGGATATCCGGACATGCGAAGTAGTTGAGGGAAATCTTCCGACACGCCAGGTCAAGCTGGTTCAAGCGTGGGCGGAGCTTCATCCGGAAGAGCTGCCGGCTGATTGGCAGCTTGTGATGAACGGAGAGAAACCGTTCTCCATCCAACCTTTGCAGATGGTGAGCGAAGGATCCTTGATATGCAGCCGTTCCTTGACTTCGGAGTGCTCCGCAACCTCAAAGAGCGCGAGGTCTTTCGGCAAGCGAACGGTGGTCACCAATGAGTTTGTTAATCGTCTCCGGGGAGAAGAAGGGGCGGCCACGCAGAGGCCGGTCGGCCGAAACACCCGACCGCCGACACAGACTCGTGGTTCATCGACACCGGCGACGCCGCCTATTCGAGATACTTGTAGCCGGT
>JAWLED010000053.1:16695-19676 GCA_041686235.1 Spirochaetia bacterium | reverse complement strand
GCCGCGGAGGCGGGAGCCGCGGGCCGCGCCGCGGGCCGCCACGCCGGCGGCCGCCCCCGGGCGAGCGCGCTACTTTGTGAACAGTCGACGCCTCAAACTGCGATCGACGGTGCGGCTGCAGATCATCCCCGGCGCTCCAAAGATGCCGCCGCCCGGGTGCATGCCGCCGTTCGACAGGAACAGTCCCTTGAGCGGGGTCTCGTAGCGGGCGAGCTCCGGGATGGGGCGAAACATGAACATCTGGTCGATGAGCATCTCAACGTGCATGACGTTGGCATTCGGCATATTGTGGAGCTCCGATATGCCCTTGGGCGTTTGAATGTAGGTGTCGCGGACCTTCTCGCTGGTACCGGGGGCAAATCGGTCTACTACCCCGAGAAGTTTTTTGGCCTCTCGCTCGGCGATATCGTCCCAGTTACCGCCGTCGCGGAGCTTGTAGGGGTAGTACTGGCCCCACACGAACAAAAGCGCCTTTCCCTCGGGCGTGAGGCTGGGATCTACCTCGGAGAAGGTCATGCCGATGGCCGCCGGATTCTCGGAGGGAAGGCCCTTGAGGTAGTCGGCATAGGAGTCGGTGAGATACTGCGTCGAGGGACACAGCAACTGGAGCCCCTGCCGGACCTTGGAGCTACTCGAGCCGGAGACGCGGTACTCGGGCGGTGAGTCCAGCGCGCTTCGAAGCACCATGCCGAAACCGTTTCCCACCCGCGCTTGCTCGACGCGCCGGCGGAGGTCCGGCGGCGTCCAATCCGAAAGCAAGTCCAGAAACGTAACCCACATGTGGGCGGCGGACACGACCCGCTTTGCACTCCAATGCGTCCCGTCGGCGGTTTCCACCCCGGCGGCACGGTCCCCCACGGTTAAGATGCGGGTGACCGGCGTGTTTGTGCGGATTTCCCCGCCGTGGTCTTCGATGTAGGCCTTGAGTGCCTGCGTGAGCATCCCAGAACCGCCCCGCGGACGGGCCGGGCCACGCAGATGAATCATCGAGTGCCAGCCGACGAACTCCGCCGAGACCGCGTCGATGGGAGGCGGCCCGCTCTGGGCGCCCCACCACGAAAGCGCTGCCCGCAGTTTGTCACTTTCGAACATATCCTCGACAAGCCGTCCGTAGCTCTGCAGCAGTCTGCGCATGAGATCGTTTCGATCTTGTTTGGAGGCATGCAGGCGCTTGAACAGGAAGCTCTTCGCCATGTTGGAGCCGGTGGGTTCCTTTTGGAAGAGCTCGAATACCGCCTTGTTCAGCGGCTGCCATTTGCGCACGAACTCGCGATACTGCTCCGCGTCACGCTCGCTTACCGTAGCGATGCTCTCGCAGGTGCGGTCGAGGTCTTCGTGAAAGTGGATGACACTGCCGTCTTCGAACGGCGCACTCATAAACGGGTCGAGCGGGATATACTCGAGCCCGTATTTTTCGAGCTCGAGATCCTCCACGATCGGTGTATGGTGAATCATGAAATGAAGCGAGCCACCCACGTCCATCTTGTAGCCGCCGAACATCTCACGCGTGCAAACCGCACCGCCGACATCCTCCCGGCGCTCGAGCATGAGGACCTTGTGTCCCCACTTTGCAAGATAGGCGGCGGTAACCATGGCGTTGTGTCCGGTTCCTACAAAAACGACGTCTGCATCCATTGCGTGTTCCTTTACGTATTCCTTATTATCCTCTTCACTCTTCACCTTAGCCCGGCTCGCGGTCGCCGAACGGCCGCTACCGCGGCTTGCCGTTTCGGCCTTTTCCCAATCGGCTTCCAGTCGCTATCTTAGAAATCATGGCTAATGTAATAATTATCGGCGGTGGGGTACATGGAACATTCCTCTCGCATGCCCTGACCCGCACCGGCGTACTCGAGCGAGACGAGATAACCGTCATCGACCCCCATCCCGAGCCGCTTGCGGTGTGGAAACGCCGGACGCGCAACACCGGAATGACTCACTTGCGCTCGCCGAGCAGCCACAACATGGATATTGATTTTCGCGCGCTGCGAGCCTATGCGCGCCGGCAGATCAACAACGACGCCGAAGGGGCCTTCATAGCACCCTATGCACGTCCCAGCCTGTCGCTATTCAACGCCCACACCGAGGCCACGATCGAAGCGCACCGGCTCACCGAGCTGCGGCGGCACGGGCGCGTGCACGAAATAGAGGTATCGAACGACGGAGTGATCGTCCACACGGATTCCGAACGGCGGACGGCGGATTACGTCATTCTCGCAGTGGGTCGATCGGAGAAGCCGCATATCCCGCGCTGGGCGCGCACCGCCGATCATCCCGGCGTGCGACATATATTTGCTCCCGACTTTAGCCCGGAGCTGCTGCGACGAGCGCGGGCACCCGTTGTGGTTGGCGGGGGCGTAACTGCGGCCCAGGCCGCCTGTTCCGCCGCTCGCCTCGCCGACACTCGAGTGGCTCTGCTCACCCGAAACCCCATATCCGTGGAGCAATTCGACAGCGAGCCTTGCTATATTGGACCGCGATGCCTCCGTTCCTTTCTTGCTACCGATACGCCGACGGAGCGGCGCCGTTTGGTCGACGCCGCGCGACACCCCGGAACTGTGCCATGGGACGTAGCCCGCGCATTGGAGGAGGAGTCGCGCGTTACCATTACCGAAGACGAAATCAGTGCCGCCGAGCCCCGGGGAGAGCTCATCCGACTCTATCTCGCCGGCACGGATACGGCGCTGGACACTGATTTGGTCGTACTCGCCACCGGTTTCGAACGTGAGGTCCCGCTCGACACGATTATTTCACCACTTGCACACCGCCACGGGTTACCACTCGGTCCCGCCGGATTCCCGGTCCCCGACCGTTACCTGCGTTGGCATCCGCGCGTGCTTCTTACCGGTTCGCTCGCCGAGCTCGAGCTCGGCCCGGCGGCCCCGAACATAATCGGTGCACACCTTAGCGCTCGGCGGCTCGTTCCGTTTTTCCAAGGCTGCTGTGCCGAAAACGTGGGCGGGGCAACAGCGGCAGCAGCGGCA
>JAWLED010000053.1:0-16595 GCA_041686235.1 Spirochaetia bacterium | reverse complement strand
AGGGGCAGCGGCGGTAGGCCCGGAAATCGCGTGGACCGCACTAACCCAATATGTAAGCGGCCCCGAAACAACGTGCAGTCCCGGGTGAGCAGCCTCCAAACAGAGTGCCCCAACGATTCGGCCCCGGCACACTGAGACCTCGGTGAACTACACCGCCTCGAGATCTTCGACCTGCGCTTGATATTCGAGGATGCTGGTGCGAATGCTCGCAAACACCAGCGGAAACACGACATTGTAGAAGTAGGCGCGCTCCATCATGTAGCGCTTTCGCACTTGGTATTCGCTGAGGATTCGCTCGCTCTCGGCCGTCATGAATTGATCGTAGGACTGAAACGGCGTCAACTCCTGTTCCTCAGCGAGAATGTTCTTGACGTTGTCTTGGTACCGTCCCAAACCTTGGAAGAGCTGAAACAGCGTATACTCACGGTCGACAAACTCCGCAATTCCGTTGGTAGCGCCCAGTTTGTTTTTCAATACCTCGTGCTTCTTCGGGAAGATCAGCTCAAAGAGGTAGACTTTGCGCAACACAATGTTCTTTTTGGCCAGACCGTCCTCGATGGCCGCCGTGACGAACCGGTTTCCCCGATAGTACTTCATCAGATCGATGATCTTGTCGGCTCCGTTCTCGCCCTTTCCGAGCAGTGAATTGACCTGGGACAAGATCGACTCCGGAAGCCCGGGTGAAACTTGGACGCTGTAGGTATCGAACCGTGCTTCCTTTTTGTCTTGAAGCAACACGTGCGAAAACTGGAATACCTCGCTCTTATCTATACTGCGGTAGTAACCCGAGTAGGCCTCCGCCTCGCGACGAAAGCGAAGATAGTATTCGTCCGCGAGGTGGTTTTCTTCCAATAGGTTGTAGAAATACGTGGAGATGCGCAGCCCGCCGATCGGAGCGGTTGATTCCATGCGCTTGGCCTCGATAACGGGCAGCCCAATGATATCCCATTGTTTCGCACCGTCGGGACCAAAGTTGCCCACCGTCACGTCGCCGATATTCGCCCCAATCCGAATGCGGAGTTGAAACAGCGCGTTGAACGCCTCGTACATCTCCATACTCGAGCGCAGGGTCGACACGATGTGAAAGGCGCGCTCGAGGATTTCACGGTTTTCCCGGCTCTCACCTTTATTGAAAAACTTCTCGTCGGCTTTGTTGAAGCGTTCACACACCCGTTGCAACTCGACACAGGTATAGAATAGCTCACGAGTGATATAGCGCAGTGCCTGACGCTCGTCGAGATCCTTTGTTCTCGGGTCGGTGGGTCCCCCGTAGTGGAACATCACGCTGTCGCCTTCGATCTTGTTGAGATACCCACCGTGGCGCTTGAGCACCGCGTTGAACGCAGTGTAGAGGCCGTTCAGTACGTCTTGGTTTTCTTGGGGACTGAGAAACTTCGAGATGTAGGTGTAGTCCGCAATGTCGAGAAAGCCGATACCCATTTTCGTGACCTCGGAGGTCTTGGGAATACCACCATATTCCATGATGGTATCGATGAGTTGCTGCGGGAGGTAGTACTCTTCGATTTGCTTTCGAAGCTTGTACTCCCAGTCTTCCGTTGGGGTTGTACTTCGCTGGACGTGGGAATCGGCCATACCGCAGATTATATCATATCTACTCTTGGGGCGGTCTTCAACACCATAACCGATTCACGTTGATGAATGCCTTTTCGTCGCTCGCCACGCTCTTTTCACCCCTGCGGCCCCGCAGATATACTATTTGTGTGAGTACCAAACGGTTATTCATCGCTGTGCACCTCACCGATTCACTGCGAACCCGCATTGGTCGGATCCAAGAAAGCCTGAGCCCCCACGCGGCTGCGGTGCGACCGGTTAGCCCACGCAACCTCCACCTTACCTTGCACTTTCTCGGTGAAACCGAGGAGGAGCACATCCCCGCAGTCCAGGCCGCCCTCCACCGCAGTCTCACGCCCTACGTCCCCTTTCGCACCACCGTGGGCGGCGGCGGCTGCTTTCCCTCACCACGAAAGCCGCGCGTGTTCTGGGTTGGCGTCGCCGGGAAGCACGGCCCTCTCGCAGACATCCACGGCTCTCTGTATCAGGAGCTCAGCGCGCTGGGCTTCGAGCTCGATCGCAGGGAGTTCACTCCCCACATTACGATCGCCCACGCACGAAAGCGTGCCGAGCGGTCGGCACTTACCCACGCGGTCGGCGACCTGGCCGCGGCAGCCGAATCGGAGCTCGGCTCGAGCGGCAGTCCGTTGCCGGTCGGGGAGGTATCCCTGGTGGAAAGTGTGCTCGGGCGCGGGGGGCCGAGGTATTCGGACCTGGAACGGGCCGGCCTGTGAAGTACCGCGGAATAAAAAAAGCCCCTCACCGGAAACCTGTGGTGCAGTGTTTCCGGCGGAGGGGCGAAAAACCCAGGGGAAAGGAGGTAGAAAACCCCTGGGTCAACACGAAAAATCGAAACATGGAGGCAGAAAAAGACAACTGATTCATCCCAAGAACAACAGTAGATGAAAAAGGTTACAGTTCGATACCGTAAATTTGGGGCATTGAAGCCGGTATCGAATACGAATTCGGTAAATTTATGCGCTATTGCGTTATCGGCTATTGCGCGGCCCGCATAAGTCGATCGCGGAGCGCGCGGCCGACACCCGTGGGCGCGGGACGTTCGGCCACAATGAGCTCGCATCCTTCCGCATCGAAAAGATAGAAGCTACGATAGAGCCTCCGCGCGTAATCGGCGAGGCTTCCCGCATAAACCGATACGGCGGGAATCGTGGTCAGATTGCCCCGCAGAGGCGTCAGGCCGATATAACCGATCCGCAGGTGGGCGTGGCTGCGAAGCGCCTCCGCCAGCTCTTCGGTCGAAACGAGCCTGAGCGGCGCGCGCGGGCGGTAGTGAATGTGACGCGTGCCGGGGGCCTCGGCCGCGCCTCCGGCCCCGGCGGCGCGTTCGGACGCTACGCCCGCGCCTACCACCTCTTCGATCATTTCCCTGGTGACCGCCCCTTCGCGCAGTATCCGCACGCGCTCACCGCTCACTCGAACAATGGTCGACTCCACCCCGTGAGAGCACTGTCCCCCGTCGATGACCGCGTCCACCCTGCCGTCCATCTGGCGCACCGCGGTATGAAAGGTGGTGGGACTCGGCAGGCCGGAGCGGTTCGCGCTCGGCGCCGCAACCGGCATTCCCGACGCCTTGAGCAACGATTGGGCAACCGGATGCGAGGGTATGCGCACGCCCACCGTATCGAGCCCGGCGGTCACCGCATCCGGGATGCGCGGGCCCCGGGGCAAAATGACGGTAAGGGGCCCCGGCGAGAAAGCCTCGAATAGCCGCTCGGCCACCTTCGGTACCGCTGAGGCCACCTCCGCGACCATTGCGGTGCCGAAGACATGCACGATAAGCGGGTTGTCCGCCGGCCGGCCCTTTGCCTCGAATATCCGAGCGCAGGCCCGCTCGTCCCACGCGCTTGCACCGAGTCCGTAGACGGTCTCGGTGGGAAAGACCAAGAGGCCCCCCCTTCGAATGACGGCCGAGGCCTCCCCTATCTGATCGGGTGTGAGGTGCAACGTGTTCATACGTGCAAACAGTATAGCGAAAGAGCGTCGCGCGCGCATCCGGCACCGCCGGCTACACCGGGGAAACCGAGGCACGGGCCGGTGGCCTACACCTTCACGTAGACCATGCCGTCTTCCACCGTGACCGGATAGGTTTTCACCGGTGTCGTGGCGGGATAGTCTTTTACCGCCCCGGTTCGGATATCGAAGCGCGAGCCGTGCTTTGGACAGTACACGTCGTCCCCGATAATCATCCCCTCATGCAGGGGAGAGTACTCGTGGGAACAGGAGTTATCGGTGGCGTAAATGCCGTCATCGAGCTTGTAGATGGCGATTTCCTTACGCCGGTATACGAATTTGTAGGTGGAGGTGAAGTCATCGACCCGAACAGCTTCTCGCCATTTAGCCATGTTACTCCTCGTCTTCTTCCTCCGAGAGGATGCGCTCCTCTACCTCTTTACGCAAGTCTTCCTGAACGAGCTCCGGCGCACGCGAAATGAGCACGTCGAAGAACCCCTGCACGAGCATCACACGCGCCTCGATCGGGCTGTATCCGCGCGTTAACAGGTAGAAGAGCTGACGCTGATCTATGCGCCCGGTCGTCGAGCCGTGGCTACACTTCACGTCGTCGGTGTTGATCTGCAAGCTCGGAATCGAATCCGACCGCGCTCCGTCGTTGAGCACGAGGTTATTGTTCGTTAAATACGCATCCGTTTGCGGCGCATCGTGGTCGACCTTTATGAGCCCCTGGTACACGCTGCGCGCCTCATCCTTGACCGCGCCCTTATAGAAGGTGCGGCTTCCGGTGTGGCGGCCCCGATGATCCTGTACCGTGCGAAGGTCCATATGCTGGTCTTCGCGCGCGAAGTATAGACCGTCTATGAGTGCGTCGGCCCCTTCGTCGAGCAAAATCGCATCAAACCGAAACTTGGAGAACATCCCACCGAAGGAGCTCAAGAAGTGGTGCAGATGTGCGTCCCGTGCAATCCGGCCGGCGCCGTTACTCACGGTGCTCGAGTCGATGTTGAGGTCATGTCGGGCGAAGAAGCTGAATCGTGCACCGGCGCTCACTTCGAGATCTACCCCGTCGGAGAGAAAGACCTCCCCTTCCTCTTCGGCGCCACGTACCTGCTGTACCAATGTGGCCTCTGCTGCAGAGCCGACCGAGCCGACTACTTGGGGAAGCGAGAGCCGTCCATCCCCCGCCTCGGTGAAGGTAACCACGAAGGGCAATTCCACCGTCACCGCCGGAGGTACGTAGAGAACGACTCCATGCGTCCACGCGCTGTAGTGGAAGGGGTACATCCGATTCTCGCGCGAGGCGGCGCTGTCGCCGAGCAGTCGTTTTATCGCCTCGACAGCCGCCTCATTGAGCTCTTCCCCGGCGCGAGCGCGCGTGAGCAGGTGTTCGAGGGAGTCGAAAACCACGCCGCGCTTCTCGAGCTCGGGCGAAAGGGCTCGGCTCCTGCACTCCGGTCCGTCGAACTCGATACGCCCGGCAGCTCCTTCAGTAAGCTCGCCGGCGGGCGCCTCGGTGCGAAGCGCCCCGGCAAACTCATAGGACTCGAAGTCGTAGTTTCCGATGTCCGACCGCCTCCACTCCTCTTCCTGAGCAGTGGGCCAGTCCATCTCGGCAAATGTCTCGAGAGCCCCCCGACGGATGTCGAGCATCCAGTCGGGCTCGTCTCTTGTTTCAATAAATCGGTGTATGTCCCCCGTACCCGTAAAAGTCGGGGTCTGTGTTGAGTTCATGATGCGCGTCGTCCTTTCCGCTAACCGACCGACCCTTCCATCTCGAGCTCGATGAGTCGGTTCAACTCCACCGCGTACTCCATGGGCAGCTGTTTCACCAGCGGCTCCAAGAATCCGTTTACTATCATCATCGAGGCTTCATTTTCGTCGAAGCCACGGCTCATGAGGTAGAACAGCTGCTCCTCGGAGATCTTCGAAACTTTCGCCTCGTGCTCAATGGTCACATCGTCGGATTTGATGTCCATGTAGGGGTAGGTATTGCTCGTCGAGTTCTCGTCGAGCAGAAGCGCGTCACAGACCACGTGCGAACGGGCCTGCTCCACATCCTCTTCGACCTTTATCTGCCCTCGATAGCTTGCCGTACCGCCGTCCTTACTGATCGACTTCGAGGTTATCACCGAGCTCGTGTTGTTGGCCGCATGCACGATCTTGCCGCCGGTATCCTGCTCCTGCGAATCTCCGGCGAAGGCAATGGACAGCACCTCTCCGTGGGCACCCTCACCCATGAGCATGACCGACGGATACTTCATGGTGCGCTTGCTGCCGATGTTTCCGTCTACCCACTCTACCGTTGCGTTTTCGTGGGCAACGGCGCGCTTGGTGACCAAGTTATATACGTTGCTCGACCAGTTCTGAATGGTCGTATAGCGCACTCTCGCCCGCGGCATTGCGATAATCTCGACCACCGCCGAGTGCAACGAGTCCGTCGTATAGATGGGCGCGGTACAGCCCTCTACGTAGTGCACGAACGAGCCTTCATCGGCGATGATAAGCGTACGCTCGAACTGGCCGAAGTTCTGCGAATTGATCCGGAAGTACGCCTGCAGCGGGATGTCGACCTCTACACCGGGGGGCACATATATGAAGCTCCCGCCCGACCATACCGCGGTATTGAGCGCGGCAAACTTGTTGTCGTTATACGGGATGACCGTACCAAAGTACTTTCGTACGATCTCCGGATATTCGCGAACGGCCGTTTCCGGATCGCTGAAGATAACGCCCTTCTTTTCCAGGCGCTCCTGAATGTTGTGGTAGACCACCTCCGAGTCGTACTGGGCACCGACGCCGGCAAGGTACTTTTTTTCCGCTTCGGGAATCCCGATGCGATCGAAGGTTGCCTTGATGTCTTCCGGCACATCGTCCCAGTCACGGCTCTGCTCGCCGGAGGGCTTTTTATAGTAGACGATGTCGTTGAAATCCATATCCGAGAGATCGGCGCCCCAGTTCATCATCGGGCGGGCATGGAACGCCTCCAGCGACTGCAGGCGGTACTGTCTCATCCAATCCGGTTCGCCCTTGTGATCGGAGATGGCGTGGATGACCTCTTCATCCAGGCCCTTGCGCGTCTTGAAGACCGAAGTGTCCGGATAATGAAATCCATATTTATAATCACCAACTTCAACTGTTTGCGGTTGGCTGCTCATTGGCTTCCTCCTCGATACCATACTGTTCTTTGATCCATTCGTAGCCTTTCTCTTCGAGTTTCTCTACGAGATCATGTCCACCGGAAGTAAGCACGCGGCCGCGATACATAATGTGAACGTAATCAGGTTTGATATAGTTCAAGATTCGCTGATAGTGCGTGATGATCAGGCCGCCGAAGTTCTCGCCGCGCATCTTGTTGACTCCGTTCGACACGACCTTGAGAGCATCAATATCGAGGCCGGAGTCGGTTTCGTCGAGGATAGCAAAGGTCGGCTCGAGCATGAGCATCTGCAAGATTTCCATGCGCTTTTTCTCGCCGCCGGAAAATCCTTCGTTGAGATAGCGATTGATGAACTTATCATCAATTTCCATGAAGCCCATCATCTCGCGAAGGCGTTTGATGAACTTCTTCGCCTTCAACTCCTCTTCGCCGAAGCGGATTTCCGCGGCGCGCTTGAGGAAACGCCCGACGGTCACACCGGAAATCTCTACCGGATACTGAAATGCCATGAATAACCCGAGGCGAGCCCGTTCGTGAGGGTCGAGCTCGAGAATATTTTCTCCGTCGACAAGTACCTCGCCACCGGTCACCTCGTAGCTCGGGTGACCAAAGACGACGTTCGTCAGCGTACTCTTGCCCGAACCGTTGGGCCCCATAAGAGCATGGATTTCCCCGGAATTGAGGGTGAGATCGACACCATTTAGTATTTGTGCCCCTTCTACAGAGGCCTTGAGGTTCTTGATTTCTACGCGCATGTAATTTCCTCCGGCGTTGCACTGCCGATGCTGTATCCGGCGTTGCTATATGGGTAAACCCAGATCCAGTTTTGCCTCTTCGCTCATGAACTCCACGCTCCACGGCGGGTCCCACACGAGCTTCGTATCGATATGTTCTATACCCGTCGCCTCGGAGACGACGCGTTTGATGTCGTTGGTGATCATATCTCCCAACGGACACCCTGGTGAGGTAAGGGTAAACTCGATTTCTATCTTGTCCTCTTGCGGTTCTACGTTATATACGAGCCCCAGGTCTACGATGTTTAAACCGATTTCCGGGTCTATGACGTTCTTCATCGCCTCAAGGACTTCTCCCTTTGACGCCATGGCTCCTCCCATATTGTTGATAATATTACTTAGGAATCGATCCGATGTCAAGCCGCCCTGCTGGACAGCTCCTCCTAACGTTTTTAACATACCAACAAATGCCTGAAACACCAAATCGCCGGGGTGCGATGCTGCTCGTCGCACATCCCAACGACCAAAGCCTCAATCACGCCATCGCTGCAGAGGCCGCCAAGGCCGTTCGCTCTGCCGGGGTCGAGCTCTCGTTTCACGATCTCTACGCTGAGCATTTTGAGGCGGTACTGTCGAAGGAAGACATGCTTCGCCGCTTTAGCTTCGATCCCGATGTTCAACAATACGCCGCCGAGCTAAAGCGCACGGCACTGCTGATCGTCGTACACCCCGATTGGTGGGGACAACCGCCCGCCGTGCTCAAGGGGTGGCTCGATCGCGTACTTCGCCCCGGTGTCGCCTACGACTTCCGCGGACCGGAGTTCCTGGAAAAGGAGCACGTTCCGCTTTTGACTGGAATGCGGGCCGTAGTGTTTGCCACAAGCGATCAGCAACGTCCCGGCGCGGATGCCGCCCCCGCTCTCGAGCAGATGTGGAGCAACCACGTATTCGATTATTGCGGCATAGCACCGTATGAGCTAAGGGTATTCTACGATGTTCGAAACAGCTCCCGCCGCACGCGCAAACGCTGGCTGCGCACGGTGGGCGAGATCGCCGCTCGATACGCGGTGGGAGACGACCCCGCCGACGAACCCAACCGCGCCGGCGGCGGCCCGGCTTCCGGCGGCGGCCCGGCTTCCGGCGGCGGGCCGGGTCCCGGCGGCGGCCCGGGTCCCGGCGGCGGCCCGGCTTCCGGCGGTGGGCCCTCTGGCAACATGCGGTAGATCAACGCTATACTAAGCAAGGAGAACGGAAGCAATGAAACGACTACTACTATATCGTCATGCCAAAGCCGAGAAAACACAAGAAAACATGGCGGACTTCCTGCGCGAAATCACCGACGAGGGAGAACGACAGGCGCGGAGCATCGGACAACAACTCGTAAAAAAGGAATGGATCCCCCAACTCATCCTGTCCTCCGATGCGGTCCGTGCCGTCCAAACGGCGGAGGTCACCACCGAAGAGGCTGGGCTGGACTGGAACATCCGGGAACAGGAGCAGCTGTACGGTGCCGACGCGGCCGATTACATCTCCCTGGTGCGTGAACTAAACGACGACTACGAGACGGTCATGGTGGTCGGCCATAATCCCGCCGTCGAAGACCTACTCTCGAAGATCGTCAAGCGCGAGGTTGATATGAAAACCGCCTGGGTCGCCGTTTTGGATCTCGACATCGATAGCTGGGAGCAGTTTGCAAACGGAGCCGAAGTGACCATCAGAGAGACCCTCACCCCCTCATCGTGAAACGTCGTAAAATACTTCGACAAACATTCCGCCACCCTCGTCGGATTCGCGAAATTGTCACCGCGTTCGTTAAGCACGGGTTGTGGGACTGGCTCGAGCTTCTCGGTTTACAACGAGTCTTTCCATTTGTCCGTCGACTCCCCAATTGGCGGGCGGAATCGCCGCGCACCGAGAGTGAGCGTTGGAGCCGTCTGCGCAGCGCACTCGAGGACCTCGGGCCGACCTTCATAAAGCTCGGCCAGATCGTAAGCAATCGAACCGACCTGCTGCCTCCCGAGCTCGTGAAGGAGCTCACTCACCTGCAGGACGATGTGCCCCCGTTCCCCACCGCGGAGGCAAAACGGATTGTCGCAGAAGAGCTGGGGGTGGATGTGAGCACGGTCTTCGCGAGCTTCGATGAGCACCCCCAAGCAAGCGCCTCGGTGGCTCAAGTTCACCACGCAACCCTGCGCGATGGCCGGGAAGTTGCCGTCAAAATTCAACGACCCGATATCGAGCAGATCATCGAGACCGACATTGAGATCATCCAGTCTCTCGCGGCTCTCACCGAACGCTACATACCCCGTTCCCGCTTGTTCAGCCCCGTCGAGCTCGTGGAGGAGTTCCGACGCACGATTAACCTCGAGCTGAACTTCACCGTCGAGCGGGAAAACGCCGATCGGTTTCGCGAAATGTACCACGACGGGAGAAACCTCTACGTTCCCCGCACCTATCGTGATTTTTCGACTCCCCGAGTGATGACCATGGAATACATCCATGGGGCACGGTTCTCCGAGGTAGTGGCCGATGAGAGCGGGCGCTGGGACAAAGCCCACATCGCCAAAAAGGCTGCGAATCTCATGCTCGAGCAGATCTACATAAACGGGTTCTTCCACGGCGATCCGCATCCGGGGAATTTGCTCATTATCGGTGACGACACCCTCTGCCTGCTCGATTACGGGATCATGGGCCGCATTCGCCCGCGCCAGCGCGAGTATCTCGTCGAGACCATGGTGGGCACGGTAAACCGTGACCCTGCTCGCGTCACCGACGGAGTGCTGCGGCTCACCCGCCCGAGCTCCGAACACATTTCGGTGGAAGCGCTCGAAGACGATATATACGATCTTATCGACCACTACGCCGACATTGCATTCGGCGAAATAGATATCAACCAGTTCTTCACCCAGCTCATTCAGTTGGTGGTGCGCCACGGTTTGAAGATTCCAAGCAGCCTCATGCTCATCACCAAAACCCTGCTTGCCGTCGAAGGGCTCGGCGTAAACCTCTCTCCTCAGTTCGACTTCATGCAGGTCTTTCAACCCTTCGCCAGGCGGCTGTTGGCCAAGCGGTTCGAACCGAAACACCTTTGGCAGGAAACCCAGGAGATCGGCCAGGATTTCGGCTCCTTTCTCCGCGATTTTCCCACGGACGCTCGCGACGTCCTGAAGCAGGCAAAAGGGGGAAAGCTGAGGGTAGGCTTCCGTGTCACCGGGCTCGAGCCGCTGAGGAATACGCTCGACAACATCAGCTACCGGCTGGTCTTCGGCTTGCTTGTCGCCTCGCTGTTGGTAAGCTCATCGCTGGTCATCCAGGCAGAGGTGCCGCCGGTGTGGCGAGGCGTCTCGGCGTTCGGGCTTGTGGGCTACGGATTGGCCGGCATCATTTCGGTCGGCTTTCTCATCGCCATAGTGGTGCGCATGTTTCGCAAGTGAGGCGTCGTCGTCGCGGCCGCCGGCCACTCAGCCGGTGACGTAATGCTGGCGTAACAGTCGCCGCGAGAGCAGGCGGGCAAGAAACAGTCCGTACTCGGGACGCTGCTTTATGGCGTTTACGAAGCGCTTTTTGCTGATGCGCACGAGCGTGCCGGCCGAGGCCGCCCGAACGGTGGCTGTGCGGCGATTGTTGAGCAGGAACGACATTTCGCCGACAAATATGTCTGCGGGAGTCAAGCGGCTGATGAGCTCGTCATCGACTATGATGTCAAAACTCCCCGAGGCAATGTAGTAGAGGTGGCTCGAGCGGTCCCCCTGTGAAAAAATGATGTCCCCCGGGGCGAACGAGATCTCTTCTCCGTCGTTGAAGTATTCCGGTACCGGGAACTCCTCATCGCCTTTGTGTTCGAGCTCGAAGCTGACCTCGTTTCCCTTCTCGTTGTACGTAAGGTTCACAAGGTAATGCGATGCCATCAAAATGCCGCGTCCGTGCATCTCACCAAGCCCGGCTTCGCCGTAAAGGGTCTGATAGCCCCGCCAATCGAAGCCCTCACCTTCGTCGGTGATGGTAAAGGTCGAGCTCGAGGGACGAATGCGATAGGAGAGATAGACGTTCTTCTTGTTGATCTCGGGGTCGGCGTTGCGCTCGCGAATAAGGGTAAGCGGATCGCCGCCCTGGTTCATATACCGGGATTTCTCCTCGTAGCTTATGCGGCAGTTCCCATGCTCGACGGCGTTCATGAGCAACTCCATGAGCGCCACGTGGTAGCGCTCTTTCTGCTCGAAGTCGATCAGTTTCGCATTAAAGAGGAAGTTCGAAAGGAGATTCGAGTAGGTAGTCAGGTCAAACGGATCGTTCTCGAGAACGAATGTGCCGCTCAGATTGGCATCAAGCAGTGCGTGCATGTTGCGTTGGTGGAGAATGTGCTCGTTTGCTTTGAGAATACGCAAGAGCCGCGGGAAGTGTAGAGACAAACGCGAGCTCATCATCGCCGAGAGAAGATTGAGTTGGCGCAGCTCACTCGTGCGGATACACACCACGCTCGGGTCGTACACGATGACGAGAGAACCCTGGTGCAACCACGGGTCTCGTTTCATTTCGCCGAACACGCGGTTAACGTCGAGCTTCGGATCGTTTCCGTTGACGACCGTGAGATCCGGCAGATCGTAGTTGAGAAACTCGATGCCTTCCTCAACGGTGTCCGCAAATACCGGCTCGAAGAAGTACTGGAAATCCTCGCAGCTTTCGGTGATAATCCGGTTCAGCTCTGGATCGGAACAGAGTACCGCTACTCGTTTCGACTCAACAAGCTCGCTCTTGGGTTTCGGGCGTAAACTCATGCTTTACTCAGAAGGAACGGTTTTATGAAACGACATCATCTACTCTTTCTCATTAGCTTTATATTGGTCGCCGTTGCCGTGATTCTGGCCGTTGTGTTGACCGCTCAAGTGCAACAGATTTCCTAATCGTCGCCTCGATCGTCGGTACGAACGATCAGCAACGTCTGCTGTGAAGGCACCCCGAGATAGAACAGCTCCTCTCGACGCACGAGCATCCATTCGATTTCGCCCGCAGACAAATCCGGCGCTGCAGAGATTGTTTGCACGGGCTCCGTCTCGAACGAACGAATTTCGTCGAGCGCGGGGCCGACATCCAACACCGAGGGGTCGCCGTCCTCGGGAAACGCGGTGTAGAGATGGCCGGCGGTACGCGAGCGTTCTACCGTTAGAATCTCCGCCCCGTCTTGTCCAAAGACCCGAGCCGTTTCCTCCGCTTCCTCTCGCTCTGCGCGGAGCTCCATGGTCAGCTCCGTATCCTCGAGAACATCCACCGTGTACGTGCCGACATCCTCGGGAACCAACTCCAATGTGAGAATCAATGCAAAGATGAGCTCAACCAGCACGCCGCCCCCTCTGAATCTTCGAGCGTTCCTTTTCCGTATTGTTCCGTACGCCCCACGAGGCCTTATTCAGTATATCGGATAACGTGGCGAAAAACAAAACGGCCTCCGCTTCGCAGGCGGAGGCCGCACACCCATTCACAAACGGGCGAGTGTTACTCGCCCTCTATTTTGATCTGCCGGGGCTTTGCCTCGGGCAGTTTCTTCACCGTCAACGTCAGGACTCCGTTTTTGAATCGTGCCTCGATGTTGGAGCTATCGGCGTCTTTCGGCAACACAAAGCTTCGGCGAAACTCACCTACCGCTCGCTCACGGATGAGGTAGCGCCGCTCTTCCTCACTCGAGGCCTTGTTTGCGCTGATCGTCAAAAGGGTATCCTCGACGCTTACCTCTACGTCCTCTTCGCTTAGCCCGGGAAGCTCCGCTTCGAGCAGATATTCGTCGTCTTGTTCGACCACGTCCACGATCGGTTGTCGGCCCTCGAGAGCGGGCATATCTTTGAACATCCCGCCAAACAAGCGGTCCAACTCACTCCGACGGTTTGCTCCGGCATTTGCTCGGGTTTTTACCATGTATCTCACTGTGTACCTCCCATAGGTTTGTATAGGTTCTTCTCAGTAATGTGCATGCAATCTGCGTGCCAAGTCGAACGCCCCGCCGGCACCGGCCGAGGCCGGCCGGCACTTCGGGAGGTATTTCGTCTGTGAATCCGGCATACCGTAAAAGTAAACTTTTAATTTGTTCTGTGGGAGATACTTAAACCGCGCGATGCACCGAAGCCTATGCGGAAGGCCACATGAGTCGGCCGGCCGCATCATGGCGAATACGCCGATAGATCGTCTCCCGGCGTTGACCGCAGCGGCTTTCACGGGATTGGGGGGCCGAAAAGACTCATATACGCCCTGAAAGCCCGAACCTTACAGGCAAAAATGACACACCTACGCATCAAAATGACCATGGGTGTGTCATCCCCTTAGAGAGTGGGAAATGGACTCACCGGGCTTAGCCTTAGCCGATGAGTTTTTTTACCACTCCAAGCAACTTATCCTGATCGAACGGCTTTACGATCCAGCCGGTTGCCCCGGCTGCCTTCCCCTCTTCCATTTTGGAAGACTGGGATTCCGTGGTGAGAACCACGATTGGAGTAAACTTATAATCAGGGTTCTCTCGCACTTTGGCGGTCAACCCGATACCGTCGAGGTTGGGCATATTCACATCAGTAATGATTAGATCAAAACTGGTGCCGTCGAGCTTCTCCAACGCCTGGAGCCCGTCTTCGGCCTGTGACACTCCGTATCCCGCCTGATCGAGGATGAACGATACACTTTGGCGGATTGCCGAGGAATCATCAACAACCAGTACGTTTTTTCCCATCTATTGCCTCCACCATGAGTGTATACAACATCTCCAATGCGCACAATACCTTTAGCCCGCGGTGCCGTTACTTCGGCGCCCAGGTTTATCGGTGATTCTCACCGTCGTTGCCTGAAGGCCTTCAGCACCCATCTCCGCAGTGTGCCACACACCGGTGCCGACGGCAAGCCGATCAAAATCATGATTTACCACGCTATTTCGATGGAAATACACGTCTCGCCCGTCGAGTGTTTTGAGAAACCCGAAGTTCTCCTCCGGGACGACACGCTCCACAAGGGCCGTCGTTTCCTGTCCCGGGTGACGCTTCTCCTCCGAATGCTGTCGCGCGTTGAGCTCGCGCAACTGGCGGCGTGCGTCATCGAAGGTATCGAGAATGACCGTTTCGAGCTCCTCGTGCATCTCGCCGTGGCCCGGCTCGCGCCGCGCAACCAATTCGTGCTTGGGCGGCACGGTCATGTCTATCCGGACCCGATACGGACTACCGCTCTTGAGGTGTTTCTGTGGCCGTTCAACGCTCACGCGACAACTCGAGACGTGATCATTCACCTCTTCGAGGGACGTTGCCTCATTCTCGATGAGCTCTTTCAATGTCTCCGTCTTCTCAACGTCACGAAAGGACATCTGTACGGGTACGTTCATACCGTCTCCTTAGAGATAGTTTACACAAGGTAGCTTTGAAACCACCGTATCTTTAACGTAAATGGAGCCGAAACCGCTGAGAATAGCCCAACAGGGCTAGCTCAAGGCGGCAAGCAGCGCTGCGAGCACCTCCCATATCCGAGACACACTCTCGAGATGCAACCGCTCCTCGGGCGTGTGCGCACCTTCGATGGTCGGCCCGAGAGAAATCATGTCCATCCCCTCGTGCTTCGCACCGATAACGCCGGCTTCGAGACCCGCGTGAATGGCTTGCACCTTCGGCTTCGCACCGGTCACCTCTTCGAAGACCGCTACGGCTTTGGAAAGAAGTGCCGAGTCCATATTCGGCGTCCAAGCGGGGTACTCGCTTTCGTAGTGGGCCGTCCCGCCGGCAAGCCGTGTGACCGCATTGATCTTTGCGCTTATTGCCTCGAGCTGAGAGGGAACGGAGCTTCGCTGACTAACGAGCACCGAGAGCCTGTCCTCCTCCAGTCCAACCGTCGCCACGTTGTCCGAGGTCTCCACCAAACCCTCTATATCGTCGGACATTCGAAACACCCCATGGGGCAGGGCTAACAACACGTCCACAACACGCTGCGAAGCCTCCACCGTGAGCGGCGCACCCTCGCCCTTTTCGGTCTCCTGCCCACGATTTGCCTCCACGCCGGCGTCGAGGTCAAGACGCAGGCCGCTCTCCTCTCGCCGATACTCCGCTTGGACGACGCCCTCGAACTCCGCAATCTGCGATTTGACCTCCTCCACCGCGCCGTCGGCGACCGTGAGCCGCGCAGTCGCGTCGCGGGGTATGGCGTTATGCGCGGTACCCCCGGAGAGCGAGCACAGACGGTAGGGCGTAACCTCTTCCACTTGCTGTAGCACACGAGCAAGGATGCGGTTGGCGTTTGCCAGGTTGCGATGGATGTCGATCCCCGAGTGTCCCCCCGAAAGCCCCGAAACGGTGAGCTCGAGCACCGTTTGCGCGCTCCCCCTCGTATCCCGGTCTATCGGAATACGCACCGACGAGTTTCTCCCCCCGGCGCAACCGACTATGAGCGAGTCGTCCTCTTCGGAATCCAAGTTGATGAGCGTTCGGCCGCTGAGGCTGTTTTCTTCCAGCTCTAGTGCACCGGTAAGACCCGTCTCTTCGTCGACGGTGAACAGAAGCTCGAGCGGCGGGTGCACTACCTCCGGGTCCTCGGCAATACGCATGGCAAGCGCGATCGCAATACCGTTGTCGGCTCCGAGCGTCGTTCCGTCGGCCCGCACCCATTCCTCCTCATATACCAATCGTATCGGATCGGAAGAGAAATCGTGTACGACCTCCGGGCGCTTCTCGCACACCATGTCCATGTGGCCTTGAAGCACCACCGTCGGCGCCGACTCATGTCCCGGCGTTGCGGGAACCGTCACGATGACGTTTCCGGCATTATCCACTCGATGGTCGAACCCCTGCTCTGCCGCCCATGAGGTCAACCATTGGCGGACGGGCCCCTCGTTTTTCGAGCGGCGGGGAACCGCATCGAGCTCCTCGAACGTTTTCAGCACTGCAGCAGCTTTATCGTTCATTTGTGCCTCACTTTTGTGGTCTCGGTGATCGTCGCTTCCATCGTAGCGCAACCTTCGCCGGGCTGCAATCATCGCGGTTGCGAGCGTACACCGCGCGGGGGGCGCCCGCCGGTGGCGGGGCGCCGCCGCGCCCCGGCGTTGACAGCGGAGGCTACGCTGCGTAGGTTCTGAATACCGTGAAGGAGAATTTGCTCGGAAAAACACCGAAGGCGCTCGAGCAGCTCGCGGAAGACCTCGACATGCG